>JAPPJC010000062.1:0-17720 GCA_028820455.1 Acidimicrobiaceae bacterium
CACACAAACACCCCAACAACCCACCACCAGCACAAAATAACGCGACAGCTTCTTAATCCCGCTGACTTCCTATTGAAGCTACACAGGCAAGGAAACGAGCATGAATACCAACCACGGGTAATTGCCGGTTCTGAACTGTGCATTATACCAGCGGACAGTATTCCCTCCAGGCCCAGGCTGGCCGCTTTGTGTTATCATGATATCCGCGAGCGGCCAATACAGTTAGAACGGTGTCTGAAGGAAATAGCTGCACACCAATCACATAGAATACTGCAAATCTTGAATGATGACGGGTCATTACTCGCACTTAGCGCGTTGTATCGTGAAGACGAAAAAGTCTTCGTCAAGATGCTGCGTAGCTCTCAATCACAAGACTGTTACACGCTGATCCGTCAGATGGCCCATGACATTAGGAGATTAGCCGCCAAAGATGGCCACACACAAGTTATCATAACGGATAGCATCCCAACGGTGGGCAACACTATGGCAGGAAGTCCTACCAGCACTTCAAGTAATCCTATAAGCAGCACAATTCAAGCTGTTATAGACGAGGGATTCACGCTGTGCGGAGAATCGTGGGTAGCTGATGTCCAGCGGGATATTATTACCTCTGATGATTGTCTTCCAGCCGAGTTAAACCAAATCAGCCGCAGTGAACTGACGCCTTATCATATACGGCAATATGAGCTGCGTTTCTGGCCTTCTAAAGTATTCTGTGGTATAGTACCATCATACAGAGTGCCGATTAAACCAGAATACGCGCGCGTGCTTCTGGGCTACGAAGAACGCCAGGCCAGGTTGTTTGAGGATCATCCATTGGCGGCACTGGCACGTGAGAACGTCTACTATAAGTCACCACGTAGTCTGGAAGCTCCGGCCAGAATCCTCTGGTGGGTTTCTGATGGGGGTGAAACCGGCGGGATGAGAGCCATGTCATGGTTGGATAAAGTCGACACAGGGCACCCCAACCGTCTTTATCGCAAATACGGTAACCTTGGAGTGCTTGAGCAAGGAGACGTGGAGAAGTGTGCTAGCACTGCTGGAAACCTCGGCCCGCGTGCTACAGCTCTGCTGTTCAGCCAGACTACCGTGTTCCCACAACCTGTGCCTATGGGTACAACAAAGCGGATATTCACTGAAAAGGAGCACTCTCCCTCATGGGTGACAGCGCAAAATATCAGTGAAGGCATCGTGGCCGCATTCTTCAAGGAAGCATTCAAACATGAACTCTGACCATACAGGCGGTCATCATCAACTGGCACACAGTAACGGCGGTGGCAGGCTTGCTCACAACCGGATGCTCGTTCTGTCATTGAAGCCACATTTCGCTGACGCCGTGCTTGCCGGAACTAAAACCGTTGAACTTCGCCGTATCCGCCCTAGGATCGACGTCCCGGTGACCGCTCTCGTGTATGCTTCGTCACCTGTGAAGGCGTTGGTGGGTACTTGCACGGTGCAAAAAGTCGAATCTCTCAGCCTTGCAGACCTATGGTCACACCACAAATCACAAACAGGGGTGAACTACAATGAGTTCCGCCGCTATTTCAAGGGAGTCAGTGTTGGCGTGGGGTTGACATTATCATGTGCCGAACCTTTGTCGCATAGGATACCCCTAGCAGATCTGCGCGAACGTTACCGAGGCTTCCGCCCACCACAGAGCTTCGCATACGTTGACGCTGACGTCGGAAAACACATGCTGGGATTAACAGCGTAGACCAGCGTAGTCCAGAGGAATCTCCTGGATACAGAATGGGTCCGAGCACACCCATCCGGTTCCACCTTGTCCGATTCCGATTACCAGAGCGTTTGGCAGGTACTGTCCGGGGAGACTATCTAGCAGGTACTTCAGGCATTGCCTCCTACGATGAGCCTGTGGATGCTAGACATATCCGTTCTTCGGATTATTGGCTTTTCGGATTTGAGGAGGTGTTCAGATAGGCCATCTCAGACACGGAAACCTCAAAGAACCTCTTGATATCTCTGTCGATCGATGCGAGATGATCCTTCACGCCGCAGCCATCTTTGTGCACTGGTTCTTATCAGGCAGAGTGAGACGAGCATGATCCTAGATGTCAGTTATTCTGACACTCCGCCGGTGATCCACCGCATCGCAGGTAGTGTTCGTTCCAGCCTTCGTGCAGCAGCCTTGGATGTGCTTGGCCGAAACCGCAGACTGGACACTCAATCCTGCGCATGACACGACTGGTGTTTGTCGTGATATCCTATTGGCATCTATTATTCTGGAGGTGGCCATGCCCGATATCCGCATCCGTGACATTTCCAGCGCGGAAAATCTGGTTGAACTTCTCCAAGCCAACGGAGTCGCAGTTCTAATAGATGTGCGGCTAACCCCTATATCCCGCAAGAAAGGCCTATCGAAAACAGCACTGGCTGCTGCTCTCCAAGCTGTTGATATCGAATACGTCCATGAACGCGAACTAAGCAACCCGAAAGAAAACCGTGAGCCATTCAAGCGGGGCTCCCAAAGAGTGAGAGACAGATACATAGCCCACATTCAGAACGGAGCAGCGCAAGCTGTGCAAAATGTCGTAGCGCAAGCTAGAAAACAGTATGTTGCACTACTCTGCTACGAACGCGAACACAATCAATGCCATCGTTCTTGCATCACCGATGAGATCAGCTCTCACCACTCTGACTTGCAAATCGTGGAACTTTGAGTATCAAGACAACCACCTTGGAGATCATGGTCTTGGTGAAAGCTTCACCAACCATAGCAGAAGACAAAGAAAGTGTTTGTGTCGCTGGACTGTGCATGTAACGTCCGCGGTTGTCAACTAGCCGAACGCTACCAACCCCACCTCACCAAAATCACAACCCGACACAAAACCGAAAACACAGGTTGCAAAACATAGAGCATAAGCTGCTGGAGCTTGCCCACCACTTCCACCGGATCTGTATACTGTTTGTATGACAATTGCAGTGCACACTCGATTCAGCAGCAGCCAGATCGAGACCCTCGACCGTCTGGTGGCCGAAGGCGTCGGTAAGACGCGCTCGGCGGTGGTACGCCGGGCCGTCGAACATCTCGCCGAATCTGTGGAGCACTCCCGTGCCGGTGGGTTGATCGCCGATTCGTACCGCGAACGGCCTCAGACCGCAGATGATGACGCCCAGGCAATGACCAACGCGATCGCCATGACCGAAGCCGAACCGTGGTAGCCCAGGGCGAGTTGTGGCTCATGGAAACACCTAACGCCAAACGCCGTCCAGCTCTCGTGGTGTCCCGAGACGAAGCGATCCCGGTGCTCAACAACGTTGTGGTGGCTCCAGTCACCACAACGATCCGCGAAATTCCCACCTGCATTCCAGTAGGGCCCGACGACGGCATAGACCGTCGAAGTGTCG
Source organism: Acidimicrobiaceae bacterium (assembly GCA_028820455.1). Lineage (GTDB taxonomy): Bacteria > Actinomycetota > Acidimicrobiia > Acidimicrobiales > Aldehydirespiratoraceae > JAAXHB01. Next base: position 3,367 of record JAPPJC010000062.1, read on the forward strand.
CCTCGTTCGACAACCTCGCAGCTGTACCGAAATCGGTGCTCACCCACAAACTGGGACGGATCAGCCCACTCACCAGGCTCCAGATGTGCGAAGCGTTGAAAGCGGTGGCTGGCTGCTAAAGAACGCTGATTCAACACCCCACCCACCTCACACTCGAAACCATTTATTCCACGGTCTGCTATCAGATCTGCGCGAACGTTACCGAGGTTTCCGTCCACCACAAAGCTTCGCATGCGTTGACACTGACACCGGGAAACACGTGCTGGGATTGACAGCGTAGGCCAGCGTAGTCCGACTCTTGAACATCAAATCGTTTTCGGCGTGAGAATTAGCTTTGTAGCAGCAAATATGGCGAAAGGAGCTATGCGGGTACTGCTTTGAGTTAGCTGTACCTGTTATGCTAACAGTGATAAAGTCTGAAGCGATCCCGCAGGCGTGGCGTCAGTGCATACGACCATGAACTAGTGGTGTGTCGTGGTTTTGGTTGGGGCTGTTAGGGGGGAGTTACAGGGTTTGATCTGTCGGTTGCTGATCGTTCGGGGTTGGGATGTTTGGCGTGTTCGGTGAGCGCGTCGTGGTGTCGGGTGCGGCTGGCGGGGAGCGTTGTCGATGTTGGTTGATGGAGGATCGGTGCATGGTGTGGCCCGTGGGATAAGAGCGCATGCGTGGTTTACTTGGTTGTGGCAGCTCCGGCGGGGATGGCTCTTTGTCACTTGCCCTGCCTGTTGGTGGCGGCTTGTTAGTTGAGTGCCTCCCCGCCGGATGCGGTCCAACTAGCGGTACGGTGACTTGATGAGTTTTCGAGCTAGAATGTTATTTGTCAAACCAGAGTTCAGACCATGGAGGTAAGAGGATGACCACGGACGCAGCGGAGTTGGTCGCGCCGCATCTTAGGACGCCGCCAGCAGGTCACGGAGATGAGGGCATTGCCACGAACACCGAGCTGCTGTCGCGTATCACCGTGCGCTCCGATGTCTTCGGCGGTAAGCCGATCATCCGTGATATGCGCATCGCCGTGGAGCATGTGCTGGGGATGCTCGCCGCTGGCGACACCGCTGACGCGATACTCTCCCAGCTCCCGATACTGGAGCCGGAGGACATCCGAGCATGCCTGCTCTTTGCCTATCGCTCGATAGCGGGTGAAACTCTGCATGAGCATATTATCATCCATTAGGAGACATGAAGTTTCTTATTGATGTGTGTGCTTGTCACCGCGACCTTCTCGCGATGCTGACTGAGAAAGGCCATGATGTCTTCTCGGCAATGGAGAGAAGGCTCAGCTGGCAACGCGGCGATTTTTAGTTTGGTCACTGTCGGCTGGTTGAGGATTTCTTGGAGTTCCTCCCAAGCGTCGGTGTCCAGGGTGAAAACCCGGCGATCTGCGAGGCCGTCAACTGCGGCAGTGACAGGGGAATTGGTCACGTATTCGTTCAACGGCATCCCGGTTGTGTCCGACACTTTGCGCACGATCGTGTCCTGGGCTGCTGTTACCCGTATCGACCATCGTTCTGTCTTGTGTTCTAGTTTTGTGTTCGTGTCCACGCGAGGTATTAGTGCTAACCTGACGCACACAACATCCACTTTGCTGGCCTTATAACTGCCACTTTGCTGGCGTGTTGAGCGGTGTGTCGGCTATACTCGGGAGTGTGGATAACGGTTCAGGCGGTTGTGTCAGCCCCGAGGGGTATCTCCCCCGGGTTGTGGACGACGAGATGAGCAGGGCTTTACGGACTATGCCGGCGGTGCTGGTGGAGGGGCCGAGAGCGTGTGGCAAGACTTGGACCGGACGCAGATTCGCCAGCAGTGCGGTGTTCTTGGATGACAGAGTGCGAGCGGCTCTGTCTGCGGGTATGGATCCGGCGTCGGTGCTCAACGGCACTCCACCTCTGCTGCTCGACGAGTGGCAACTCGCCCCTGGGGTGTGGAACCCCATGAGACGAGCCTGCGACGCCCGCGGTCTGAAGGGGCAGTTTATCCTCACCGGTTCGGCCGATCCGCCCGATGACATCACCCGTCATTCCGGTGCCGGGCGGGTCATGCGCATCCGGATGCGGCCCATGAGCCTGTACGAGAGCGGAGAATCCGATGGAGGCGTCTCGCTCGGAGCACTCTTGGAGGGCGGGGAATGCGCTGCAGCCGATTGCGGTTCCGCGCTGGGAGATGTGCTGGAGTCGGCCTGTCGGGGAGGATGGCCGCAGTGGCGTGATGCCGATCCGGGCATAGCGGGCGACGCCGCACGCTCCTACCTGGACGAGATCAGCCGCACCGACGTGTCGAGAGTGGACGGCATCGGCCGCGATCCCGTGCGCGTCGGCAGACTGCTGCTCTCGGTCGCCCGCAATGTCGCCACCGAGGTGCGTCACACCACGCTGGCAGCCGACACCGCAGCCGAAGCGCAGCACGCAGGGTTGGAACGTCGCACGGTCGCGTCCTACCTGGCGGCGTTGACACGGCTGTTCGTGGTGGAAGAGGTACCAGCGTGGAGACCGCATCTGGCTTCCCGCGCTCAAGCACGCCGGACACCGAAGCTGTATCTGGCGGATCCGTCCCTGAGCACTGCCATGCTGGGTGCGGACGTGGACGCGTTGATGCGTGACCTGAAGTTCGCGGGCCGACTGTTCGAGTCGATGGCAGTCCGTGATCTGCAAGTCTACGCTCAGCTCAACCGGTGTTCACTGTCACACTACCGAGACAGCGGCAACCTCGAGGTCGATCTGATCGTCGAGCACCGCGACGGCAGATGGGTGGCAATAGAAGTGAAACTCGGAGGTGCTGACAGCATAGACGAAGCCGCACGGTCGCTGCTTCGCTTGCAAACCAAACTCGACCGCAGGAAAACCCGCGCCCCCGTCAAACTGGTCGTGGTGACCGCCAGCGGCGGCTACGCCTATGAACGTCCCGACGGGGTAGCAGTCACCCCGATCACCCACCTCGGTCCCTGAGATCCCCAACACAGCGCGATATACTACGAGGTGCGTCGAGAGGCGGTTTCGGGGGAGGGGGGACTAGATGTATGAGGATTTTATCCTGGTTGGACGCGGTTGAGGATGCAGGTCAGAAGATCAGGTTTGACGGTCAGGGTATGATGCTCAGTCGGTGACAGTGGACGGGTCTGATTACTGAGAAGTGTCGCTGTCGGTTGTGGCTACTGTGGTAATGTTGAGGCGTTCGGATGTAGCTACCACCGAAGCGTCAACCGTGCCGAGGGGGAGGTCGCAGTATGTGTGAACAAGTTCGGCTATGCGCAGCCAGTCACCGGACACTACTGGTTCAATCAGTAGGTTACCTGAGGCCAGATCACCGATGAAGCGTACTTCTGCTTCCGGTCCCAGGCGTGTACCGACAAGGTAGCTGACTTCGGTGACTACCAGAATAGAGGTACAAGCAACGGCCCTGGATGGGTCATCAAAAGATCGAGGCTAACTCGATGATTTTGGTCATCGGCGTCTATGTAAGCATAGAGCGGACCAGCGTCGATGATTAATGCGATGACGCTACCTCGTCGGCTAGGATCTCTTCAACGCGTTCAGACACGTCGAAGTGTCCGCTGTGCCCGGCTGCCGCCGCACCGAACCGGCGTTGCAAACCGAGGTGGCTCTCTATGGCCTCTCTCATCAGCTCCGAGATCGTTATTTTGCGTCGCTGCGCCTCATCACGGAGCCGGGCATCGATTTCCTCAGGTAGTTTGATGACTGTACGGACCATACATGTCAGCATACCATGGATACAGCGGTTTGGATACAGGGTTTGGGTGTGGGCTTCAGTTGAGGGTCTCCCAGGTTCAAAGATGTGAATACCGTCGATTCTGAGAAGGCTTCTTGTCGGGTGTGATCCTACATTGTGTCGTCATCCCAGTATTCAGCAACACAGTACTGGCTGGCATCCTACCGTTAACGATGTCAAGCCATTGTTGAGTTTCACCGATCGCCCAGTGTTCGGGCATGTCGCCTAACCATTCCACGCTGGAGGGATCAAACCGCGAACAGCGTCCGGTCGCAACAGCTGTTATACACCAACGACACTCATGGCCTGCGGGCTCTGTTCTAAGCTTTCTTCGTGTGCATCCCACATGAGTGGTACACTAACGGTACAACACACCCTGGCGCAAACCGGCCATCATCGGGCTCCCTCAATCCCTGATCTGCTCGTCACTGCAACCGCTGAACTCTCCCAGTTCACCGCTCTACACATCGACAAAGACTTCGAGCTCATCGCGGCGGTCCTGGGTCAACCCACGCGACGACTGAAAATCCCCGAGCACATCTGAGACACGCCTTCGAATCAACACGCCATGCTAGCTGTTCTGGTACATGCACACCCCGTGTATCAAACCTCCTTCCACGCAAGCGATTCCACGAGGTCGGAAGAATCGGGAAGTTGCCCGACCGTGCCTTCGCTGGCCCGGGCTTCATCCTCGTGGGCCGAGTAGGCGGCTACCTCTATGGCGATTACGTTGTCTTTGAAGACTTCCAAGCACTCGCCTGCGATGCCATCGGCGACTGTTGAAGACAGGCAGCGTGCACAGGCGAAAGCCGCGACTCTACGAGGTATCTCGACAACGGCTTCGGCTCTTATATGCTCGGGTGTGCACGGATTGAGCTGGTTGTCTTCAACAGTCGCTGGCTATTGGTGCGCAGCAGTTCTCCTACGAGCACACTGTGTCAACTATCGGGCGTTTCAAGCTCAATGCTAGTGCGTTCAACCTCTGCGACGAGTTCGTCTTCGGTCAGGCCAGTCTGCTCAAGCACTTCTTCAACCAGACTGCCGAGCCGCCCCAGTGCTTCACGACCAGCGCGGCGGTCTTTGGCAGCGATCGGTACGTAGAAGCCGATCGGCGTACCCTGATGATCAATTCGAAGCGTTTCACGCTCTGTGATCAGCTGCTCCGCTTTGGCCTGGAACTCTGTCGTTGCTACTACGCGCATGTTGTCATCTCCTCGACTTCCCGGCGAGAACTCGGGTTCCGTCTTTGCCAGGGCTGCCTACACAGGCTGCTCCGCCACTGATGGGATTCCATAGCTGCCGATCTGCTACCACTCATGCTCTCATCACAAATCGTCAACCATACCAGAAAACACATTCTACGCCTACCCGCATACTGGTCCCAAACCAACATCTGCGAAACATACCCCAGAACACATTTTAAATCCTTGTGGATCTAAAAAACACGGTTCGATCCCCACTCGATTCCAGAAATCCAAACATCAATCATTTCTAGTATCTTCGACCGGTCTACTTCCCGATGGGGAAAAGACCGCTGGTTGTAGATCTTTCGGCCCCGCAAATCTTCCCGGAGTGTGTTATCTACTTGTCGTATTTGGGTCATTCCCTCAAACGCAGACAGTGGCAATGGGACTTTGGCGCGGGGATTGTGCATGATGACCAGACCCTCTTCCCAGGGTTCTCCACATGGTTCGACCCGCTCAACGAAAAGCACCGGTTTAGTTGCTCCGGGCTGGGGATCTAGTTCGGTCCCAAATCGGTGTATCTCCCAGCCCGGTGCACCGAGACCGAGACTTGCGGCCATGCGATTGAACTTGGCTACCGTCCCGGAGTTGGACCACATCACCGCTGAGATATAGGCGGCATCGCGGTTGTGGAACCAATCAGACTTGATCGTCTTGGAATCCCCGATGTGAAACCCGACAGGTGCATCCGTGGGATAAATGGTGCCACTCTCGTCGATTTCAGTAAGCACCAAGTCGTAGAGATAGCGAATGAGCGGGGTTTCAGTGTGAAAAAGCACTCCAGCACCGAAGAAACCTTGGATTGCTATCACGATCGGCTTCCCTGCGACATGGGGCAGATCCTGGTAAGCCTTCTTTGCTTTGTTCCGGAGTACCGATCCGAATCTGACAGCCACCTCATCGAAATTGTCTGTTGCTGACAGTAGTTCCTTGTAGTACTCATCAGGTGAGGTCGGTGTCTTGGGATTCCCAGGAGAGTGAGCCGTAGCGGCTTCGACATAGAACTCGAGGTCACTGCCCAGACAGCGAAAATCCGGTCGATCGGATTCCGCTCCTACGGTCCAGCCGAGACTGTCAAGCGTGGCTGCAAGGTAGAGTTCGAATACCCGGGCATCAAAGCCCTCCGTCTGAAAGTCGCGCACGAATTGACGGTCAGGACTATCCCACTGTTCAAAGGTCTGCTGCATCAGCGTTCGGGCTCCCATGTGGGCAACATTGGCGGCTATCTCACGAAACAATGGGTGCTGTAGCGTTTCATCCACGACAGTTTCGAACAATTTGCTGCGTAATTTCGTGGTCGACTCCATCTAGTGCTCCTTTACTTTCCTTCAGTCGTTCGGCTGTCTCGATAGCACCGATTCGGGGAAATACCTCGTTTTCATCAGCGTAGTCTCACCACTCTGACTGCCTTCTCTTTACCGAGTGGCGATCGAGTGGCCATGTCCATATGGTAAGCTACTTCCTGGAAGGAGAGGTACCTAATGGGAGACGAAGTTGTTACCACACTTGTGTACGCGGTCTTAGGAGTTGTTGCCTTCATATGGATTCTTATAGTCAGCATACGGCGATTAAGAAGCCAGTTCCGGAATATGCGGAAAGACCATCCCCCCGGAACGCCGAAGATCCGATGTCCGGCATGTCATCATACCTTCTACAGCGATCGGGATAATACCTTCCCCAGCGATCAACCACCACCAGACCCGTCAACTTAAAGTTACAATCCCCTATCAGAGGGGGTGGGATTATGCTGTCAGACACCATCGGGGTGTATCGGGGTGTATTGCGGATGATGTGGTTTTACGCATGATTGACCTTTCATGGGCTGTTCTGGTGGGAGAGATGATCATTGTTGACACCAGTGGGCTTATCGCCTTGTTCAGCGAGTCGGGTGGTTCACGTGAGGCGGTGATGGGTTGGCTGGGGGAGTAACGATTCGATCATGGTGGTGTCGCCTTATGTGGTTGCTGAGGTGGAGTATATGGTTGCAACCCGCAAGGGCGTGGATGTCGAATTGACTGTACTGGCGGAGCTAACCGGCGGAGCTTACGAATTGGCGACAATGAACACGCGTGACCTGATGGCAGCGGCGGAAGTAGTGAAACGTTACCGCGGTGGGGATTATAGCCTTACATTGACGATTGTCGTGCTAGGTGTTGTATTTTATGGTGTGCATAGTTCACCTGGTAAGTCGGATGGAAGTGGAGTAAGTTTACTGTGATTGACCGAGTTATTCCCTGATGATGCGGCAGCGAGACAGTGGTTTGAGGCTAATATCTGGCCTGAAGGTGGAGTGTGTCCGCGTTGTAGTGGTGACAGGACTTGTGAAGCGTCACTCCGCTACATGCCTTACTGGTGCAAGTCGTGTTGTTCATATTTTAGTGTGAGAACAAGCACGTTGTTGGAATCGTCGAGGCTGTCGTTGTTGAAGTGGTCGTACGCGTTCTATTTGTATACTACTAGCCTTGAGGACGTTAGCGGTTTGAAGCTCCATCGTGATATAGGTGTGTCACAGAAAACTGCTGGTTCATGCTACACCGTATACGTAGAGCCCTGGAAAATGATGATCCGTTGTTCGACGGTGTTGTAGAGGTAGTCGTCATTGTTGCTCAACTAACTTGCACTCACAGTGACACAAAGCTCGCATCACCCGAATCTGCCATTCCTGAAGTCAATATACGATTGAACACAGCAAGCATACCAGCCCACCCAACTTGTCAACGCAAAGCTATAATTCCCCCGCGAACACCCTAAGTGTATGTTACGGTCAGCGAAACTATGTACCCATCCCCGTTGCTCGTGAGATGTCCCATCAGGGCCTCGCTCTGTGGGGTATCGTCGAATATTCCATCGTCTTCATTGGTTCGGTTTCCATAGCTTCGGGCAGAGTAGGGTTGTGTTGAAAGGACTTTGGCGGTGATGTCATCAGGGAAATACAACTGTGAAGTAATGAGACCCCGTTCCTCTGAATAGGCTTTGAAGTGGATGTGAACGGTCCTTCCTTCATACCAGCCGGGGTAGATCGTTTCGAACTCAGCGAGCCCATCGGCGTCGGTGAACTGCCTTCCTCGCAGGAAGGTTTCACCGGAGGTATCAACCCGGTCTCTCCCTTGCCGCGGGTATCCGGAGTAATGGCCTGCCGCGTCGGCGTGCCAAATGTCCACGGCCGCATCACGAATCGGTTCACATGAACCAACCCTCACGAGACGGATTCGGACCAAAAGAGGTATGCCCGGCTTTCCTTCAGTGATATTGCTGCGAACCTGACCAGCATCGAAGTAGAAGGGGCCTTCGGTCTGCTCAGGTGTGACCACATCGCAGGTCGTAGTGATGATTTCAGGTTCTGGGGTGCTGGAAGCCGGGATGTCTGCAGCGGGGTTCGTAATAGTGACTTCGACAGGTTCTGCGGTGCTGGAAGCCGGAACCTCCGGTGTGGGGTTGGCGGATATGTCTACACTCTCCGAGGGGACCGCCTGATCGGTTGGATCCTTAGCTGTCGCCTCGTCAGAAGGCACCACCTCAACAGTGACCGGCTCAGTGGTTGTTAAACTTTCCGAAGAGACCGTCTCCGTGCTGGTAGTGGGCACCAGCGCGTTGTCGGAGTCGGAACCGCAGGCCGCGGCCACTAAGGCGAGGATCAGCATTATCGTTGATGCTGCCAGCCTCTGTTGTTTTGATCTTATGAGAGGCTTCTTGTTCCACTTCCCCGACTTCTGACCCTCGACCGTCGTGCGTGGGCGTTCATTCGCCGCGCTGGCGACACTCGTGGAGGTATCCGGTATCGGACTTCCGAAACAGGATGCAAAAGACCGAAGTCCGTTCCCGGCAATATGGTGGGTTTGTCTTCGGGTGATCGGTGTGGTGGCCTCTGCGGTCTGCCCTCGCACCGTTATAGGGCCGGAGTTGTCAGCGGAGTTCTTCGGATTCATCCTTGGTGGCCTGCCCTCCGAGAGAGCTTCCGTCAGAGGCTCATCGTCACCTCCGAGCCAGTGGTCCCTGGGGATCTGGTTGATCTCGGCCATGGTCAGCACGTTGTCCCGCCAGGAGGATTCCCACAGGGCCCTGCCCCGAACACGCTGTGGGTCGAATCGCCCCTGCTGCCGCCGTCATGCGCACATGCCGTACTACCGACGGTAAGAATAGACCCGTGGCTGGCATTACCAGCATGATCTTCCATAATGTGCATATCTCCTACCTCTTTTCCACCTCATATGATCATACATTTAGAATGTCCGCGGGTAGGTGGGGAAATCCGCCGGTTAGGCTATTATCTCAGGTTTCATGCCGAGTGCTAAAAATAGTGGATAGGTCATTCTTCAGGGAAGCATTCGGATGTCGCATAAGGTGCCTCTATCAGATCTGCGCGAACGTTACCGAGGCTTTCGCCCACCACAGAGCTTCGCATACGTTGACGCTGACACAGGAAAACACATACTGGGATTAACAGCGTAGTACGGCTTCTCCATGTCAATTGGTTTTAGAAGGCCTGCTCAGGGTCCTTTGAGCTGATGCCGAAGTCGATAAACCACACATTGTCGCGGAGCAGCCGCCCCTCATCGGTGGTAGACCTCCCGCCGATGAGCGACACGTACAACGAGGACTGTCGATTCACTGTTGAGGAGTTGGTACACCACACGGTAGTCGCCAATACGTGTCCGGCGCAGACCTCTTAGGTTGCCCTTCAGCGGTTTTCCGGTGAGTGGGTGTTTCCCGAGACGGTCGATGGCACGGATCAGGTGCTCGCGATCCTGTCGGGTGATCCGTGCCAGTTCTTTAGTTGCGCTGCGCTTAATCCGAATTGAGTAGCTCATGCTTGGCCCGATTCCAGTCGATCACCTGATCGTCCGGATTTTGCAGACGTTCCAGAGCCAATGCAAGGTCTTCACAATCTTGCAGGTAGCGTTCCATGGCATCGTGAATAATTTCAGTGCGGCTGAGTTTTAGTTGAGCGGCTGCTGCGTCCAAAGCACTCACCATTTCATCAGGCATTTGTACTATGATCTGGCTCATCTATATCCTCCTCAAGGGACGGGCTATCGCTGGAGAGCGATGATGGCCGGTGTGTTAGCCGACTCTATGATAATACCAACTGAACTCCATAACGATAACAGACACAACTAAGTGTATCGCGACGTTTTACGCTCGCTGTCAGTGTGGACCTAATCGTTAGAGGGGCTGGCAGGTTTTGGAAGAAGTGTTTTTTGGGTTTATAAGAGGTCTTGCTTCTGCTTTTGAACCGAATCCGCACATAGAGGAAATGACTTTCCCAAGTGGATGAACCATGAATACAGCTTCGATGTCTTTGGTTAGTTGTTTACGACGTTCACAGATGTTGTTGAGATCCACTGCGAGTTCGCGGATAGTATCTGCCCATACAGCTTCGGCTGTGATGGTAACGGTTTGCGCGTCTAGTTATGATAACCGCAGACGTTGTATCTGGGTTGAGGGGTTAGTGGGGTGAGCCCTCCAGCACGAGCATGGGTGGGGTTTCCGCTCACCACCCTATAATCCGGGGAAGAGGCTGCCGTCGAGGGAGACGCTTGGAGTGGACATTCCACAGTATCAAGTTGCATTGTCGTTTGCAGGGGAGCAGCGGGGCTACGTGGAGGAGGTAGCTCGACACCTCCAAGCTAGGTCCATCGCGGTGTTCTACGATGGCTTCGAGCGGACGCGATTGTGGGGTAAGAACGGGATCGAGGTGTTTCAGGACGTATTCGAGCGTCGAGCTGGGTATGTGGTGATGTTCATCTCCGAAGAGTATGTCAGGAAGTCTTGGCCGCGGCTTGAGCGGAAAGCCGCTCTGAAGCGAATGGCCGAAGAGGATCGGGAGTACGTTCTCCCTGTACGCTTTGACAGTACGGCAGTGCCGGACCTTCCCGAACACATACTGTACGAGGAGGCTGATAAGCATACGCCTGCATCTCTTGCTACGTATATAGCGGAGAAGTTAGGGGTCCGGCAATTCGCCGGTAAGGCATCGGATGTCCCGCCACCGAGAATGGTATCACTGACCGGCGAAGTGGTCTTCGACTACAGCAACCACAATGGTAGGTATGTGATCGGGTATGCTCCCTTAGAATTCGAGACCGCTTGGAGCAAGGCAAGTAATACGGCCATATACGTCTACAATGATCCTGATTCTATAAACGGTGTAGGGCTTTGTCCCACCGTGGGGGCGATCTCAGAAGTGCGGCAAGCTCGGGGATTGGATTACACCTCCCGCTATCGGACTCCGGCCGTGGGCGGTATAGTCGTATGTCGGAACACGAATGGGATTTACGCCGCTATCCATATAAGGGGCATTAAGGCCACTGGAGATGGGGATGATAGAGATGAGCTCCGATACCGATATGCTATCCAAGGAGATGGCTCCGACGACTTCTCGGAGTTCATGGGCATCTGATCTGGATCACGCGTCTGAAGTCAAACGGCCCGATCCTGATTTTCGTTCTTTGACCTCGCAGCACAGCTTCCTCGAGGTTTTTCCAGGTTGATCACGTTGCTAGTCGGAACAAACGAGGCAATAACGTCCATCCCGCCCGGTCTGAGATAAGCCTCGGTGATAGTACGTTTCGGTTTCACCGGCGTTTCTTCTCCTTGCAGGCATGGTTGACGAACACACCATCAATCCGATCCAACGCATCATTGCGTCCCGCCGAGCATTAGAGGCATCTCACCGAATGAGGGCTGGAACGGGTTGGCAGGCCTGTTCGAGTATCGCTTCTTCTTGCCAACCATTCGGGTTGTGCTAGCTTGTGGACAAGCTCTACTGATGAGACCGCGTCTCAGCGGACAAGACTAGTCGAATCTCCCCAACATACTGCAACGCCGTCGATGCGTAACCCACACGTCTCAAAGTCGCCAGCATCAACAGCAGTGAACGTCTCGTCAGGCACATCCTTAGTCTCCCCGAACCGGTCCTCACCCCAGCATGTCACAGAACCGTCGGGACGCAACCCACAAGTGTGGCTAGTGCCAGTGCTGATCATTGTGAACACCCCACCAGGCACACCAGACGCACCAGATCCGTTGTCACCCCAGCATGTGGTAGAACCGTCGGGACGCAACCCACAAGTATGATCCCCGCCAGTGCTGACCGCGGTGAACACTCCACCAGGCGCATCAGACTTCCCGTATTCATTGTCACCCCAGCATATGGGAGAACCATCACCACGCAACCCACAAGTATGTAAGAGGCCAGCACTGACCGCGGTGAACACTCCACCAGGGGCATCGGCCTGTCCATGGTCATGTCCATACTTGTTGTTGCCCCAGCATGTGATAGAACCTTCAGTGTGCAACCCGCACGCATGATAGCTACCAGCACTCACAGCAGAGTATGTTCCATAAGGAGCATTGGATTCTCCAGAGCTGTTGTTGCCCCAACATAGGATCACATGGTCGGTGCGTAACCCACAAGCATGACGAATACCAGCACTAACCATGATAAACGAACCATCAGGCGGATCAAGCGCACCATCAAAATGACGACTACCCCAGCAGACGACAGACCCGTCAGTACGCAACCCACATGCATTACCCCCAGCATCGATCGAGATGAAACCCCCACCAGGCACTGTGACCTGTCCGTCGCTGTTGCTGCCCCAACACGTGGCAGAACCATCGGTACGCAACCCACAAGTATGACTAGAGCCAGTGCTGACCGCGGTGAACACCCCGTCAGGCGCATCGGCTTTCCCGAACCAGTTGTTGCCCCAACATGTGGCAGAACCATCGGTGCGCAACCCACACGAATAATCCCCACCGGAGCTCAGCGTGCTGAACACTCCACCAGGCACTGTGACCTGTCCGTCGCTGTTGCTGCCCCAACACGTGATAGAACCATCGGTACGCAACCCACAAGTATGTAAGAGGCCAGCACTGACCGCGGTGAACACTCCGCCAGGGGCATCGGCCTGTCCATGGTCATGTCCATACTTGTTGTTGCCCCAGCATTCGACAGAACCATCGGTGCGCAACCCACACGAATGATACCCACCTGCAGTGACGGCGGTGTACTGGAGGGTAGGATCAGGTATTTCAGCTTGATCGCCGTATCCGTGGATGGGATCAGTATTTCTGCCCCAGCATTCGACAGAACCATCGGTGCGCAACCCACACGAATGACCACCTCCAGAGCTCAGCGTGCTGAACACTCCACCAGGTGCATTGATCTGCCCGTATTCGTTGTCGCCCCAGCATTCGATGGTGTTGTCGATGCGCAACCCACAAGTGTGTAACCCGCCTGCGGTAACCGCGCTGAACATTCCAGCAGGTGCTTCAACCTGTTCGTGCTTGTAATCGCCCCAACATGTGATAGAACCGTCGGGACGCAGCCCGCATGTATGATACCCACCTGCGCTGACGGTGGTGTACTGGGAAGCTGTTGCAGAAGTATCGCCACTCAGGTTTTCTGTGTAGATTGTGGGGTCTTCTGTGACTATGGTGTGATCTGTGGAAGAACCCTTAGGGTCTTCGGTCGGGTCGATGTCTGTGCCTGTTTGTGTTGGTGCAGTATCTGTGTCAGCATCTGATGTCCTTTCCGTTAGCACCTCCGTGGAGGTATCAGTCGGTTGTTGGGAGTCTTCGTTGAGGCTTTTTATTGTGATGTATGAGAGCGATACGACCAAGAGTACAAATAATAGCACAACAGGCAATACTGTGTTGTTTTCTATTTCTGTATTCGGGTGATTTTCTATCATAGAAGAGGGTGAAACTCTCTGGCTTGATGCTACTTATACTTCAGGTTAGTATAGGATCTACGGTTTTTAATTAAGGAAACTACATATTAGGGTTGACAGCTGCTGATCGGGATCGTTGCTGGAGCAGGGGGGTGGGATTATGCTGTCGGGCACTATCGGGGTGTAGTGCAGATGATGTGGTTTCATGCATGATTGATCTTTCATAGGCTGTTCTGGTGGTAGAAGTGGTGAAAGGCCACAGCCGTATGCCGAACAGTCTTGAAACTGTGCTAGCGGTGGTACCATATATAGTATGAAGAAGACTACTGTGTATTTGCCGGAGTCGTTGAAGCGGAAGGTGCAGCGTCAGGCTCGGCTGCGTTCGTGTTCTGAGGCCGAGGTGATCCGTCAGGCCATTCACGATATCGTGCTGCGCCCCGACCCCCGACCGGGAATCATTCCCGGTGACAGCTCCTGGGCTGAGCATACTGACGACTACCTGGAGGGCTTCGGGGAGAGATGATCATCGCTGACACCAGTGGGCTTATCGCCTTGTTCAGCGAGTCGGATAGTTATGTGAGACGGTGATGGACTGGCTGGGGGAGTAACGATTCGATCATGGTGGTGTCGCCTTATGTGGTTGCTGAAGTGGATTATATGGTTGCAACCCGCAAGGGCGTGGATGTCGAATTGACTGTACTGGCGGAGC
>JAPPJC010000062.1:17820-19168 GCA_028820455.1 Acidimicrobiaceae bacterium
TAACCGGCGGAGCTTACGAATTGGCGACAATGAACACGCATGACCTGATGGCAGCGACGGAAGTAGTGAAACGTTACCGCAATCAAACCCCTGTTTACAAGCCTGTATTGAACACTATTGATGGTGGTGGTATCCAATATAGAAGCAACCCGTTTCACGTTGTCATCGTCTCAGCATCAGGAATTGCTAGTAGCAACAACGAAGTCCTAAGATAATCGGTGCAGCAATAGACACAGCCTGTAATCCGCACCCGATACCCACACCTTTAGCAAAATTTTGCTTGTAGCTACTCATATATATCTGCAAGTCTATATCTGCAAGTCATACATTCAAGTCACTTTTTATTCTGTTTAACAATCTCTTGGACTATCAATGGTGCAGCTTCACGAAAAGCCTCGATGAGTGCACCCGTGAGATTTGTTGTACTTTGGTTTTGTGCTTGTGTATTATCAGCAGTCAGGTTAAATACTTGTTGTGGTTGTTGGCTTCTATCATCCACTGAATTCATCCTTTCATGTAAATCTGACATTTGATTTTTACTTGTAGCTATTGATTTACATAAGTTCGATACTTGGCTTTCAGTTGTTTCTACCGTGATAATACTACAAGGTCGTAGAATCAGCGTTTGCTCAAGGTTTTGATTACGTCAGTGTTGCTATACCATTGGTTTGCGGTATGGATTTTGAGGTCGTCTCTATCGTGACCGAACGCTTCCAGTAGTTCTCCGGCCTTGCGACAGAGGGATAGGGCATCTCCATTTGTGGTCAGATAAACGTTTGCTCCTGGTGGACAGAACGGCCTATGAATGTGTTCGGATTCCAATGCAACTGCACTCTTGCGGTTTGGCCAGAGATTCAGCAGTGTCTGGTCGTATTTGGTCGGATGCAACTCATACAGTGAAGATGCCACTTCTCGTACGACGTCCGTCCACAATTCAACAGCACGAACCTCGCCGAGAATCCGAATCTCATCCGGTCGGGGCAAACGAGCTCCTTTTAGTATGCGTTTACTGCGTCGTGGTGAAGGGGGACGAGGAGCAGCGGGTTGCACGGATGCTGTTGGAACTGAGTGATCCTCACCTGCGGTGGTTGTGGGGTGAACTTGTCCAGGATCAGCGGGTCGGGCGGGTGTTGTTGGAACTGAGTGTGGCATGGGTGTGCCTTGTAGAGTTGCCAGTACCTGGGCTTGGTCGGGGCGGATATCGATGCATTCGTAGACTCGTTTGATGATCAACTCAACCAGTTCCTCATCAGGTTTGTCTTGCATGTTCTGCCAAATCTCGGGGATCTTCTGCTCTTAGAAGCTGTCGCGTTATTTTGTGCTGGTGGTGGGTTGTTGGGGTGTTTGT
>JAPPJC010000042.1 GCA_028820455.1 Acidimicrobiaceae bacterium
AAAACCATACCAACAACCACAACCCCCCAAAAAAATCTCACAAAAAACCCGCAAAAAACACAGTGACACACCCCCCCCCCCCCGTGGTTATACTGTCTTGAATCCCAATCAGCGACTTACATTATTATCAATAAGTATCAAAGGAATAATCCGCATGAATTTCCGACGCTCACCTCGTAACACACTGACAGCACCAGAACCGAAGAGGCCGACTCCTTACCCCCCTCTACCCAACGTGAAAACTCGCACTATGGTCGTGGTATGCGGTGTAATGCTGCTAGCAGCTATAGCCACAAGTTGCTCTGATAACAACAACGACCAACCCAACCAAGGAACAACGACTACCACACAACAACCAGCAGCACTCAAAGAGTCTTACACAACGACTACCACACAACAACCAGCAGCACTCAAAGAGTCTTACACGGTGCAAGATTTCATTGACGCGATGCAAAATGCAGATCTTGCAGGAAGAAACATGTTTGATGCGCTAGATGCTACTGCTGCGGAACAATTTGATGCGCTCCTACAAGACCAAGCACTGAATTACCAGGACGCGATGCAAGATTTAGGTGGTGAAGGCACGGTGCAAGATTTCATTGAAGCGGTAAAGGATTTTCGTGACGGTGTGCGAGATGTTGCTGCTGAGAAACAATTTGCTGCACAACTACACAATCAAGCACAAGATTTCGATGACGCGATGCAAGATTTAATTGACACGCTGCAGGATACCGATGTTCAGGCACAACTTGTTGCACAGGCGCAGGATTCCCGTATTCTATCCACTCTACGCTCAATTGTAGCAGCAGCACGAGTAGTTTACTCAACCATGCTACCAGGTGGATACAGCAACTACGCATTAACAGTACCAGATGATGCGGGCAACATTTCCAACGCAACCAGCCATTCAGTAGACGCTCTTACCAATGCGGAGCCTTATGTCGTATTTCAAGACAAAGCCTCTTTCGGTGAACTTGCCACAAGACGAACCAGAGCGAACACGCCTAATACGGTGACGGTGTGGGTCCAAGTAAACGAGACAACCCTTGACTCCGGCAATAATGATATTCCAATCACCAACCACACCAACCCCAACGGATCTTCAGGGAACACCACCGACATTCCAGCAAATACCGAAATCCAAGCAGGCGACCTCATCAGAATGGGCGTCATCTCCGCTAGCGGTAACAGTTTCTGCGTTATCATGGTTAACAACTCCTCAAACAACCGTGTAAGCGGTTTCGGATGGCAATCAGTATCGGCGGAACTAACCCGGGCCGGCTATGGTGCGGACTGCGGAGCAGAAGCCGACCCCACCAGCATATGGCATGAGATGCCAGACACGCCAGGCACAGACCTAAGCCTGTCAACCACGGTAACATCATTAAGCAACGATCCAGCCAAAGCGAAAGCCTACAGTAGTTAGGTAGTTAGTTAGCAGCCAGTACATTCCTCCCCGAACCCTGATCTGCTGCACATTACAACCCAACTATAGGTAATTCTAATGATTTACGTGTATAATAGATGCTTATAGTATAAAACTGTTCAACAGTGGGCCCAGCCTGGCATGCGCGGGAAGGCTTGAATGTGACGGGAGATCGGAATACAATGGTATTAACATCCAAAACAGAGTCAGAACGAATAGAACTCACCAGTCAACTCGAAAAAAGCCTCGGCACAGACACAGCGAGAACCCTCATGGCGCACATCCCCCCAATCAACACCGAACAACTCGCCACAAAAGACGACCTGATCATGGTTAAAAAAGACATCGACATGGTGAGGAACGAAGTCAAAATGGTCGAAACCCGCCTAAACAGTAAAATCGATACGAAAACCGCTGAACTAGACACCAAAATAGAGCGACTAGACTCTAAAGTTGATGCCGGATTCAAAGAAATCCGCAGTGAAATGGTCCTGGGATTCGCCCAGCAATCCAAGAAGATCTTCGTAATAGGACTCAGCCTAGCATTACCAACCTGGATAGCACTCATCGGAGTACTGATCACCCTAGTGATCACCATCATCTCACTCTAACAACCACCATCATCAACAGAACACCGACCGCACTCCAAAACTCATAGACTCGGCAACAAACAGCTTTCACCACTCAGCGATCTCAGCTTCATCAACACCAACAACCACCACTGCTGCTCTGTCGATTATTTGCCTGGCCGGACGAACCTCACCCTGAACAATCGGTAATAGGCCCACATCACACACAACTTCAATGCTCCTGTGAGTTTGAAGCCAGCATTAGGCCCGATGGTAGGGTATGCCCGTGCTGTGATGGGAATAGGACTTGTGAGGCATCACATGAGAGAATACCCTACTGGTGCACTGATTGCAGGTCTTAACGACAAAGTTACTGGGAACATGAATAAGGAACAGGCTCGTCTAGCACCACGTTGAACCAGTATCGAGACACACCAGGTTTCACAATCTTAATTCCGACCGCTGATCTGCCGCTTCAGGATGAAGTTCTTCTATAGCACGTGACCTCTTCACTACGTCACAAACCTGCTCGACAGCTCTACCGGTGAACTTCTCAGAAGTAGCCACCAAACCCACTAAATCGTTGTGGGATAGTGGTGTCCTACTGTCGGCGGCCAGACGGTCAACAAGCTGCAAGACATCCGCGGTTGGGGATACAGCAGCGTCAGTTGAAGGTTTCGTATATTCCGACAACAGCCTGTGAGCTGCTTCACGTCCCATCCCCGCAGCCACGAAAGCCCCGAGCAGCCGTGTAGTGATCAACTTCGGGAGGTCACGATTGAACTCTGCTTCTATCTCTTTTGTCGACACTCTCAAATCTTCGAGTACAGCAGCAGTTGTATGCAACAAGCCATCAGCAGCTAAGAAAGCGTCCGGCAGCATCACACGGCGGGCCGCCGAACAGCTCACATCCCCTTCGTTCCATTGCCGCCCAGACAGTGAAGCAGCCATGGCCAAGTAGCCGTCCAACACTGTTTTCAGGGCCGCCACCCGTTCACAAGAACGGGCATTGACCTTATGCGGCATAGCCGACGACCCGACCTGACCATCCCGTGAACCCTCCGACACCAGATCGTGTCCAGCCATGAGTCTCACAGTTGTGGTCAAAGACGCAGGTGCTGAAACGACTTGCACCAACGCTGCCACTACGTCGAGATCAAGCGAGCGGGGGTACACTTGAGCTGAAGTCGGCAAAACCCTGGTGAAACCACAATGCTCGGCTACAAGCTTCTCAAGCTCTGCCACTGCTGCGGATGTGCCGAGCAGGTCGAGCTGGTCGAGCTGAGTCCCAACCGGCCCTTTGATACCGCGCAGCGGATACCGCTGCATAAGCCCCACTATACGCTCGAAACCGATAATCGCTTCCGAAGCCGCGTCAGCAAAACGTTTACCCAGGGTAACTGCTTGAGCTGCTACGTTATGGGTTCGACCAGTCATGACCAGCGACATATATTTTTCTGCCGAATCAGCCAACCCGCCTATCAGCATCACCAGATCACTGCGTATGACTTTCAAAGACTCGAGTATCTGGAGCTGTTCAACGTTTTCGGTGAGGTCACGTGAGGTCATACCACAGTGGACGTACTCATGGCCTGCAAGGTCGCAGAACTCCTCAATACGTGCTTTCACGTCATGGCGTGTTACGACCTCCCGGGCAGTGATTGATTCCAGATCAACGTCGTGAACAGCTGCCTCGTAGTCTGCTATCGCTTCCTCGGGCACTTCGAACCCCAACGACTTTTGAGCTTTCAAGACGGCAACCCAGAAGCGGCGTTCCAACACCACCTTATGTTCAGGCGTCCACAAAGACTGCATTCTTTGGCTGGCATACCGCAAAGCCACAATATGAGGCACATCGGTATTCACAGCTTGCGTATCTGCCACAAAACTATCCCTGGTTTCAACTATCCCCGGTTTCCCGTATTACTCTCGGTTAATCTCGGTTAATCTCGCTCGTGCTAATCCTGCAAGCTAGTAGCACCAGAACACTCTGCCGTCGCGACACGGGCTCTCGGTTGATCTCGCTCGTATTAATCCTGCAAGCAGGTTTGCCGTTCTAAAACTTGCTCGCGGGCAGGCCCTACACCCACCAGTCGTACCGGCACGCCCACTGCGTCCTCTATGAAGGCTAGATAGTCAGCCGCAGCCGCTGGTAACTGCTGCGGGTCGGTAATGCCGCTGATGTCGGTGCTCCAGCCGGGCATTTCCACATACTCTGCTTCAGCCTGATGTATGACCGACTGGTGGTAGGGAATACTCTCAAACCTTTTACCGTTCATCTTGTAGGCTACACATACTTTCAGTTGTTGTATGTCGCTTAGCACATCAAGCTTCGTGAGGGCTATCTCAGTGAGCGAGTTAAGGCGCACTGCTTGGCGTAGCATCACCAAATCCAACCAGCCAACACGACGACGCCGTCCGGTGTTAGTGCCATACTCAACTCCAACATCAACAATCCGATCGGCTATTTCATCGAACAGCTCGGTGACAAAAGGCCCCGACCCCACTCGAGTGACGTAAGCTTTGGCGATACCCACAACCCGGGTAACGTGAAGCGGGCCAATTCCTGAACCCGTACAAGCCCCACCCGCGGTCGGGTTTGATGAAGTGACGAAAGGGTAGGTACCATGATCAAGATCAAGGAAAGTTGCTTGCGCTCCTTCAAGCAGCACATTCTGGCCGGCTTCAAGTGCCTCGTGAAGTAATGCCACTGTATCACAAATATAGGGCTTGAGTATCGGCGCATACTCGTCAAGATACTTCTCAGCGATGTCTTCGGGTGTCAATGGCAGCCGATTGAAGACTTTTGCCAATACCTTGTTGGTGTGGTTCAAAGCTACCTTGAGTTTGGCGTGGAAGATGTCTCGATCCAGCAGATCCTGCACCCGCAAACCCAAACGCATCGCCCGATCGGCATAAGCAGGACCTATACCACGCTTTGTCGTGCCTAACCTGCTTCTACCCAAATGTCGCTCATGTAGAGTGTCTAGTTCCACATGGTAAGGCATAATGAGATGAGCATTGCCCGACACTTTCAGAGCCGAACTGTCTATGTCTCGACTTTCCAGGGTTTTGATCTCTTCAATGAGGACTTTCGGGTCGATCACAACCCCGTTACCTATCACAGGTGTTATGTGAAGGTACAAAATACCACTGGGCACCAACTGAAGAGGGAACCTTTGGCCGTCTACAACAAGTGTGTGGCCCGCATTATGCCCGCCTTGATAGCGGACGACGAAATGCATTTTCGCGGCTAGCAGGTCCGTTAATTTGCCTTTGCCTTCATCTCCCCATTGAGTACCAACAACTATGGTTACCGGCATAACCCGCTCCTCTCCACTATCACTACTGCTGCCTCATACCCACACTACTACCAGCAATCATAACCATGCACCGGACACTTCGATGCAACATTCGCTGCGTCATGTCTCATGCCCACAATAAGTACTCTCAGCGACCATAACCATGGAAGCAACGCAGTATTTAGATCAGCGTTACCAGGTTAACGGTCGTATCGGCTTGATGCCTACTGCGATTATGTTTTATCCGCCGGATCAACCCGCAAAACAGGGTCCGGTCCCTCAGGGTTTGGGGCTTCAGCATCGAAACCAACCACTGCGGTAGTGCCATCTTGTATACGACCTTCAAGCATGGCAATCGCTAGAGGATCACCGATTTTGCGCTGTATGAGACGCTTCAACGGACGAGCTCCGTATTGCGGACTATATCCTTCCTTAGCCAGATACCGCACGATATCTTCAGGTATGTCAAGGCTTATATGCCGGCCTTTCAATCGGTTGCCCAGGTCTTCCAACTGCAAGTTGACGATCTTTGCCAGATGCTCACGTGTCAGCGGAGTGAAACGCACGATGTCATCGATGCGGTTCACGAACTCGGGTCTGAAAAAATTGCCGGGTTCACCTTTCAAGTTCGATGTCATTATCAACACGACATTAGTGAAATCCACTGTGCGCCCTTGGCCATCTGTGAGTCGTCCATCATCCAACAATTGCAATAGCACATTGAAAACATCGCTGTGAGCTTTTTCCACTTCATCCAGCAGTACCACCGCGTAAGGGCGACGACGGATCGCTTCTGTCAGTTGGCCTCCCTCGTCGTGTCCTACATATCCGGGTGGGGCTCCGATCAGACGAGACACTGAATGTCTTTCCATGTACTCGGACATGTCGATCCGCACGAGAGCCGCATCAGAGTCAAAAAGGAAATCAGCCAAAGTTCTGGCCAATTCGGTTTTACCCACCCCGGTGGGTCCTAAAAACAGAAAAGTCCCCAGCGGCCGATGCGGGTCGTTGAGCCCGACACGGCTGCGACGGATAGCATTGGCCACCACACTGACTGCTTCATCTTGGCCAACCACCCGCTCATGCAGGTGATCTTCAAGCCGCACCAGTTTGGCTGCTTCGCCTTCCATCAACCTTGATACTGGAATACCTGTTGAGCGAGCTACAACGGTTGCTATATGCTCGTCTTCCACTTCTTCTGTAAGCATTGAGGAATTCTTTTGCAGGTCAGCGAGTTTGCCGGAGGCTTCGCTCAGTTGACGTTCAAGATCGGGCACAATCCCAAAACGAATCTCCGCGGCTCGTTCAAGGTCGAGTTCACGCTCGAGCTCGCTGCGGCGGCTTTCGAGTTCTTCTTTGAGGTTTCTGATATCGTCGATAGCATTTTTTTCTGTTTGCCAACGAGCGGTGAGCGTGGACTGCTCTTCGGTCAGTTCTGCTATTTCACGGTCCAGGTCAACAAGGCGAGACCGTGAATCCTGGTCGTCGTCAGAAGCTACCGCTACACGTTCCATTTCGAGTTGACGTAAACGCCGTTGCACCACATCGATTTCTGTTGGCACCGAGTCGATTTCGATTCTCAGCGAACTTGCTGCCTCATCTATCAGGTCGATCGCTTTATCAGGCAGGAAACGTCCGGTTACGTAACGATCAGAAAGCATGGCAGCAGCAACCAGTGCAGAGTCTTTGACACGGACACCGTGATGCACTTCGTAACGTTCACGCAAGCCCCGCAGGATAGCGATCGTATCCTCAACCGATGAAGGAACCACCAACACCGGCTGGAAGCGCCGTTCCAAGGCAGCGTCAGGTTCAATACGAGTGCGATACTCGTCGAGCGTGGTAGCACCCACCATCCGCAGAGTACCTCGAGCCAGCAGTGGCTTGAGCATGTTGCCGGCATCCATCGCTCCTTCGGCTGCACCAGCACCAACCACAGTGTGGAGTTCATCGATGAAGGTGATTATCCGACCAGCGGATTCGTCGATCTCCTTGAGCACTGCTTGCAGACGCTCTTCGAAGTCGCCGCGATATTTCGCACCTGCCAGCATGGCCGGCAGATCAAGTACCACAAGACGTTTACCGATAAGACTTTCCGGGGCGTCGTTGTCTACAATGCGCTGCGCTAACCCCTCGACTATCGCTGTTTTGCCTACGCCGGGCTCTCCAATCAGCACCGGATTGTTTTTACGCCTACGTGCTAAAGTTCGGATGACTCTGCGGATCTCATCATCACGGCCTATCACAGGGTCGAGCTCCCCAGCCTGAGCTGCAGCGGTGAGATCACGACCAAAACGTTCAAGTGCTTCATACTGGTTTTCAGGAGTTTTGGTGGTGACATGCTGATCGCCACGTATGTCACGCAGTATTTTCAGCAGCTTCTTCTGGTCGAAACCCAAAAGGTCGGCCATGGCCAACAATAAATGCTCGGTGGAGAGATACTCGTCGTTTAAATCTTTTCGTGCCCGATCGGCTTTCATCAGGAGTTTTCGGGTTTGCTGGGATATTTGAATATCCGACCCGTAAGCATTCGGAAGTGCAGCTAAAGCTTTGCGCTCTTTATCAAGCACTTCAGCATGATCTATCTCAGCCATCTGCAGCATAGACATGACCAGCCCCTCAGGTTGGCTGAGCAGAGCAACAACGAGATGATGCGGTGTGACCTCGGGATGCGAAGCAGCTTTAGCGGCTTCGGTGGCAGCTGTGAAAGCTTCTGAAGTTCTAACAGTCCAACGACTTGGATCAATGCTCATCTTCAACCTTCTGGCTAGTGGGATACTGGTGGTGTGCTAGTGTCGCTTCCAACGACTTGGATCAATGCTCATCTTCAACCTGGTTTGCTCGTTGTAGTGCTTCCAATTGTTGTTGCAGTTTGGATACCCGTTGTTCAAGCTGAAGGACTCGTATTACACCCGCTAGGTTCAGTCCTTCTTCGGTGAGTTCATGTATGCGTTGCAGTTGCGCCAGATCAGCTTCACTGTAACGGCGGTCACCACCAGCAGTGCGGGCAGGCTCCAGCAAGCCTTTACGCTCGTAGCCTCGTAACGTCTGGGGATGCACTCCCGCCAACTCCGCTGCAACAGAAATCACGTAAACAGCCTGATAGAAGCGTTCTTCCCGATAGAAATGGCCTCTGCGTTCGGGGTATTCGTCAGTCATAGCATGTTCAGATGTCGGGGTTCTGCTTCGCCTGGTATCGCCAGTATCGACTGGTCATGGCATATTCAGATATTGTCCTTCAGATGTTGCCTGGGATTATCGCGTGAAACCGCTGCAAGAGCTTCTATAGCGGTTCGCTGTTCATCTGACAGAGAATCCGGTTTTGGTATCACAACTTCGATCACTACTATCATGTCGACTTCACCGGCGGTGCTATCACCGCGAACCAGTAGACGTTTACCTGTAGTGGTGCCAGGTGGAATACGAATTCGCACCATGGAACCATCAAGCTTTGGAACCTCGATTTTTGCCCCTAAAGCAGCTTCTGCAAAAGTCACTGGCACGGTTAATAGCAGGTTTTTGTCTTCACGTTTGAACAACGGATGCTGGCTCACATGGATTCGCGCGTAAAGATTTCCTGGTTGTCCACCGTTAAGTGAACTCGGATTTCCCAAGCCTTTCAATTTGATCAGTTGCCCGTCGATCACCCCTGGCGGTGTGCGAACCTTTATTGAGCGGGTGCCTTCTTCACGACCGAAACCAGAACAAGCCTTGCACTGTTTCTTGATCGTAAAGCCTCGACCTGCACAGCCTTTACAAGGGTGGCTCAATGAGAACATTCCTTGATTGTTATTGATAATTCCAGTACCATCACACTTGTCGCAACGGTCCTGCTTCTTGGGAGGTTTACCCGACCTTGTGCCAACTCCTTTGCATTTTCTGCATGGTCCGCCGACGGGAACTACCACGGTTGCAGTGGTACCAAAGATCGCTTCTTTGAACTTCAGGCTCAATTTTGTTTTAAGGTCGCTACCCCTTGCAACTGTTGCCCTGTTGGGTTGCCCGAGATTGCTTATCAGGTCCTCGATGTTGCCGCTCCACTGAGCACCTCTCGGCCCTCCACCGAAAGAAAAGCCAACTTCCTCTGAGGTGAAGCCCGGGCCACCTCTAGTGGTGAATCTACCACTGCCTCCACTTCCGAAGTTTCCGAAACCTCCAGGTGCGGGACCAAGTCTCCGTACTTCGTCGTAGGCTGCGCGTTTCTTTTCATCGCCTAGCACATCGTAGGCTGCGGTTACCTGCTTGAAACGTTCCTCAGCGGTGGTGCTGTCTTTATTGACATCGGGATGCAGTTCTTTAGCCAGCTTGCGGTAGGCTTTAGTGATCTCAGACGCGGTGGCTTGTTTTTCAATGCCAAGGATTTTATAATAATCCTTCTCAAACCATTCGCGTTCAGCTTCCACTCAAATATCTCCTCAGACACAACCCATGCCTGTCTATTTCTCTATTTCCTAGTTTTTCTTATGCTTGTTCATCCCTTGACCTTCACCATGGCTGGGCGTAATATTTTGGACTGCCAGGCGTAACCGGTGCGCAAAACAGCAACAACCTGAGTGGGGCTGCCGTCATCATCTTCAGATGCTTCATGAACCACTGCTTCATGCCTAGTGGGATCAAAAATTTCTCCTTCAACACCGACTATTGAGAGGCCTCCGTTCTGAAGAACACCAAGCATTTGAGTTTGTAAAGCGTCTATGCCATCCACTCCTTGGCTGACTGCAGCTTCAAAGGCATCCAGCACAGGCAATAGAGACACAACCAGCTTGGAAGCGGCTTGAGCTACTATTTCTTCGTTGCGTTTTGTGGTTTGTTTACGAAAGTTCGTGAACTCGGATGTAACACGTAATAGATCGTTACGGTAGGCATCTCGTTCTGCTTGCGCTTCAACCAACTCCACCAACAAGTCCTTCTCCCCATTGAAGCCTTCTGCTTCTGCGTCGGTGGATTCGCCGTCCACTATAACCTCAGCATCCACAACATCTTCAATATCGGCAACACCGGCAATATCAACAGTATCCTGGTCACTGCCCATATCCTCGTCGCTATCAGTACTACTGGCCTCGGCCTCGCTGTTGGTGTTATCACTATCCGCATGTAGATCAACACTACTCGTAAAACCATCCACGGAATTGGGTGCCCCTGCAACGGTGGGTTCGCCAGACGCAGCAGAAGCAAATGCGGACAAGGCGTCAGCGGAACCGCCTTCGGGGTTATTCGCTGTGGTTTGACTCATTGTTCACGCCCACCTTACGTTGGTTTGCTTATGGCTTGCAGCCGGTTTTCTCGACTTATTCGTCGCCGCTATCATCGTTATCATCATCGATAATCTCTGCTTCCACTATGTTGTCGTCTTTGCTTGTGTCTTCTCCAGTGGCTTCGCTTTCCTCGGCATCACGACTAGCTTGCGCGGCAGTTTCGTAAAGCTTCTGGCCAAACTCCTGGCTCGCCTCTTTCAAAGCGTCTGTAGCAGTTTTGATGGTTTCCACATCCGAGCCTTGTAGTGCAGTTTTGAGCTCTTCAAGTTTTGCGGTGATTTCCTTCTTATCATCTTCGGATACATCCTTGGCCTGCTCTTCAAGCGTTTTCTCGGTTTGATACACGAGTGTGTCCGCTGTGTTGCGTATCTCGGCTTCTTCTCGACGGCGACGATCTTCCTCGGCATGTGCTTCTGCATCGGCTACCATTCTCTCTATGGTGCTATCGTCAAGCGAAGACTGTCCCGTTATGGTCATCGACTGTTCTTTGCCGGTGGCTTTGTCTTGCGCACTCACATGAACGATACCGTTGGCATCGATGTCGAAAGTCACTTCGATCTGAGGCACACCACGGGGTTGTGGAGCTAGACCCACAAGTTGGAACTTACCCAAAGTTTTATTGTGGGCCACCATGGGCCGTTCACCCTGTAGCACGTGAATATCCACACTCGATTGACCATCTTCAGCGGTGGTGAATATTTCGCTTTTACGGGTGGGTACGGTGGAATTGCGCTCAATCAGAGTGGTCATCACCCCGCCTTTGGTTTCAATGCCGAGCGACAGCGGCGTGACGTCGAGCAACAGCACGTCTGTGATCTCGCCCTTGAGTACTCCGGCTTGGATAGCAGCACCCACGGCTACCACCTCATCCGGGTTTACGCTTTTGCTTGGTTCACGTCCTGTCAGCTCTTGAACAAGCTCAGCGACTGCGGGCATGCGCGTGGAGCCCCCCACAAGCACCACATGGTCGATGTCACCTTTCTTCAGATTGGCGTCTTTGATGGCATTTTCAAAGGGGCTTTTGCATCGATTCAACAGATCAGAGGTAAGAGCTTGGAACTTGGCTCTGGGCATAGTGTAGTTAAGGTGCAGGGGGCCGGCATCTGTGGCCGTCACGAAGGGAAGCTGGATTTCTGTGGACTGTGTCTGCGAAAGCTCGATTTTGGCTTTCTCAGCTGCTTCCTTCAGACGTTGCATGGCCATCGGGTCTTCCGATAGGTCGACCCCGTGATCGCCTTTAAATGATTCAATGAGCCATTTGATGATTGCTTCATCCCAGTCGTCCCCACCGAGTTTGGTGTCGCCCGAAGTGGCTTTCACCTCGGTAACACCGTCCCCCAACTCGAGCACCGATACGTCAAACGTGCCGCCCCCAAGATCGAAGACCACTACGATCTGGTCGTCGTCCTCTTTATCCAAACCGTAAGCGAGTGCCGCAGCAGTTGGCTCGTTGATGATGCGCAACACTTTGAGCCCAGCGATTTTGCCGGCTTCGGTGGTGGCTGTGCGCTGTGCGTCATCAAAATAGGCTGGTACCGTGATGACAGCTTCCGTGACGGTATCACCTAGATATTCTTCGGCATCCCTTTTGAGCTTCATCAGCACCCGAGCTGAAATCTCCTGAGCAGTGTAAGGCTTGCCATCGATATCGATTGACCAGCTCGTGCCCATATGGCGTTTCACTGACCGAATCGTGCGATTCGGGTTGGTGATGGCCTGACGTTTGGCCACCTCACCTACGAGAGCTTCACCGTTTTTGTTGAACGCGACTACCGAGGGAGTGGTGCGAGACCCCTCAGCGTTGGCAAGAACGGTAGGGTCACCGCCTTCAAGCACACTGACAACTGAGTTTGTTGTGCCAAGATCGATACCGACAGCTTTAGCCATGATTGGAATGCCTTTCTTATGTTTTTTTGTTTTTGACTCTAAATTATAGAAGCTACTGTTCGACTATTTCAGAAGTTACTACATACAGTATTATATAAACTATAATACACCATATCATCTAATTTTACAACATTCAAATTAAAAAACTTGAGTTGTTTAGTATCAGCTTTCTTTATATCGTTTCATTTTAGTGGCATATAACAGAAAAACAAGGCTCTTTTACAGTAAACATGGTCTTTTATAGTATTTTGATGGCGTTTTGATGGCATATCAGCTGCTCACTGTTCGATATACCTGCTATTTTGACAACATGGCTTGTCATCTGACAGTAGCCTGTCAGCAACGAGACACTAGCCCGGCAACCAACCTTCCGGTGGCCGCAGTTCTATTCCATCAGCAGTGATCACAGGGTTGGGAAGCCGATTCGACCGTATAGTCGCAGGCGAAATCTGAAAAGCTCTATTCGCAACCTTACTGAGTTGAGCAGACCACCGACTAGGAGGTGCAGCCACAAACACGTGCTTGTCCGGAAAACGATCACGGATGGACTTGATGGGAGGTTCTAAATCACTGTCACCAGAGACAACCATCGCTATATCGAAGCGATTATCGTAAGCATCCTCGAGAAGGCGCACCGCTATGTTCACGTCCGTTTTCTTCTCTTCATGCTTCTTCCATACATGTTCACAGTTGTGGCAACGTGTGAGATTTGAAAGGAAATGACCGAAGTCGATTTCGATTCCCCCATGAGCGATAAGAGCATCGACAAAAAGCGATTGACGGTTCGTGGTGTCAGGATTACCACGGACACGGGAGGTGAAGTAGCGGACAAGCTCGAGTTGTTGGTGGGGCTTGAGTAGTGACATGCACATACCATGAAGGTCAAGCCATCTATATTTGTGAAGACGCGCCTCACGCAAGCCGTAATAGAGATTGAAGCCGTCTATATAGGCGATCAACCGCTGCTTTTTACTCATAATCGGACGACATCATCTGACTCGATCATACGTTGATCCCAATATCTAGCACGGTATAATGAGCTTACCCCCCCGGGGTGAGTAGCCTCGGGCCAACGGCCCCGACTTTTGTCGGGGCTGTCTCTTTTTCTGAGAACAGGTACCCAACGGCACACGAGTCTCAATACAAAGGGCGAGGATCGATAAACGCTGGATTATCGTTGAATCTCGCCATCCATCGTTACAACTTTTCCAGCTGCGATAGTATGACGTGCTCGTCCGCGCAGGACACGACCCTCGAAGGGTGTGTTGCTGCTGCGACTGGCCATGGAAGCACCCGACACTTTCCACTGGATGTCGGTGTCGATCACACAAAGGTTGGCAGACGCACCGGGCACGATCGGCCCACCCTGAGAATCGTTGATTCCTGCTATGGCGGCAGGCTGCCACGACATTAATGCCAAGATTTTCTCGATCGGCAGGTCAAGCTCGGTGAGGGCTAACGCCAGTGCAGTCTCCAAACCCAGCATCCCAGGTGGCGCCATGTCGAAAGGCATGTTCTTGTCGGCGGTGGTGTGGGGAGCGTGGTCGGTGGCTATAGCATCTATAGTGCCATCCGCTAGACCAGCCTTTATGGCGGCTACGTCAGCCTCGGTGCGTAGCGGCGGATGCACTTTGAAAACAGTGTCGTAGTTGGCGCAGCTGGCATCCGTAAGTGTGAAATGGTGCGGAGTGGCTTCAGCCGTTACCGGTAGACCAGACCGCTTGGCAGCTCGCACGATTTCCACCGACCCAGCCGTGGATAGGTGCAAAAAATGCATTCTAGCCCCGGTAAGGCGCACCAAAGCAACGTCACGCATAACCATGAGTTCCTCCGCTTCGGCGGGCTGCCCCGGCAAACCGAGCCGACTCGACCATTCCCCTTCATGCATATACCCGCCAACACTCAACTCATCCACCTCGCAGTGCTGCGCCAACACCACACCCCCCAAACCGGATGCTCTGCCTGACCTCTCAGTACGAGTACCCGAATTAGAGCTAGCAAAACCCTTCTCATCGTCCAATCCGGGCACTTTGCCGGGTTGACTGCCAGCGATGAGATGGTCGAGGCTGCTTGCATATTCCAAAGCTTTGCGCATGACCCGGGCATTTTGCACACCGTCGCCGTCGTCAGTGAAAAAGCGCACACCGAGACGCACGAGTGCTGCCATGGGTGTCAACGTCTCACCTCGTCGGCCTACGGTTATAGCAGCCGCTGGATACACAGCACAGTAAGCACCTTCGCTCAGTCTCTGAACCTCACGCACCATAGCGGGAGAATCAATGGTCGGACTGGTGTTCGGCATAGCGACTACCGCCGTGAAGCCTCCAAGGGCTGCGCTTTGAGAGCCGGTCTCGATGGTTTCGGCTTCATCACGGCCCGGTTGACGCAGATGTGCATGCAGATCAACCAATCCAGGAGCAACGACACAACCTGAAGCGTCAAGTGTATGATCGCCTTCCAGTCCAGGCCCAACCGCTAAAATCCGACCGTCATCAACGCTGAACAGCACATCGGTCGAGCGACTCCCAGAGGAGTCTATAACAGTCCCACCCCGCAGCACGACAGTACCCGTCCGAAAACCACCGACACTCATGCTGCTACCACATCCAAGGCTTTGGATATGTCGAATCCTGACTCCGAACCGAGCAGTAAAAACAGCACCGCCATACGCACTGGCACACCACTAGCCACCTGCGTCGTCACCACCGCGTTGGGTCGGTCGGCTACTTCACCATCCAATTCCACGCCCCGATTCATGGGCCCAGGATGCATAATCAGAGCATTTTCAGGGAGGCGATCAGCCCGAGCTGTGGTTAAACCGTACTCGGCACGCAACTCCCCCAGCGACGGCACGCAGGCCTCTGCTTGACGCTCGCTTTGAGTCCGTACCATATAACAAATATCGATATCATCCAACACAGAGTCGAAATCATGTGTAACAGCTACAGGCCACCCGGCCAAACTATTCGGAAGCAACGGCACGGGTGCAACAAGTGTGACGTTGGCTCCCATAGCTGAAAAGGCATGCACTCCAGAGCCCGCTACCCTAGAGTGGCGGATGTCACCAACGAAAGCCACGTGCGCACCGTTGACGGAACCCAGTCGACTTCGTGCAGTGTGAAGGTCGTTCAAGGCTTGGGTGGGATGCTCATGGCAACCATCGCCACCATTGACCACCGATGCGTTTTCTACCCATTGGCTTATTTGAAGGGGCACGCCTGGACAAGCGTGGCGCACCACGATTCCATCCACGCCCATAGCCTCCAGGGTTTCCACAGTGTCAAGCAAAGACTCGCCTTTGTTCATCGAAGACGATTTAACAGTGAAATTCACAGTAACTGCCGACAGTCGCTTAGCCGCAATCTCGAATGACAGTCGAGTACGTGTGCTGTCTTCACTGAACAACCAGGCAATGGTTTTGCCGCTCAATGCGGGAACAGGTGTTCGCCGTCTGCTCACCTCCTCAAAAGCATCGGCAAGGTCGAGAATATGCTCAAGATCGGCCCGGTCATAGTCGATAATAGACAACAGGTGAGGCCCAATAGGTCGGGAAGTTCGGTCTGTACTCGCATCCACCTCGGCTTTGCAACTAGTATTCACTCTGCAACCCCTTACGACAAACAACTAGTATTCACTCTGCAACCCCTTACGACAAACAACTAGTATTCACTCTGCAACCCCTTACGACTACAAGCCCGGCGACATCTGTGAGATTACCACATTTTCAGTTTAAAGCAAACACGGCTCACGAAGCTATCCACAAGATAGTTTCTGCCGCACTTCCAACCACGGTCACAATAGGGGGGTGGATTATAGTCTTCAATCTAGTCTAGACTGCCACAAAGACACACAACTGCGCCATTCTCTGTAACCGAACCAAGGTTCTCAACTCGTGATCTTAAGACGGCAGTTATGGTAAAGAGCGATGCCTTGGTGGTGGAAACGAGGGATTACCGTGGATGGGAGAACAGTTTCAGCCCGATCATCGCTGATGCCCTTGAGGCGGCGCAACAAACCTGCCGACCTGATGGTGTGCTACGTATTGGACTGCGGTATGTGGATGAGATCCGTGTTCCCGGTGTTGAGTCCATTCCAGGGGATTGGAACGGCTACATTGCCGAGCAGTTGCTGGCTGCTTAGGATTCTGGTTTCATCCCGGCGAGCTTGCGTCCATCCACGTGGCAGGGGTTAGTGCAATATCAGGTTGAAAACGGTTCAACATTAACCGTCCGTTACGGTCCCGTTACGGTCCGCTGGGAGGTTACGCAGTTGATCCGTCGAGCCCCACTCGCTGTCAGACAATCGAGAGGTCAGGACCGTTTTTTGTTGGACTCGGATTCGTTTTGGCAGGCCGAGGATACGGTGCCTGAGTTTAGTGCTGATTGGATATACGAACGATGCCATCTGTTGCACGAGCCGGTCAGCGAGCTCTTCAGAATCGCTGTCACCGACAAACTACGAAGAGAAGTGTTCAAATAAGAGCCCCGCTATATGCTGTTGCAGTGAATAAGATTTTGAAAATTATTATGAAGGGAACCATATGAGAAAGGTCTATTTGGAGGTTGTTGGTGATCCAACAAGCTATATAAAAGTCGCTGATACGTCATATGAGCCTACTGGAGGCAGAATCCGAAGATATGAGCGCATAGAACCTCCTACGCAGACGATCAGTGAAGTCGTGGAGGATATGGGCTTCATACGAAACCGTACGCAACTTTTGGTAGATGATTCTCGAGATCTGCACCGCTCCGCTGACGAGTTGCATACTGGTGCTTTGGTAGACAAGCTGCAAACCGAGGCGCACCGACTAGCTGGGGATGAACTGTTGACGTTACTTGAGGAACTGAGCGTACTGGGGTTCTCGTGGCGGGATATAGCGCGTGCTGCCAAGGTGTCGATGCCTGCTCTGCGGAAGTGGAGGATGGGAGCACCGGCGACTGGTGAGAACCGCAAAAAAGTAGCTACTCTGGTTGCTTTATGCCGAATCGCGAAACGTGACTACCACATCAACGATATCGCGGGTTGGCTTGAAACACCGCTGCATTCAAACGCTCCGATCACAGGGCTGGACATGATCTCAGCAAACCGCTACGACCTATTACTACGGTTGATAAGCACCCACAGAGAAAACCCCGAACACGTTCTTGAAGAATTCAAGCCAGGCTGGCGCAGGCAATACGAATCCAACATTGAAATGTTCACCGGCCCCGACGGTATGCCAGGTCTATGCTTAATCGATTAAAAATCGATTGACCGGGAATTGACTGGAACATGCATCCACAGCCACTGCTTCTCATAGCTACATGTTCGTCATGTTCGGAGTTGTGTTGGCTTTCCTAGAACATGCACCCGTAGTCGCTGCTTCCTCGTAGCAACTCCTTGAAACGGTCTTCCTGGTTTGAGGAGATGGGACTGGTGGAGTCTAAGACTCGTCAGCCCTCTCATCGTTCGGTTTGCTTAACCCCGTTTGGGATCAACCTCTTACAACAACGCTTAATCTGGTACTTAACGAGATTCTTAGCACCAACAATCGCCTTGGAGAAGCTTCCGAGGCGGTCTTTGAAGAAATTGACTTGCAAGAAGAGTGGATTGCGGCTGCCATAGACAGAGGTGGAGACCACACAGAAGCCGAGAGAGCATTTCATGAATGGATACGCTCGCGCGACAACTCAAAGAAAAGCTATCAAAAGATGCTGCGGGAGCCGCAGCGGCGCGCTGGAGTTCGCAAAGAAATGAGACGACATCTCGCTCGCAGGCCCGCTGCTCGGCCTCCTCACGCGAACGGCCTCCAGCCTTCTCACGCTCTATGAGCCGCTGACGCTCCTTGTCGAACAGTCACTGGCCCGCTCAGTGTCCTGAAAATGCACTCCTTGAACTCGGATGCATCCATCTTGCCCCGCAGAATGTCAGCCGGCGCAAATAGATGCTCCTCAAGCTGCCGTAGCGTAAGCACGTCAGCAATATAGACGATAGGAAACGACAGAATGTCCCGCACAACGGAAACTACCTCCGCAATCCCATCCACCCGGATATAACGTCCACGGTTATCGCAACTAGACGCGTGTTTGTCTTGTGTTCCAGTGAGCAGGCATTCAGCCGGATTGCTT
>JAPPJC010000075.1 GCA_028820455.1 Acidimicrobiaceae bacterium
CCATCTTCGAGTCTCTCCCACACCCTCTAGTGCCCGCCCATTTCCGAAGAGCCGCTTATCTGGTGGGTGTCTCAGCAGCTGTTCATACGTCGCAGATAGCCTGGCCTGCTGTTTCTCCGATGGAAGATTGCAAGAGTGTGGTTTCTGGGGGATAGGTCAGACTGCCGGAGTTTGCCAGTGCCATGATCAGACCGTCTAGTTTCAAGCCCAAGGCGTCGATTTTTGTTTCGACTTTTGTTTCCAGCGTGCCGACTTCGTGGGCGATACGCGTTTCGACTGCTGTGAATCGGTCGTTGACCTCCGATCGCAGGTCGTTCATGTCGGAACGCATCTCAGATCGCAGGTCGTTCATCTCAGATCGCATACCGTTCATCTCAGTGCGTAGGTCGTTCATCTCAGTGCGTAGACCGTGGATGTCGGAGCGCAGCCAGCGGACAGCGAACGCGAACGCGCCGCATACCCCTGTCAACAGTACCCCGATGACCGTAGCGGTGACTGTAGGATCCATGAGCACAGACTCCATGTCTACAAGTCTAGCAGTTCATTTACGAACAGAGCAACTGCCGCTGGCTTGTGGGGGTGGACGACCATCTGTGATTCCTTGCTATTTGATGCTATTTAGTTAATTGATCTTATCATTTGTTTTATAAAAACACATTAAAAATCATTGAATAAACTGAAAATATTCAATAGCTGCTCTTGAAGATTGGAGTCAATGGTCACATCACAGCCTTCGGAAAAGTCGTGCTTCGCAAAGATGAGAATGCCACCAGACCCGCGAGATGCCACACACTCACCCAACCCGACACCATATGCCAACACCGGTCACTCAACCAACTGCGAGACTTCCATCTTGCTCATATGGATGGCTTCAATCTTTACTACGGCTTGAGCGAAGCGCGTCTTCACGAATATAGACGGCTTGGCCTTCATGGTATGTGCACTTCACCACTCAAGCCTCGCCAGCAGCTTGAATCTGTCCACTACTTTACTTCCCGGGTTCGTGGCAATCCTGACTCCGCAAGCCGTCAATTGCTCTTCGTCGATACTCTTATCGCATGTGGGGAATCAAAATCGACTTCGGTCATTTCCTTTCACTTTGATTTGCCATGAGTGAGGATGAGTATTGGGGTGTTTTAGTTGGGGTTTTTTGGGCTTGTGCGGGGGTTTTGGGTCGAATTGTCGTCGACAACGAAGCGAACACTGAGCTCCCGGGTGACGGGGTTCACGCCGCACGACCAAACATGTGCCTTCGGGTCAGCTGCTGGTGTCTACGAACTCTGTCAGGTCAACCAACCCCACAACATCACAAAACCCGCCCAGCACAGCCAAACCCGCATGAACTACCAGTCTAATCTCCAACCCGCACATCCAACCCCACTACCTCCCGAACCTACTACTATACTTCACACACGGGTGACCTCCTGAACTAGACAAAACAGATACTCACACACTGCCACAGCTCAAAAAAGCACCCGCATCCAAAAACCCCGAACCCGTAAAAATCAAGGCTGATCAAACAAAAACACGGCTGACATGAGAATGAGCACGAATACGAGATAATCAGGAATTAAATCAAGAACATGGGAAACATCATTGCCAAAAACGTCACATCATCCGACGAATACGAGAAAAATCGAGACTAAATCAAGAACATGGCCCAATTGATGGAAAACGTTGACACTATTCCCTCTGATCGGAGTTGTCCGCTACCCACTCATCTACTGCCACAAACACATGAAGTCGTAGACGACAAGCTCCTTGTGGGCGGATGCGACCTCATCGAACTAGCCGGCGAGTTTGGCACACCACTATTCGTATACGACGAAACCCACATGCGTAGCCGCTGCCAAGAAGCAGTAGCAGCTTTCGGCGATGGCGTCGCTTACGCTTCGAAAGCCTTTCTATGTCGAGCCATGGCCAGACTTGCCCACTCGGAAGGCATGTGCATTGATGTCGCCACAGGGGGAGAACTTCACACCGCACTAACTGCAGACGTGCCTGCTCACAGGCTAGTGTTGCATGGCAACAATAAATCAACCGCTGAACTGCGAGCCGCTATTCTAGCAGATGTCGGACGAATTGTTGTAGACAGCTTCGACGAACTCAGCCGACTAGAGACCCTGCATGCAGAAACAGGTATACGCCCTAAAGTGTTGCTGCGGTTCACACCCGGGGTTGAAGCCCACACCCATGAATACATAACCACCGGCGTTGATGACACCAAATTCGGGTTCACGGTTTCCAACGGCCTGGCAGCAGCAGCCATGGAACAAGCTCAGAAGTCACACTCCGTGGAAGTGCTGGGTATTCACGCTCACATCGGCAGCCAAGTATTTGCAATCAAGTCATTTGCTAAAGCAGTTGCGGTAATAGCTGAAACCGCTCAACCGTTC
The DNA here is from genome assembly GCA_028820455.1 of Acidimicrobiaceae bacterium. GTDB lineage: Bacteria > Actinomycetota > Acidimicrobiia > Acidimicrobiales > Aldehydirespiratoraceae > JAAXHB01. Next base: position 2,397 of record JAPPJC010000075.1, read on the forward strand.
AACGTGCAAGAAATATCCATAGGCGGAGGCCTTGGCGTGGCCTACGTGGTAGGTGAAAAAGCACCCACCATCACAGAATGGGGCGATATGATCCGTATCGCTTGCGAACAAGCCGGTGTCACAGCAAAAATAACCGCAGAACCAGGTCGATCCATAGTAGCGGACGCTGCTATTACCCTTTACACTGTGGGCACCATCAAAGAAATCACCGACATTCGCACTTATGTGGCTGTGGACGGGGGAATGAGCGACAACCCCCGGCCGGTCTTATACGGAAGCGGTTATGAAGCTTTTCTGCCACGAGCAACCAAAGCACGCAGACCTAAAGTCGTGACCGTAGTAGGTAAACACTGCGAATCGGGTGACCTGCTAGTACGTGACGCAACAGTACCCGAAGACATAAGAGTAGGCGACATTCTGGCCACACCGGTAACCGGCGCATACGGCCATTCAATGGGATCGAACTACAACAAAGTACCACGCCCTGCTGTGCTCTTCGTTTCAAAAGGCGACGCTCGGCCGGTGATACGTCGCGAAACATACGACGACATGCTTGCCAGCGACCTCGACTGAAACGAAGCCTGGCCAAAAACATTGGGACAGTATGCTTGCCAGCGACCTCGACTGAAACAGCCACACCTAAAACGGCGACCGGCTCTGCATACCAGAACTAGCATGAACAAGCTTGAACTCAACTGTAGGGGTTGGATCCCAGAAACGGATCGTGGTTGCCGGTTCTGGTAGTCTGCGCTCCCCGTGACGACTAAAAATGTCAACAACAAACCGGGCGGAAGCTTCTCTCCCCATCCCGAAAACACAGGCTATATCCGCTCCGAGCTCAACTGAACATCCAAGCCTCCGCAAATCGTTAGCAGTCCACTTCACCCTGGGATCAACTACCACGCCCGTAGCAAGTTCAACCAAAGCCAAAGCCAAAGCCCGAACATCAACCTCAACCGTGGCACGAGAATACGATAACACACGTTGAGTAGAGCCCCTTGCCAGCGGTCGCCCATCTGCCTGCACGGACGCGTCAAAGTCGGCTAGCCACAGCACTCCCTCATAGTTCAACAGCAGATTAGCAGGCTTAATGTCGCCATGCACCAACCCAGCACTATGCACCCGACCAAGAGCTTCAGCAGCAGCGACTGCCACACCCCGAACCTCCGGTGCAGACATCGGTCCCCGCTCACACAAAACATCAGCCAAAGAACAAGCGGCCTCCTCCAACACCAAAAAAACATCAGACCCTTTGCGTGGGAGCTTATTGTCTGAAACACTTTTTGTGCTGCTACGTTTTCCAGGATCATATTCCGTTGAAACGTGCACGGCCGGTGCGGCGTGCTGCCCAGCGTGACGACTGCTACGTTTTCCAGGATCATACTCTGTTGAAACGTGTTCTTCCGTTGAAACAGCAAGCAATGGCACTACGCCGGGGCCTGCAACCTTTGTGAGTTTTTCTGCCTCAAGTAAAACCTGTTCATGTTTCTGGCCCCGACCCTTAAAGAACACGGCACACTCATCACTCTTATCCATCGCCATCTAAGCCCATCCTGCTAACCGAAACATTTATCTTAAATCAAGGCAACACAAGATGCTTGCAGGCACAAACCATATACTTCATCCCACCACGGCAGCTATTTCCGCCATAGCAGCCACAACAATCTGCCCACCGAAAACAGTTCATATAAAAATCTGGCAAATCATATTATAAACTATGATATCACAGAATATGATGTAAGGCATTAAAAGCTCAGATGATTTTTTGAAGTCAAGGGCTTTTCGGGTTTCAGACTTTTCAGATCATTGCCAATCTTGCCATTACCCTTATTTTGTATTGCTTTGTATTGCTGTCAACCAAATTCACAGTACCTTTAATTGACGAACGGCCTTCAATATGCGCATAGTATTGCTATCGTTGTTTTTGTGCAAACACTTCACATTGGCCTTTTAGGGTGCGGTAACGTTGGATCTGCATTGGTCTCCCTACTGGAAGAGCAAAGACAAGAAATAGCCACACGCACGAATCTCGAGCTCCAAATCACCCGCATAGCGGTGAAATCACTAGAAAAAGACCGGGGCATAGCCGTGAACCCTCGAATATTGGGGACAGATGCTTCGTCTGTTGTAGAAGACCCTGATGTTGATATCGTGGTGGAACTGATTGGTGACATCGAACCAGCACGAAATCTGCTGCACGTAGCTATAGAAGCCGGTAAACCAGTAGTGACAGCCAACAAACAACTTCTAGCCAATCATGGTGTGGAACTTTTTGCCGCCGCAGACCGAGTTGGCGTAGACCTGTTGTTTGAAGCAGCTGTAGCAGGTGCTATACCTTTGATGCGACCTTTGCGGGAATCATTGACAGGTGAGCACATCCAAAGAGTTATGGGGATAGTCAACGGGACCACCAACTACATCCTCACCCAGATGACTGAACAGAAAACCACTTACGCTGAAGCTCTTGAGGAAGCCCAAAAATTGGGTTACGCTGAAAGTGATCCCACAGCTGATATAGAGGGCTTCGACGCTGGAGCCAAAGCGGCGATTATTGCCTCTATGACTTTCGGGGCTGTAGTGGTGGCCTCTGACGTTTACCACGAAGGCATTTCAAAGGTCACTCCCCATGAAATAGAAATAGCCAGAAGATTCGGGTATGTGGTCAAGCCTATTGTCATAATTGAACGGATCGAAGAAGACACCGATACTCAAATACTCAGCACGGCAAGTAAGCCCGATAAATTGGAAATAGCTTTGAGGGTGCATCCTGTTATGCTGCCCAAACAGCATCCTTTGGCCGCTGTGAGGGACAATTTCAATGCAGTGTTCGTTGAAAGCACGGCCATAGGCGAACTCATGTTCTATGGCCTGGGTGCTGGAGGGCTTCCCACAGCAGGAGCAGTGCTAGGTGATATTATCGATGCCTCTATCAACCTCACCAGAGGCAGACAGCCCAGCCGTATCGGTCGCCTGGTTCAGCCTGTTATTCATCCCATAGACGCTCTTGAATCTGCCTACCTCATAGCACTTGAAGCAGTCGATGAACCCGGAGTGTTGGCATCTATAGCCGACGTGTTCGGCCAGAACCATGTGTCGATACGTTCCATGGAACAGCACGGTGTCAGCGCAGAAGCGCAGATCGTGTTCATCACCCATAGATGCAAAGAACGCAACGTACAGACAACATTACAAAGACTCCGCTCTCTTAGTGTGGTGCATAACCTGAAGAGCATAATGAGAGTAATCGATGACTAGCAAAATCCTGATCAACAGCTAGACGATCAATGACACACGAAAAGCCCTGGCTTACACGCAAGCTTTATGACCATCAGATATATAAGCACTAGGGATACACAACCAGTTCCTGACATCCTGGCTTTTGACGAAGTGCTCTTGAAGGGACTCGCCCCTGACGGGGGGCTCTATGCGCCCATATCAATACCCCGATTACCGACTGCCATAGAGAGATCCCGGTTGTCAGCCGCTGAGCAGCCATCCCAACACCACTCAACACGAAGAGGTCCACCCTCAACCTCCCAGCAAACCCACCAACCTCATCGAACGGCATTCACTTACCCTGAGTTGGCAACCCAGATAATAGCAGCTTATACAACCAACATAATTCCCGATGAACATCTTAAATCAATGGTGTTCGATGCTTATTCGAGTTTTCGCCACCCCAACATATGCCCTCTCGTGGCTATTGCAGAAAACCATTACCTGCTTGAATTGTTCCATGGGCCTACATTCGCCTTTAAAGATGTGGGCCTACAGCTAGTGGCACGATTATTTGACTATGAGCTAAACCGGCGCAACAGCAGAGTCATGATCATCGGTGCCACCTCCGGCGACACCGGCTCAGCAGCTATGCGGGCTGTTGCAGGCCTTCCCCGTGTTGAAATCGTGATGCTCTATCCGTCTGAAAGGATAAGCGAGATACAACGCCGTCAAATGACAACACTCACCGCTAGCAACGTTCACGCTATAGCCATCGACGGCACTTTTGACGACTGCCAAGACCTGGTCAAAGCAATGTTCGCTGATGAGCACTTCCGTGCTGAGTTGCAACTGGCTGCGGTCAACTCGATCAACTGGGCTCGAATTGTCGCTCAGATCGTCTATTACGTTTGGAGCTATTATCAGCTTGGAGAGAACCAGGCAGTCACATTCTGCGTCCCCACTGGTAATTTCGGAAACATACTCGCAGGTCATTACGCCAGACGCATGGGACTCAACATCAATCGCCTGCTCAGTGCATCCAACGCTAACGACATATTGAGTCGCTTCTTTGCAAATGGCAGTCTTTCCGCAAGAGAGGTAGTGGCCACATTATCTCCAAGTATGGATATCCAAATATCATCGAACTTGGAACGGTTGCTGTTTGAAATATTCGACTTCGACGGCAATGCAACCTCAGCACTGATAAACGAATTCCGCTCCACAGGCCGAGCTAGCTTAACCCCAAAGCAGCATGACCAGCTGCGGACCGGATTTCAGGGTGACCGGCTCACCGATCAAGAAACACTTGAAGTCATGGCAGGTGTTCACGCTGACACGGGTCTAACGATAGACCCCCACACCGCTGTTGCTGTCGGTGTAGCACAAAAACAGCAGCGCATTCACCCTGATGAGCTGATCATTACTCTGGCTACTGCTCATCCTGCCAAGTTTCCCGATGCTGTAGCCTCTGCAACTGGCAAAACCCCCAATATGCCAGCACCACTTGCGGCCCTCGAACACAAAAAGGAACGCCGTGTTTCTCTGCCGAAGGACCTAGCCGCGGTGCAATCTTTTGTGCGTTCTGTGCGGAATTCCTAAGCATGGCAGTCAACCCTGCGAACAACTAGCCCAACATGAAATGTCGAAACACAGACTATAATTTATGTTCGCCAGTAAGAAGCAAAACAAGAAACGACCAGCAACGACCAGCAACCCAAAAAAATAAACAACTTTCACGGGTCAACTTCTTGGTTTTACCTATAGTCTTATAAACTAACACTCTAGGGGATTGACGAACGATCAATAGGCGATGGTGTTCGTGTGTGACCGTGGACATGCCCAATTCCAGTGCTTGTTTAGCTGAGTGAATGCAATCAGAATGCGTGACTGAACTAAAAAGTGTGATTACAGAATACGTGATCAAAATGCGTGATCAGCTGCATAACGTAAAAGACCGCGCAATGCCGGTTGCGTAACACAAAAAAGGAATGGTCCCAAAAATGACCGATCTGTATTGCGAATCAGCGTGCAAACGACATTAAACGGCGTAAAGCAAACGTAAAGCAAAAAGGAAAGGCTCCAAAATGACCGATGTACGACGCTCGATGTTGCAGCGCAAAGACCGGGGCGAGCTAACGCAGATCGCTGCTGCACTAGGAGCTAAACCACCGCATAAAGCCCGTAAAAACGAAATTATCAAACTGATCCTCGATCTTACTTCTCAAGGTTCAGACGAAGCGAGTGGTGCGCGCAAAACCAGCAAAACTTCTCACTCAAAAGCTAGAAACAACAAAACATCAGCAAGCACATCTTCATCCAAAGTAGCAGCATCTAGAACTAAGAGTTCCACCAAGCAAGCGACACCATTCAAAAATGAAAACACCGATCCCGCCGATGAAACAAATGCTGAAACCACAGAATCTGAAACCAATGCTGGAAATCGTCGTCGCCGACGTCGCACAAGAGCCCGTGACAACGATCCTGATGAAGGCTGGACTGGTGGCACCATCAAAGTTGAAGGCTGCTTGGACCTACGTGATGAGGGTTACGGTTTTCTGCGGGTTGATGAATATTTACCCAGCCGCAAAGATGCGTACGTACCCATAAAGACGATCCGACAGTACGGGCTGCGACGAGGTGACTACCTTATAGGTGAATCACGACCCGCTAACCGCTCCGAAAAAAACCCTGCTCTGCTCACCCTGGAATCAATAAACGGAGTTGCCACAGAGCTCACAGACCGGCCCTTTTTCGAAGATCTCACACCAGTCCACGCAACCCAACGCCTTACCCTTGAGCAGACTTTGGAGCGACCAGCCGCCCCAAACGCCAAAACAACAGCTCGACTTTTAGACCTGATAACACCTTTAGGTTTCGGGCAGCGTGTCTTGGTGTGGATATCACGCCGATCAGACGTGTCGAGTTTTTTTTCTTCCATCATCCCCCAAATACAAAAAGTCCAGCACAAACATTCCAACGGAGATATTCACCTTATGGGCCTTTTCATTGATCAGCTTCCCGAAGACATCACTGAGAAACATCGTTGGATAAACGACAACGAAAACAGTGAAACCGCTGCTACGTCATTTGATCAGCCCGCTGAAGAACACATCCTCACCACAGAAATGGTAGTAGAACGAGCTAAACGTTTAGCAGAAAAAGGCAAAGACGTAGTGTTGTTATTCGATAGCATCACAGCCTTAGCACGCGCCTACAATACGGCCTTATCCAATACCGGAAAAGCTTATAGCGGCAAAGTTGAAAACGGTGCCGTACACATGCCGAAAAAACTTTTCGGGGCTGGACGTAACCTTGAAGAAGCAGGCTCGATCACTATGATCGCAACAATTGCCAACAGCTTGCACCAGATGAAAACGTTGGATCGTATCGTCTGTGAAGAATTCGCTGACACTGCCAACACCGACATATATCTCGACCGTTGGGCAGGTGAATGCGACCTGTTCCCCCCAATTGACATTATCGCATCAAGATCACACAACGAACATCACTTCGTCGACAGCACCCTGCTACAACACTTACAAAAAATCCGCCGCAGCTTTATCAATAGTAAACCCGCTGATTCGATATCAGTCCTAAAAGCTGCTCTAGAAAGCTTGGAAAAGACGTCTGACAACAATGAACTACTTCAACGATTACTTAGTCAATCACACACTCAGACCGTAACTTGAATCAACTTGAATCTCTTGCGATCAACGTCGTTAGGTTCAATTGTTAAGATCAATCGTAGGAGTCAACTGATCAAATCAATTCATACGCCATAATTGCGAGTTTGTTTACTGCCGAACTCGTCTACACTGAAACTTGTTTACAACAAACATGGAAACAGGCTTGAACTTGCAATACAGACTTGTTCAACCAACAAGGATTTACTGAAGAAGGCTTGTCTACCAATGCAGACTTGTTTACAATAATTACAATTGTTCACAATAAGATAAAACTGGAACCACGATTACTACTTAAACAGGTTGCAATCCGACTACCAGGACTGCAAACTATTTTCTAAACATGAAACCTGATATACACCCCCAATACCGATTGGTGGTTTTTACTGACCAATCTGTTGATGAAGCGTTTTTAACGCGATCCACTATCGACACTGATGACACTATTGTCTGGTCTGACGGCAACGAATACCCACTCGCTAAAGTAGGAATATCGAGTGCCAGTCATCCGTTTTTTACGGGAACTATGAAAATTGTTGACACGGCAGGGCGTGTAGAACGTTTTGAACGGCGTTACGGCAGACGTCGCAAAAGTTCTAAGTCCACGATTGATACGGCAAAGCCCGCAGCAAGAGCGAGAGCTCGCCTGCGAAGCATGCGAGGTCACAGTGGGCCTGCGTCGTAGTCCTTGCTATATTTAGCCTGAATAGCTATATTTGTCCTGAATATTTGTCACGACCTGGGATATAGACTCACAACCAAACCTAGACTCAATGCGCAGACTAGACATAAACAAAACTACCAGAAAAATAGCCGGTAGTTTCAACCGGGCAGATCATGGCCAAGGCAACTACAGTACCCAGGCCGAGCTAAGAACCGGAGCAGGTGACGCTCTGTCCAAAGCCTTTGAAATGGTTGCCACTCCAGCCGTTTTCGGTGTGGGGGGTTGGTATTTGGACGGATGGCTGAACACTCGCCCACTTGCCACGATCGTTGCTGTTGTGCTAGTGTTCACCTATCAAATGTGGTGCTTCGCTCGTGACTACACCATTAACCTGAATAAGGCACTGGATGAGCGACGCTCCGGTTATGCTGATCCGTCAACAAGCCTTACAAGAAACCGCCCTAGTAAGCCCTGCCACGCAGAGAGTCCTATCACCACAGCAGCTGAACAGTTATATCATGACTGAAGAACAACCGGAACCGCGCCAAGCTGACATGAGCACTTCAGAACGGGCAACCCCAGCCGAGAACACGGGCATCTCAGAACGGGCAACCCCAGCCAATCCTTCAACAACCACTTCGGATACGGATCCTGAGTTGGAGATTGCTTTCGACATGGCGAAACGTTCAGTGTTCTTTGCTGTGCCACTAGCTTTAGCCGGATTACTGATTTGGGGATGGTTTGGGCTTGCTTCAGTGTGCATTGCCTTGGGAGTAGTCGTAGTGAACTTTTTGTTCGGTGCACAAATAATAGCATTCGGATCTCGTTCAGGATTCGCTACAGGGGCCGCTACTCTGATGGCCGCCATTTTAGGTGGATATCTACTACGACTAGCAATTATCGCTGTTGTGATTCTAACCATTCGCCATTTCTACTGGTTTGAAGCAACGCCATTCGCAGTGAGCCTCCTTACCACGCATTTAGGTCTTCTCGCCCTTGAATACCGATATGTGTCATTGACGGCAGCTTACCCAGGCCTTAAACCAGGAAACCTCAAACACCAACAGTTCTTTAAGGCTTCGTTGAACAAAGAAGTGAACACAGCCTCTCACCAGGAGTGCGGCTCATGAATTTTCTTGCCCTTGAATTTCCTCCAGTGAGTCATCTATTCGACTGGCCTACCATCTGGCTTGACGACACCCTACTAGCAGTCAACAAAACCGTCCTGATATACATAGCCGCCACGATCGTCACCATGTTGATATTCACGTTGGCCGGACGTCCTCGGGAATCACTGGTTCCAGCTGGCATTCAACATGTAGCAGAATCCGGGGTTACCTTTATCGAGAAATCTGTTGTCATGCAGATAATCGGACCTGACGGTAAGAAATTCATGCCACTTCTTACAAGTTTGTTCTTCTTTGTCTTGTTCTCCAATATCACCGAAGTCATACCGTTCATACAGTTCCCAGCCAACGGTCGTATGGCCATACCAGCCACTTTAGCCTTGATGGTGTGGCTGATTTACAACGTGGTAGGCGTTAAGAAGCAGGGGATGTTCGGCTACCTGAAGAATTCATTGTTTCCGCCAGGTGTACCATGGCCGCTTTATACAATAGTCGCACCTATTGAACTGGTTTCCACGTTCGTGGTGAGGCCTTTCTCGCTAGCCGTGCGGCTTTGGGCCAACATGGTGGCAGGGCATCTGCTACTTGTAACGTTTGCAATCCTGTCAGCAGCTCTCTGGGAGATTTACTATGCTCCCGCGGTCTTGCCATTTGCAATGCTGATACTTATGACAGGTTTCGAGATATTGGTATCATTCTTGCAAGCCTTTATTTTCACCATCCTCACCGCCGTGTATATCGGTGGATCAATGCACCCCGAACATTAGAAACACCCATGCATCTGAAATCAATGGAAGAACTAGCTCGTATAAGACGGAATCGGCCATTAAAAGACCAAAGCCATCTGGCGAATATCAGCACTGACTGACAACTCAGCACTGTCTGACTACACTGTCCAGCAAACACAGATCAAAACTACCAAGAAAACAATATTCAAGAAAAAACATTAAGGAGAAAGCAAAGTGTTCAGCATTCTCGCGCAAATCGCAGCAGGAGAGCTTCTCGACGGGCTTAAAGCAATAGGTGCTGGTCTGGCTGTCTTAGGTTACGGCCTAGCTGCAATAGGCCCTGGATTGGGTATAGGTATGGTTGTGGGCAACGCCATTTCTGCTATGGCTCGTCAGCCCGAATCGGCTGGGATGGTGCGCACCACGATGTTCCTAGGCATTGCCTTTATCGAAGCGCTTGCGTTGATAGGGTTTGTGGCATTTATGCTCATGCTGCCGTAACAAGACAAGGCTTACCGTGACACGAACAGTCGCTAAATTTGCTATGGCTAACACCACTGAAACTGCAAAGCTCGCCAAACTGGATACTGCCCGACATACCAAGGCATTATCACTATTTGCCTCTACAATGACACGCCACCTGCAACACAGCCTCATGAAATCATTGTTGGTTCTGAGCGTGACAACTACTGCAATACTGGCAGCGGCCATGCCGGCCCGCGCGGCAGGCGAAACAATCGGGGGATGTGTGCTTGAAAAGCTGAACACATCCTTCGAGGACGGCAACTACCGAAGTCTTGAGCAAATGCTTACAAGCACTGCATCGAAAGAGAACGGAAAATCAGACGATGACAAAAAGGGGGGAACATTGGAAAAGAAGCTTGAAGGTTGCCTTGAAGCTCCTGATACCATAATCCCTGCTTTAGATGAAGTCATCTGGGGTGGGCTGGCATTTCTGGTTCTTCTGGGATTTATGCAATGGAAAGGCTTTCCTGCTGTGAAACGTGCGATGGATGCTCGTTCAGAAAAGATACGTAACGATCTTGACGCAGCAGATGATGCCAAAACGTCCGCACAACGCATTCAAACAGAATACGAGGAAAAGCTCAAAAACGCTGAAGAAAAAGCGGCTGCGATCATAGAAGAGGCTCGCGCTAAGGCTTCCCAGCTCAAACTCGACTTGCAAGCCCAAGCAGAAGCCGAAATAGCAGAAAAACGGGCTAATGCCTCAGCTGAAATCGATGCGAATCGTAGTCAAGCAATCGATGATCTGCGCAGCGAAATAGCAACAATAGCTGTGGATGCGGCAGAACAAGTAGTCGCTGCCAGTATCAACCCCGAAACACACCGCCAGTTAATCGATGACTACATTGACCAGGTATCCGCATCAGGTGCTGCAAATACTGCTCGAACGAATGGTAGTCCATAATTTGGATACCTGCTCCATTGGATCGGTGCTTAACGTCAGGGCTCAGACATGACCAACACGCATATAAGCGAACGTGCCAAAAACTATGCTGATGGCATTTTGAAGATAGCTCGAGCTGAAGGCATTCAAAATGAGCTAGAACAACAGCTGAAAGACTTTCTAGCGATATTACGTCAAAATCAGGAGTTGATGACCGTCTTAGCTGATTCTGATATCGACATTGACCGGCGTATAGGAGTTATAAGAGACCTCTTCACCGACCAGGTTCAGCCATTGACGATCACACTGTTGGCACTGGTGATCACTGCAGGCCGAGGCAACGAACTAACAGATATCATAGACACTCTGATCGACCGTGCAGCAGCAGGACGCAACCGCAGGGTAGCTCGGGTGCGTAGTGCATTGCCCCTCAACGACAAACAGCAAGCCCTCCTTGCTGAAGCTTTGAAGGAATCGTTGGGTTTCGAAGTGGAAATCCACGTGCTTATCGACCCTTCGGTGATTGGTGGCGTAGTCACAGAAATCGGTGACAGAATAATAGACGGCAGCATACGAAACCGTTTGCAGCAGATGCGCAGCAGCGTCCACTGAATCTGCCGTGGCATGCTCCATAATGCCAATGAAGATGCTGTGCTGCGAAGTTGCTATCGCCTGCACAACTAGTGAAAGCTGCTGAGAATCCGAGTCGTTCCGACAAACTCCTGCAAGAAATCCAAGAGGAACCATATCCAAAAAGAGGATCATAGATGACACAACTTACGATCAACACAACAGATATAGCTGCTGCGATTCGCGAAAACCTGAAAGGTTTCACCCCCTCTCTTGAACAGGCCACTGTGGGGCGCGTGCTTGAAGTAGGTGACGGCATAGCCCGCGTTTCAGGCTTACCGGATGCCGCTGTCAACGAAATGTTACGCTTTGAAAACGGCACTATAGGCCTTGCCTTCAACCTGGAGGAAACCTCTATCGGTGCAGTAGTACTCGGTAACGTGGAAGGAATCGAAGAAGGTCAACCCGTCTGGTCCACCGGGGATATTCTGTCGGTTCCCGTCGGCGACGGATTGCTTGGTCGGGTAGTTGATCCTCTTGGCAAACCCATAGACGGTAAAGGGCCTCTACCCAGAACATTGGCACAGCGGCGACTGGAAATCCAAGCACCAGGAATTATGGGGCGCCAGCCAGTTTTTGAGCCGATGCAAACTGGCATAAAATCTATAGATTCTCTCATTCCCATAGGTCGTGGTCAACGTGAACTCATCATAGGCGACCGTAAAACAGGGAAAACGACCATAGCCCTGGATACAATCATCAACCAGCGTGGCCTTGGAGTTAAGTGCATCTACGTAGCTATCGGGCAGAAAGCCTCAACAGTAGCACAAGCAGTGGCAACCCTTGAAGAACTGAACGCTATGGAATACACGGTTGTAGTGGTCGCTGCAGCTTCTGATCCGGCTCCATTCAAATATCTCGCACCATATGCGGGGTGTGCTATGGGCCAGCACTGGATGGAAAACTCAGATCACGCTCTCGTCATCTACGACGACCTCTCCAAACAAGCTGAAGCTTACCGACAGGTGTCTTTGCTGCTGCGCCGTCCACCAGGAAGAGAAGCCTACCCTGGCGATGTATTCTACCTGCATAGTCGTCTGCTGGAGAGAGCCGCAAAACTTAACGACCAGCTTGGCGGGGGCTCTCTCACCGCTTTGCCAATAGTTGAAACCAAAGCCGGTGACGTTTCAGCATACATACCCACAAACGTGATCTCTATCACCGACGGTCAGATATTCTTGCAGGACGACCTATTCAAATCCGGCGTCCGTCCTGCAGTGGATGTCGGTATATCGGTCAGTCGTGTCGGCAGTGCCGCACAAATAAAAGCTATGAAAACCGCGGTAGGCACACTTAAAGGCGATCTTCAGCAGTTCCGCGAGTTGGAAGCTTTCACTGCTTTCGGCTCAGACCTCGACGCCATATCCAAAGCTCAACTTGAACGAGGCTACCGTCTTACCGAACTGCTCAAGCAAGGCATAAATGCCCCATTGCCCGTGGAAGAACAAGTGGTGCTCATCTACGCTGGCACCCACGGACATCTCGACAATGTGCCCGTCGAAGATGTGCAACGTTTTGAACAGGAACTGCTCGACTGGTTTCGTACACGTGAAAACGCTTTACTTGCTGAGATCAAAGAAACCAAAGAGATAGCCGATACTAGCACCCTTGACAGCCGAATAGCCGAGTTTCTCGTCCAGTTCAAACCAACAGCAGCCACACCCGAAAGCGAGCCAGAGGCCGAATCTCAAGGTGATGATCAGACAAATCTGGTCGACACGGAAACTATTTTGCCCGAAGAAAACATCACCTGGACCGAAGAGGCGGAATCCGCACCTGAAGAGGCGACAACTGATGATCAACCACGCCGTAGCACGTAGCCACGAGATAACGTGACAACAAGCTCACCACCACCGACTCGTGCCGTTCGTCTGCTCACACATCCAAACTAGGAGCCTGCTGATCAATGCCAACTCCACGCAATCCGCAAGTCTTCGAACTGGAAATCTGTGATCGTGTTGTCTCCGATTCGGGGCTTGCTCAACACTCTCCTAGGCAGCTGAAATTGGGATGAGTCATGCCTGGTGCTAAGGAACGAGAGCTTCGCCGTCGCATAGGCAGTATCGGGTCCACCAAAAAGATAACCCGAGCTATGGAATTGATTGCTGCTACCCGCGTGGTGAAAGCCATGCAAAGAGCTCAAGCCGCAAGCCCTTACTCAAAACTGATCACCAGTGTGATTGAAGACCTCGCTAGCGCAGGGGTGCAAGTTGAGCATCCTTTGATGCGCCAAGCGTCTACGGTGGGTAATGTGGGAATCATCGTCATAGCGGGAGATCGTGGCCTCGCCGGGCCATACAACACTTCAATAATGCGTTCTGCTGAACGACGGCTTATGAGTCATCGTTCTGAAGGCAGAAATTATTCTTTATTCTGTGTGGGTCGTAAATCGGCTCGGTATTTTCGGTTTCGCAACTATCGTGTGGATTTTGCCGTGTCAGGTTTTAGCGACAACCCTTCATATGATGATGCACGCCGAATTGCTGAAGCGGTCCAAGAATCATTTGTTTCAGAGGAAACCGACCAAATAGAGTTGATATACACCGAATTCCTGTCAATGGGAGTTCAACAGGTGGTGGTAGTGCGACGTTTTCTTCCCTTAGTGGAATTCGACACAATAGCCACAGAACATGTTCCTCACAGCCGACCTTCAGCAAAAGTGGAAGCCGCTGAATACGAATTCGAGCCTTCCGCTGACGCGGTGTTAACGGCTCTGCTACCTCGTTATATCGAGGCCCGGTTGTATGGGGCTTTGCTTGAAGCAGCGGCCTCAGAACATGCTAACCGTCAAAGTGCCATGAAGGCTGCCACCGATAATGCTGCCGAACTTATAACCAACCTCACCCGTGAAATGAACCAAGCCCGCCAAGACTCCGTCACCGCTGAAATCATGGAAATCGTCGGTGGTGCTGAAGCTCTGAGTCACGCCCAAGGCGAAAAACGCAACGATGCTCATATGCAAATCATGTTTGAAAACATCCAACAAATCGAACAACAAAATTGATACACACCACCAATAAGATCGAACCAAGATCGAACAGTGCTACAAAATACAATACACAGAAGTAAAATGAGGACAGTTACTTATGACCACCAAATCTGCTCTTCCTAACGGTCGCATCGTCGGCATCGCAGGTCCCGTCGTTGACGTAGACTTCCCTCCTGACCATTTGCCTGAAATCAACACTGAGATCAGGTTCAATATAACAGTCGATGGTGAAGAGATAACAGTTCCAGCTGAAGTAGCTCAACAGATCGGCGATAACCGCGTGCGAGCCATTGCTATGCGGCCAACCGATGGGCTTACACGAGACACCGTCGTGCAAAACACTGGCCACGGAATTCGCATACCAGTAGGCGAAAATACGCTAGGACACGTGTGGAACGTTTTAGGCAAATGTCTTGACACCCCAGAACATGACACGGAAGAACATTGGGAAATACGCCGGCCCGCCCCTGCTTTTGATACTCTCGAACCTTCAGCCCAGATGTTCGAAACCGGTATCAAGGTTATCGACCTGCTCACACCCTACAAACAGGGTGGCAAAATTGGACTGTTCGGTGGTGCCGGAGTAGGCAAAACCGTGCTCATCACAGAAATGATCACTCGCGTAGCCACCAACCACGGCGGTGTTTCAGTGTTCGCTGGGGTTGGTGAACGCACACGAGAAGGTACTGACCTGTTCCTGGAGATGGATGAAACCAAAATGGGTGACGGTGAAACATCCGTACTCAGTAAAGCTGCTCTCGTGTTCGGGCAAATGGATGAACCACCTGGAGTGCGACTTCGAGTAGGACTTGCAGGTGTGACGATCGCTGAGTATTTCCGTGACGTAAAAAACCAGGATGTCTTGCTTTTCATCGATAATATCTTCCGGTTCGTGCAGGCCGGTTCTGAAGTTTCCACCCTTTTGGGTCGCATGCCATCAGCGGTCGGCTACCAACCAACTCTTGCCGACGAAATGGGTGAACTGCAAGAACGAATAACCTCCACTAAAGGCAAATCCATTACCTCGATGCAAGCTGTGTACGTCCCTGCTGACGACTACACCGACCCAGCACCTTTTACTTCTTTCACGCACTTTGACGGCACCACAGAACTGAGTCGAGATATTGCTGCTTTGGGTATCTACCCTGCCGTAGATCCATTGGCCTCTACCTCCACTATTCTTGACCCACTAGTGGTGGGTGAACGCCACTATGCAATAGCACGACAAGTGCAGGAGGTATTGCAACGTTACAAAGAACTACAAGATATCATCGCTATTCTTGGACTTGATGAACTCTCAGAAGAAGATCGTGTGACCGTAGACCGAGCTCGCAAAATTCAGCGATTTTTGTCGCAGCCGATGTTCGTAGCTAAGAACTTCACAGGTCAAGATGGCATATTCACCTCCGTTGCTGAAACAATCGAATCCTTTGAAGCTCTCATCAACGGCGGTATGGATCATCTGCCCGAGCAAGCTTTCTACATGGTAGGTGGGGCTTCAGACGTAGAACGCAAAGCAGCCGAACTGCAAGCGTAGTGGGGGGGGGGGGGGGGGGGGGGGGGGGGGGGGGGGGGGGGGGGGGGGGGGG
>JAPPJC010000067.1 GCA_028820455.1 Acidimicrobiaceae bacterium
TGTGGTTGGGTGTCACAAACACCTTCAGGCGATTGGGCTGACCTGCGCACATCAGCACTCGAGCAGAACCGTGTCAGAGAAGCTGAAAGGTCGCTACCGCCAGCACGCTTTGGAAGAAGAACAGGCACTACTGGGCAAAGAAGCCCGCAACGCGGCAAAACTGGTGGACGCAATTCTGTGGGAATGTCGGATCCTGGTACTGTGTTACAACCGGGTTCTCGCCAATGCGCTCGAGACAATGCTGGAAATCGACGAGAACCTTCAGGTCATCAATATCGACAGGTTGGCCTGGAAGCTGGCAGAACAGGGAAACCGAGGTGAACATAAACGATCTGCACAATCCGGCCGGTATGCCAACCAGTCCCGATCTCATCGCTTTGACCGCCCCGGTGGAACTGCCGACCATACACAGTCCTCCGATCAGTCGAGCAGCGACAGCATATCCGTTTACGATCGACGTATCCTTGAAGCCCGCGAAGTGGTGAAGAACCTACCCGACTCACAACGTTACGACATGGTGCTGGTGGACGAAGCTCAGGATTTCGACCACAGCAGACTCGACCTGGCCTACAGAATGCTCAAACCGGATCGTCTGATATCGAACCCGAAAAGTCCGGACCGAGACAACTTTGTCGTTGCGTTCGATGTCGCTCAGAATGTCTACCGTCGTAACGGTGCGAGATGGAATCCCCCTGGTCTCGATGCTCTGGGACGCCGCAGAACCGCTCGAGGTCGCAGCTCTGTATTCTGCAAGAACTACCGCAACACACGGGAGATACTCGAATTCGCTATGAACTTCCTTGCAGGATCACGGAAATGGAAGAAAACTTCGGTGGATTTGAACGACCCAGCTGCACTCGTTCCTCCAGAAGCAGCTAGACGAAGCGGGTCTCGGCCACACTTGACAGCGTGCCGCGACCTCAAAGGAGAAGCCGAAAGCATAGCATCCCGAGTTGAGGGCCTGCTCACTGGTGGTGCAGCTCCTGAAGATATCATCGTGATGTACGGCTGTCATCAGCTTGAGACTGAGTTGAGGCAGGCTTTCTCGCGACGGAGTCTTCCCTACTTCCACATCCAGGAGAGGAACGGGAAGGGTTGGCAAATCAACCGCGACAAGGCTGTCTGTGTTCACGACAAGGGGAGCACTGAAAGAAGCCGAACATCTCAGTCAGAACCCATAGTCCCCACATCCCGCTAGCCCCGGACTTGCAGACGCGTACCCCTCACTGACCGTGTCAGCCGATGTTCCAGGTTGCAAGTATGATAGCGGCGGACCAGAGTGACGCAACTGACCCAGACGCGTTCAATTGCCCTGGTATCGGCTTGGAGGGATTGTCTGTAGTGAGCTGTGGTGAGCGATCATGTCGAAGTCCCTGTCGGCGTGCAGTACTGCTGCATCCATCCGAATGGCGACGGCGGCGATCAGGCAGTCGATGAGCGAACGGGGTGTCTCACCGTGACGGCGGCAGGAGCGGTAGATGAAAGCGGCGTGCTCGTAGTCCGTGGGGAGAGTCGCCAGAGTCACGGTTCGCGCCAGCAGGCGGCGCATGTCATGGCGGTGACGCTCATTGCGTGCTCCTGCCAGTACTTCCATCCAGACAGCGTCGCAGGTAGCAGCATCATCATTCAAGATGTCATCTACAAGGTTGCAAACCGCACTGTTTGTGTCTCGGATGAACTCCACCCACGCTGAGGTTTCAATCAGGATCACGGATACCGGTGGGTACGCATCTGATCAAGATCACCGTCCCAACCGGATCCTCGCATGGCACGGGCTTCTTCAAGGCTCATCGGTTCGATGGCCAGCATCCGCAGAGCCATGTTCACGGCTTCACGTTTGGTGTTCAGCCCGTATCGCCGCATAACCGCCGCGCACGCGTCATCGTCGATGTCAATGTTAGTACGAGCCATACACCAACTGTACACCATCCGCATTCAAGTGTCAACGCGATCAACAAACGCATAGGTAATCCGACTAGTGGGCAGACCGACGCTCCAGTCACAGGAGCCCTCATAAACCAGTCAGACTTTGGAGCTTGTTCGGTTGAGTTTGCTTCGGCCGTTTGACATTGTGTGTGGCAAGGTTGTTGCTTCGATTAATCCTATTTTGGGCCCTAGTGTGGTTTTTGCGTTTGGGTTTACGTGGGTCGTGCTGCTCAGCTCTTTATGCGTGGAAGAGGTTTGCTGGGCTACCATCTCCCTCCCAAGAGGGGGGGGGGTGGTGTCTCCAAAGATTGAATGGTGAAACCTTTGGATTCAACAATGGACCTTTAAAGGGTGGTCACTGCTTCTAATATCAGGTTGCGCACGGTCTCGCTCCGGGCTTCCCATACCACGTTACTATCAGGGTTATCCGGTGAGGTATTGCCCGACGAACTATCGCTCGCTGGGCGGGTTTCTGATTCGATTCTTTTTCTGGGGCGAAGGTCTACCACAGTCATGCCGCGAGTGGTTTCACCTTGCAATTCCACAGTCACAGGGTGGGCGGAAATGGTGAATAGATGAGGATGTGTAACAGTGATCACAGCTACGGCGTCATGAATGGGAGCAGCCGACAGTCCCCTCTGCAGGGACTGTTCGTAAGCGTAGGCTACCAGGCTAGCAGCGAATAAAGCTGTGGGTGTGGCTGCTTCTCTGATGCGGTCTACCTCGGTCATGCCGAACAATATTTGACGGGTCACGTCGAGCCCCACCATCGTCACAGGTGCTGCTTCTTTGAAAACAATGGCAGCAGCTTCGGGATCAGCCCAGGCGTTGAACTCGGCCACTGGGGTGACGTTGCCTATTCGTGCACTGCCACCCATTATTGTGATACTCTGCAAATGTTTGGGAAGGTCGGGGTCACGCCGCAGCGCGAGAGCCAGATTGGTGAGCGGCCCGACCGCTACCAAGTGCAACTCGTCCACCGAGCGTGCTGTGTCGCATATGTAACCCACCGCATCGTTTGATGCTACGGTGCGTGTGAGGCTGGGCAGCTTCGCATCACCGAGTCCGGTAGCTCCATGAACACGAGCCGCATCTATTGTGGGAGCGATCAACGGCCTCGATGCCCCCCGATGGACTTCCACATCGAGAGCAGCAATCTGAGCCACAGCAAGAGCATTATGGGTGGTGTAATCAATACCTACATTGCCGTTCACAGTTGTAATGCCCACTATGTCGCAGAAATAAGCGGCCGTGAGGATTGCTATGGCATCGTCAAGCCCTGGGTCGCAGTCAAACACGATCTTAGGTTTATCAGCAGCCGTGCGAGCGGCCTGGTTTGTCTGGCTCGTGTGACCTGTAGTAGTAGCCTGGCTTATTGAAGTTGCCGGGCTTTCCTTGCTGACAGAACTGGCGGAACTTGTCTGGCTTGTATGACCTGCCTCGCTGGCAGGGTTGGTATTACCAGCAGGGGTGATATTATCGGATGAACTTTGGTTAGTGGTGTTTGCCGTCATCATGTGAAGTGTACACACTATTACCCGCCATATTGACAGCCGTATTGCCGCACGTCATTATTGTCACACTTTGCCTTGAGCATGGGGCTTACGCCCGAGTATCAGGCACGTCACCATATGTCGCACGCCACATTAAGCTGAAGTCATGAAGGACTTGAGAGCGAAACCCCGAGAGGTTGAGAGACTTGAACCTGTTGGAGTCATATTAGGCTAGAACGCATGAGCAGCTTGAGCGCAGTTGATTTGGAGGTGGCACGTCACCGGTTTGTGGCTGCAGCCGATGAGATGGGCAGCGTGCTACGTCGCAGCAGTTATTCGCCTAACATAAAAGAACGAGCCGATTTTTCTGCGGCTTTGTTTGTGCCCAGTGGGGAGATGTTGGCTCAGGCTGAGCACATTCCCGTGCATCTTGGGTCGATGCCGGCTTCGGTGCAAGCTGTGATCGATGTGTTCGGCGATAAGCTCGACTTCAACTCCCAGTATGCCGTTAACGATCCCTACCATGGTGGCACTCATCTCAACGACCTCACCATCGTTCGTCCTGTTGGTTATGAGGGTCGTCTGATCGGCTGGGTGGCCAACAGGGCACATCACGCTGATGTTGGCGGTGAGGCTCCGGGCTCGATGCCAGCGCATGCCACAAGGCTTGAACAAGAAGGCCACATCGTGCCCCCTATCTTGGCTGCCCACAATCGCCGGTGGGTTGACGAATTCTTAGAACCACTGCTAGCGGCTACCCGTACACCCGAAGAGCGAATGGGGGACCTTTCTGCCCAAATGGGAGCGAACGAGATGGGGGCTATCAGGCTTGCCGAATTGTGCAAAATGTATGGTGCCGTAAGATATCACGGGGTGTGCAGCGGGCTTCTCGATTACGGTGAGCGTCGTATGCGGACTGCTATCGGTGAACTCCCCGATGGCTGTTATGATTTCGAAGACCACATGGAAGGCTACGACGGCCTGCATCCCATCAGAGCTTCTGTAACGATCGACGGCACGAACATCCATGCCGACTTTTCCGGGTCGTCTAAGCAAGTGGCAGCCAACTTCAACGCGGTGGACGCTGTTACGGTGTCGTCGCTTTATTTCGTGGTGCGGGCAGTGTCAGACCCAACTATCCCAGCCAATGGCGGATGCTACCGCCCTATAACCATGGAAGCCCCTAAAGGTTCGATTGTGAATGCGTTACCCCCGGCAGCTGTGGCAGCAGGCAATGTGGAAACCTCCCAACGCGTAGCCGATGCGCTGTTCGGAGCTCTGGCTGAAGCTGTTCCGAATGTAGTTCCAGCTGCTTCACAAGGGACGATGAACAATGTGTTGATAGGCTCCGATGAGTTCGCCTACTATGAAACGATCGGTGGAGGACAGGGTGCTCGCAACGGCCATGACGGATCTTCAGGCATCCATACGGGTATGACCAACACGAAGAACACTCCCATCGAAAGTCTCACGCAACATTATCCTTTACGCATCACTGAGTACGGCTTACGCTCGGGTAGTGGTGGATATGGCCGTTACAGCGGTGGTGAAGGCATAATACGTGAAATCGAATTCTTGGAAGACGCTACTGTCACTTTGATGGGGGAGCGTCGTGTCATCAGGCCCTGGGGCTTACAAGGTGGTCATCCCGGGGCACTTGGAGAAGACTGGCTGATCAAACGTTCCGGCAAGTCTGAGTTGCTGCCAGGCAAGGTCACCTTAGATGTAAGAACAGGAGAACGGCTGAGGATACTCACCCCAGGAGGTGGTGGCTGGGGTGATCCTTGAAGCCCTGGAGACCTGAAACCCCTGAAGAGTTGCGTAACGAAGATCGACGGGCTTGCGAAGGAGTAATGGTAGTCGATGCGGTGATGATTTCCGGATGCGGTAGAGATCGACGCGTAGAGATTAATGTGCATAATAATGAATGTGCACAATGATGGTTGCGTAATGATTGATGATGCTTAAGCTATATTTAGCTATACGTTCAGGATTGTTCAAGATGATTTCACGCTGGAGATGCAAGATGTTTGGGAGTGTAGGCTAAGACGTTGTGCTGCTGAATTCGTTTCTGCTTTTGGCTGGTCTGTTGTTCTGCATCGGCGTTTACGGCGTCTTGGTGAGACGTAATGGCATTATGGTTTTGATGTCGGTAGAGTTGATTTTGAACTCCGTGAATATCAATCTGGTAGCTTTCGGGGCTTTTCATGGTGATGTGGGTGGTGAAGTGTTTGCTTTGTTCGTGATTGCCGTCGCGGCAGCAGAGGTGGGGATTGGCCTGGCGATAGTGCTGTTGATGTACCGCAACCGTCTCACCACCGACTTCGCAGAAGCTGACATGCTCAAAGGCTGAGGGTGCGAAGGAAGAATATGCCGAAGGTTGAAGACAGTCTCGATGGTGTGAACCGGTGAGTCCTACCGTTCACATTGCAGGCAGCCTACTAGCAGCCGCTGCTGAGAGTGTCGGTGGTTCTGGGCCGATTTCAGTGGACGACGCTGGTTGGTTTCTCAACAATGCCTGGCTGATTCCTCTACTGCCGACGGTGTCGTTTGCTACGATACTGTTACTCGGAAAACGTCTTCCAGGCAAAGGCGCGATATGCGGTATCATCGCTGTAGCAGGGTCGCTGCTACTTAGTTGTGGTGCGGGTGTGAATTGGATAACACACCGTGACAGCGTTGGCAGCCATGATGGCGTACCCGCAGTGCATCGCAGTTTGGAATGGCTGCGTTCCGGTGGCGTGGATCATGATGTCGGCATCCTCTTGGACGGCTTGTCGGTGATGATGCTGTTCGTCGTGTCTTTCATCTCGTTGTTGGTGCACGTTTACAGCACCGATTACGTGTCGGGTGACAGCCGTTACACTCATTTTTTCGCGTTCTTGAGTTTGTTCACGGCTGCGATGCTGTTTTTTGTGGTCAGCGACAACCTGTTGCAGATGATCGTAGGCTGGGAGCTGGTGGGAGTGTGCTCTTTCGTGTTGATCGGGCATTGGTGGGAGCACAGGGTCAACTCCAATGCAGCCCTCAAAGCCTTCCTGACCAACAGAGTTGGTGATGTCGGTCTGCTTATAGGGATGACGGTATTGTTCTTCGCGGCTGGCAACACTTTTGACACTCTTACGATCACAAAACGTATCGCCGCGGGTGAAGTGGGAAGAACCGCGGTTCTAGTGGCAGCGGTATGTTTGACCGTAGCAGTGATGTCGAAATCCGGTCAGTTCGTGTTGCATACTTGGTTGCCTGACGCTATGGCTGGTCCCACACCAGTGTCAGCACTCATTCATGCAGCCACGATGGTGGTTGCAGGCATCTTCATGATAGCCCGCTTGTATCCGGTTTTCTGGACAGGCATGTCGATCGAAGGGTCTAGCATCAACCTTTTAGCCGTGGTGGGTTCTGTTACCTTACTGTTCGGCGGCTTTCTAGCCTTTACCCAAGACGACATCAAAAAAGTCTTGGCATATTCCACTGTCAGTCAGCTTGGTTACATGGTCATGGCGTTGGGAGTGGGAGCGTGGACAGCCGCGATCTTCCATCTCTTCACACACGCCTTCTTCAAAGCCTGCTTGTTTCTGGGTTCGGGGTCCGTTAGCCATGCCGTGCATAGTTTCAACATGAAAACCGATATGGGCGGGCTTCGTAAACACATGCCGCACACGCATCGAACTTTCGTGATGGCAACCATAGCTCTGATGGGTCTGCCGCCGTTAGCGGGTTTTTGGTCTAAAGATGAGATTCTCGTAGGTACTGGGGGATGGGGACTTTTCGGTGGTACGCAAGCCAATGGAGCCTATACGTCGATGCTGGTCATGGGAATGATCGGAGCAGCGGTCACTGCTGCTTACATGATTCGGGTCGTGTATCTTACTTTCTATGGTGAATATCGAGGCCATGGTCGTCCCCATGAGTCGGGCCTGCGTATTCTTCTGCCTTTGTACGTGCTAGCCTTCTTTGCTGTGGTGGCGGGATTTCTGAACTTACCGAAAGGGTTTCAATGGCTGCCGGAGTCTTGGCATGAACGTTTCGGTCATTACGTGGAACCGGTAGCAGCATACTTCCCGCACATAGGTCACGCCAAACCGAGTTGGTCTCTGGCTTTGGTGTCGACGGTAATCGCTTTGGCTGGGGCTGGTGTCTCCTGGCACTACTATTTCCGCCGGGTGCGACATCGGTCTGCTGTTGAAAGAATGTCTCTTACGGAGTTGCCGGACGGCCCGGTGTCTCGTGGTGTTGTTCCACGAGCTGTGCATACTTTGCTGGTCAACAAGTATTATTTTGACCATCTATACACAGGTGTGATCGTAAGGATTGTGAAAGGCCCATTAGCGAGGCTAGCGTATTGGTTCAATCAGCGTGTAATTGACGGTGTGGTCGATGGAACAGGCCGAAAGTCGGTAGTCGCTGGACGTGTCTTGTATCGTTATTTCGACCAAGGACTGCTGGACAATCTTATTGTCGATGGTTCAGGTAGGACTTCTGATAGTGCAGGCGAAAACCTGCGTAGGATGCAAACAGGTAAAGTGCAGCAGTATGCCGCTGTCCTGTTCGCTGTGTCAGCAGTGATCGCAGGAGTGTTCATCATGGTGCTGGCCTGGTGATGATTGGCTTACAATATTTCGTGGTTTGACCGGGTGCTTACTATTTCATAGTTGAACCGGGTGCTTATATTTCATGACTGAATTGGATATTTTATGACAGATTTTCTTACAGACTGGGGTTTGACGCTAGTAACCTTCGCTCCTCTGCTTGGAGCGTTGATAATGATGACTGTGCCGGCAGGCAAGACGCACACCCACAGGTTGGTGGCATTGTTCGCATCGCTTGCGGCTTTGGTGGTGGGTGCCCTGCTGCTAGTTGATTTCAACTATGGAGATGCCGGTATTCTGCAGTATGTGGTGGACCGTTCATGGATAGACGTGATCAACAGCCGTTACATCCTCGGTATCGATGGTATCTCTCTGCCTTTGTTGGCACTCACACTGGTGGTCGTTCCCTTGTGCGTGGTCTATTCGTGGGATCATATCCCGCATCCAGGAAATCCGAAAGCGTTTCTATCGCTTATCCTGATACTTGAAACAGGGATGATCGGCACGTTCGTAGCGCAGGATCTGATTCTGTTCTTCGTGTTTTTCGAGGTGGTGTTGTTGCCGATGTTTTTCATGATCGGTGTGTGGGGTGGTGAAAACCGGCGTTACGCATCCATCAAGTTCTTCTTGTTCACTTTGTTCGGTTCGGCGTTGATGCTGCTGTCGTTTCTGGCTCTCTACTTTCTTTCAAGTGATCCGATCACCGGTGATCCTTTGCGAACTTTCGATATGCGTGTATTGTCTGATGTTGCTGGGGCGGGCATTCTGGGAGTCACCCAGGTTTGGATTTTCGCAGGGATGTTCATCGGGTTTGGCGTTAAAGTGCCTATGTTTCCTTTCCACACCTGGCTTCCTGATGCTCATACTGAAGCTCCCACGGTGGGTTCGGTGATCCTAGCAGCGGTACTTCTGAAGCTTGGCACGTACGGTTTTGTGCGCATAGCAGTGCCCATGCTTCCCGAAGGGGCAGAAGTGTGGATGCCCTGGATCGGACTGCTAGCTGTTATCGGTATCATTTACGGAGCGTTGGGGTGTTTAGCCCAGACCGACATGAAACGTCTTATAGCGTTTTCGTCGGTCGCGCATATGGGTTTTGTGATGCTCGGTGTTGCCACGCTCACCGATTTCGGTGTGAACGCCGCAATTTTCGGAATGGTAGCCCACGGTATCATCACCGGAATGCTTTTTTTCTTAGCTGGTTCAGTGAAAGAACGTTACCACACTTTGGAGATAAAACGCTTGGGCGGGCTGCTGGTGCAAGCCCCACGCATGGGCTGGCTGCTCGGGTTCGTGTCGATGGCATCGTTGGGTCTGCCAGGCTTAGCAGGCTTCTGGGGTGAGTTTCCTGCTATCCTGTCCGCTTACTCACCAGCTGACGGATTGCCTGTGGGAGTGTTTCGGGTCTACATGGTAGTCGCTGCTGTTGGCACGGTATTAGCAGCAGGCTACCTGCTTTGGTTGTTGCAGCGCACTGCGATGGGTTCCCCCAAACCCGAATTCGCGGACAACGATGAGATAGTGGATGTGACACCCACGGAGTGGATAGCTTGGCTGCCCTTGCTAATCGGTATTGTGCTGTTCGGTGTTATGCCGGGACTGATATTTCGGGTGACCGACCCTGCTGTGCTTACGGTTTTAACAGAGTTCCTGGGTTGATCTTCATGCCGCACCTGCACCGTTCGTGTGATAGTTTTGAAGGCTGAACTTTGATTGATTTACTTGCGTTTGCCCGCCCTCCGATCGACTGGCATGCGGCAGCACCGGAGTTGACTTTACTCGCTTGTGGCGCACTGCTTACTTTGGTGGACATAGTATGGCTGGAGCGGGCCAAAGCCGTGTCTGCGACTCTGGCATCGTTTAGCCTGCTCGCTGCGATGGTGCCAGTGGTAACGTTGGCAGTGGACGGCACTGACCGTGCCATGTTCGGCGGGGCTTACACGGTGGACGATTTCTCGTTGGTGATGAAAGCCGTGTTCCTGCTGACAGCTTATGTAGTGGTTTTGCTGTCTACCGATTACATAGCCAAAGGCGATTTCTGGGAAAGCGAATACTACCAGATGCTGCTTTCAGCTGTTCTGGGAATGCTGGTGATGACTTCAGCCCGTGATCTAGTGACCATTTTCATAGCTTTGGAATTGCTGTCCATTCCTGCTTACCTTATGGCTACTTGGCATAAAGTCGATCTCCGCAGCAACGAGGCAGGGCTCAAATACTATCTGATGGGAGTGTTTGCTTCTGCTGTTCTGTTATACGGCATGTCGCTTCTTTACGGTGTTTCAGGTTCTACCATGCTAAGCGATATCAACGCGACCATATCCAATTCACAAGCTGAAGGCCTGCTAGCAGTCGTTGTTCTGGGGTTGATTTTCGTGGTCGTGGGTTTCGGATTCAAGGTGTCGGCTTTTCCGTTTCACATGTGGGCTCCCGATGCTTATGAGGGTGCACCCACTCCGGTAACGGCTTTTCTGTCGGTAGCTTCAAAAGCAGCAGGGTTTGTGGCTTTACTGAGCTTGGTTTTTGTGGGGTTTTGGGATCGATCCGACGTATATCAACCTTTACTGTGGCTGCTGTCGGCTGCTTCGATGACGGGGGGCAACCTCATGGCTCTTCGTCAAACGAACGCTGTGCGTATGCTGGCTTATTCGGGTGTGGCGCAGGCAGGTTATATGCTGGCTCCTCTGGCGGTAGCAGGCGAGTCTTCGGCTACTGCGGATGATGCGCTATCCTCAGTAGTCACCTACCTGGCGATTTATGCTGCCATGAACCTGGGAGCTTTTGCTGTGATCATAGCAGTTGCGCGGCGTACTTCTTCTGCGGAGATCGACTCTTACAAGGGACTGTTTCGGTATGCTCCTGTTTTGACTGTGGCGATGACCGTATTTTTGATGGCTCTAGCCGGCATACCCCCGTTCGGTGGTTGGTTCGCTAAGTTTGAGATCGTGTTGGCGTTGTTGTCACCTGGCACCGCTTGGGGGGTGGTGCTAGGCGGGGTAGTCGGTCTTAATTCTGTGATAGCACTCTACTATTACGCTCGCATAGCGTCTTACATGTGGGTGGAGGCACCGCCCGACAATGTTCAATCTTCATCGCCGATCAAAGTACCCGCATCGGTGTCTGCAGCTTTGATCTTGACTGGGCTGGTCACCCTAGCTTTCGGGATAGTTCCCCAATGGGTGGGGCATTTCACCGATGTGAGTCTACTGTAAAGCTGAGAGTGCTGATTCGTAGTCGGGTTCGTCGGCTATTTCGGCCACGAGTTGGTTGTGAAGTACCGTGCCATCAGTATCGATGACCACTAATGCTCTAGCGCATAGCCCGGCAAGTGGTCCGTCCATGATTTTGACCCCGTAGTCATCGAGGAATTCTTGGTTGCGAAAAGTTGATCCTGTTTTGATGTTTTCGATGTTTTCAGCACCACAGAACCGATCTGCCGCAAAAGGCAGATCAGCGGATACGCATATGACTGTGGTGTCTGTGAGTTCGGCGGAGTGCTCATTGAATGTACGAACGCTTTGAGCGCAGGTAGGTGTGTCTAAAGAAGGAAAAATGTTCAACACTATTTTGCGGCCTTCCAGGCTTTTTGACGATATTTTGCCGAGGCTCTTAGTGGTTAAGGTAAAAGCCGGTGCCTGCTGTCCTACTCTTGGTAGATCCCCGCTGGTGTTCACGGGTTTGCCTCTTAAAGCTGTTTGAGCCATGTGGTGTTCTCCTTAGCTGATGATAGCCTCTGTCCTAGTTGTTCTTATCCTAGCTGTGAGGGTTTGAGCCATGTGGTGTTCTCCTACCATTTTTTGCACTTTTCTGCTTTCGGTATAAGCTGATTTGTTGAGAAATGCTTTCGGTGTCGTGTGTGTTGTGTTATGTGTGCCGCTCAGTGGTTGCTGTGTTGTTGTGTGTTGGACTGGTAGCGGGTTGCAATCGAACCGAGACCATACAAAACTCCGATAGTTCAGAGGATGGCCTTACGTCTTCGTCGGGAATTCCCGATGCGACACAGCAGGACGATGAGATTCCATCTCCATCTCAAGACAGTGGCAGCAGTGCAGACTCTGCGGACAGTTCGATACTCGACCCGCTTAGTATTGTCGGTGAGATCATAAGAGATTACGATCTAGTGGGTGGCGACTGTTTTGATCGGGTAGAGAACATCATCCAAGGCCGTAAGGTGGTAGTGACCTCTCGTATCGAATGTGAGGATGCACACACTTACGAAGTGTTCCATATGTTCGAGTTGGATGTCCCACATCCGGCGATATATCCTGGCAACACGGCGATGCGTGAGTATGCTCTGCAACGTTGCTACGAGCATTTTGCTGATTTTGTCGGCGAAATCTATGAGCTGTCATTATATGAGATTGGAGTGTTCACACCTGATCGCATCAATTTCGAACACGAGGTTGCCCGCTATCGTACTGTGCACTGCTGGTTGTATCGGAATGATCTTGCGCCGATGACGTCATCCGCCAAGGGAAGCGGTATTTGAGTGATGACAATGATGAACGATGTGCAGTTCGAGCGCGGTGGTTCCACTTACACGAATAATCATGGATAATCCGGT
Organism: Acidimicrobiaceae bacterium; assembly: GCA_028820455.1. Classification (GTDB taxonomy): domain Bacteria; phylum Actinomycetota; class Acidimicrobiia; order Acidimicrobiales; family Aldehydirespiratoraceae; genus JAAXHB01. The sequence goes on from JAPPJC010000067.1 coordinate 12,567, forward strand.
ATTTTCAGGCAACCCCGACCCGGTGTTGGAGCGACGAACCAAAATCGCCCGGTGGACTCGTGTAGGTAAGTATTCGGGCTACTCGCTTTACGGCTTGTCTTTGCTGATCTTAGGGATAAGCCAGGTTGTCGGTTTGAATGTTCCATCGGTCACAGCAGGGGCTGTTGTGGTCTTGATAGTGGGCACAGTGCTTTTGTGTCCTTGCATCATCGTTGGCTATGCTGTGAAAGCCGCAGACCGTGCAGATAGGGAAAACAGCTGGTGATGGTCACACGTCGTGTATCTGCTGTATGTGCTCTGGGGGAGTGTCGCATGCAGATAGGGAGAACAGCTGGTGATGTTCACACGTGTGTTGCGTTGATTTGTGTGGTAGATATTAACTAATGGAAATTACTCTTGCCTACCCGTTTTCTCTGGGGATTATTGCCGCTTTCAATCCCTGCGGTTTTGTGCTTCTGCCTGCTTATTTGTCTTATTTCGTCGGTATACCCACCACTTCAACAAAACGTGACCCTTCCCAGGCTTTGAAGAACATATTGCGGGCTTTTTTGGTTGCGATCACTCTCACAGCAGGCTTTATTGCGGTATTCGGCAGCTTCGGAGTGTTGTTCGAGACGGTTTTGAGTCGAGCTGCGGTCATTAGGCATATAGGTTCTGCCACGATAGTGATCGGAGCGGGGATGGTAGTACTGGGTGTCTGGGTGCTAACCGGGCATGCCATTGATCTGCGTTTGCCAAAACTGAACAAAGGAACCGGCAGCAGAAGCCTAGCTTCAGTGTTTCTGTTTGGGGTGAGCTATGCTGTGGTGTCGCTATCTTGCACCATAGGGTTGTTTATCGCTGCTGTAGCTGCGAACTTTTCTAAGGAAGGTGTTGCCAATGGTGTAGTTAGTTTCTTGGCTTACGCAGTCGGGATGGGAACGGTAGTGTCTTTTCTCACGGTGGCTTTGTCTACAGCTTTTACCAGTGTGGTAGGTGCTATGCGCAAAATGTTCTCCTGGATCAACCCGATTTCAGGTTTTGTGCTGTTGATGTCGGGAGTATACCTGGTTAACTATGGTTGGTGGGAGCGGCAAATACTACACGATCCAACTTATTCGAATCCCCTGGTGGAGAAGTTTTCAGAGTTTCAGGAGCACATAACCAACTGGATCAATCTTGTAACCTCAGAACGTTTGGCAGTGTTATGTGTTCTAGGTGTGCTCGGGGTCTTGCTATTCGGATGGGTTCAAGGTGAGGCTGACAGTTCAGAACGCAGGATTGTAATCGCAGCTTACGTGCTGCTTTATCTGAGTATTGAATTTGGCTTCAACAATGCGGATTTCATTCTGCTGCCTCTGCTGCGGTTTTTTGCAACATGGCCTGCTAGGTTCGACAACTGGGTTACCAGCCCAGTCCGCTTTGGAGTGGCGTTGGAGATTTTGCTTACGGCATTCTTCGGCTACTTTTTGCAACGCAGAGTCCGCTATTTTTATGCGCAAGGCCTGGATAGAGCAGGTTTTTCCAACGATTGAAGCAAGTTTGGGCCAGCACTTCCCGTGGTGCAGCACTTCTAGGGGGCGAGTCGTTCAACAATCCAGTCTGCACAAGCTGTATCTGCACGAGTTGTAGGCGATGTCGCGATTATGTGTTGAGGAAGTCCTGTATGGGATGGAGTGTTGTCTGGGGGTTTGGCCTTGCGATAGCGCAAACGGTCGTGCAGACGGTTACGGCGTCCCTGCCAAAACTCCACAATGTGTGGTCGTACTAGGTAGCCTCCCCAATGTGGGGGGCGCGATATCCGAGTATCGGCTTGGAAATGTGTCTCAGCAGCAGCATTGCGATGTTCTAATTCAGCTCGGTTGTTTATCACCTGCGATTGTGGTGAAGCCCAAGCAGCGATTTGCGCTCCACGAGGCCGAGAGGAGAAATACTCGTCGCTTTCGTTGTCGAGTAGATGTTCAACCTGGCCGACTACACGCACTTGACGTTCCACTGAATGCCACAAAAAACATAAGGCTGCCCGTCCCGATTCTTCTAGATCGATTCCTTTGGCAGATTGGCGGTTAGTGTAGAATACAAAGCCTCTTTCATCTAGCTTTTTAAGCAGCACAGCCCGTGCTGAAGGCCAGCCTTCTGAGTCTGTTGTCGCGACTATTACAGCATTGGCATCGTAAGGATTTGTCGCGACCCATTCCTCAAACCATCGTTTGAACTGTGTTATAGGGTCATCAGCAAGGTCATCCCTGCTTAACCCCGCATTAACATAATGTTCTCGTATTCGACTGATATCCATACTCTGACTCTACGACCATCCTTGTTCTTTATAACGTTTTGGCTGGCAGTCATAAGGGCTTGTGATTGATCGGGTAGTGCTGGCCAGTCCCAGCGAGCGGGGACCGCGTCTGTCTGTTTTGAATGTCTGTCTATGGATTGATCGCTGTAAACTGTTACCATGTCTTTGCTGAATTCTTCTTGGGTTAAACGGTATGGACGATGGCTACTACTTGGTGCAGGTACGGCGATCGGAGTTTGGCTGGTGTTTGGCGTTTTTGCTTTTCAGACACTGTTCATAGACAACGAAGTGGACGAGCCACCACCTTTTTTTGTTGCTGGTCCTGCACCGTCGAATATCGAAGGAGACGAAACAACCCAAGAACAGGCAGATGCCATGAACAAAGTCATGGAAGAGTTGGACATGCCCATGGACATGGTGGTAAATGAGGAAATGCCGTCTGAGATGTCTTCTGCTTCCACTACATCTGAAGACTCGAATGGAGAGGATGACACCGGAGAGGATACTGCCATAGATCAAGACTCCAGAACCGACGACGACGGCACCGACGGCAATGAGGGCGGCGCAACTGACACCGACGGCGATAATACCAACACCACTGAGGGCAACGGTTCTTCTGAGGGTTCTGAAACCCCTGAAGTGAAAGAACCGCAGATCATAGTAGAGGCAGAAGGAACATTCATCCCACGTTCCCATCCCACTCAGGGCAAAGTGCAAGTGTGGAGCAACGGTCAAGGTCAACGGATACTACGATTGGAGAACCTGCAAACGGATAACGGTCCCGATCTGAACGTATACCTCTCAACCGCATCAGTGGATGCCCCAGCAGGCGAATTTGACGACGACTTTTTCGACCTGGGTGACTTGAAAGGCAACATAGGCTCACAAAACTATGACATCCCTGCCGATGTTGACCTTAACCGCTATTCAACAGTAGCAATATGGTGTGTGCGTTTTGGTGTGGTCTTCGGGGTAGCTGAACTAAGCTCAACTTAGGCAGGAAACAATAGCGTCCTACTATCATCTTGCAACTTTCGGTGCAGGGCTGTGCTGAAAGTTGTTGCATATTCGATGCTGGCAACGGTGTGTGCTACGCACATGGGGGTTCTGTCATATCTACGAGAGCGCGGCGGCTCCAGCGGCAAGTGTGTGCTACGCACATGGGGGTTCTGCCATATCTACGTGCTATGATTGATATGGGAATTATCGCGAGATTCAGGTGTGGTGGGCAAGTGACACAAGGATGGAATCAATAGTCAAAAAAGCTTGTCATTAGGTCAAAAAGCATGGAATGTATGGAATTAGGATGAGTCGAAAACATCGACTAGGGAGCTACTGCTAGTGGTGGCTCTGCCTGAAGAAGCAGTACAGTCTGTTCTCTATGCTCTCGCTTTTTGCTCTTTGATAGCTTTCGCGGGCTATGTTCGCTCACTCCGTCACAGGCGACGGTTTGTGAAACTGGTTACTAGTTCTTCTGGCAAAAACACCGAAGCATATGTCATAGCTTCTGCGAACTATCGAAAAGAGATACAAGCCACTATTTTGTATCTTCTGTTGACGCCGGTGGCGATACTACTCGGATTATATGGCGAGTCTAACTATATTATCCTTATGGGAGGGCTGTTGGCACCGACACTGTTTTCTATTTGGCAATTGCGTGATTCTGTAAATGAAACGCGTATTCTACGCAGTTGGTACGACCTTGAAAACCGCTACCGAGACACACTTAGTCAGAGTGATCTCGCTCCAAAAGCTTGGGCAGCTCGACTAGCACCCGAACAGCTTCCCCATTTCAGCGGCTTTGAAATTGGACGTGTCTACGAAGCAGGTTCTGGTTTGATGTCTGGCGATTTCTTTGATGTCTGCCGTTTGGACACAAAGCGTATAGCAGCGGTGATAGGCGACGTATCGGGTCACAATATCGAGTCGTCTTTAACTGCTTTTCAGGCTAAATATCTGCTCCGTGTGTTTTTGCACCAGTTCCGAGATCCAGCTCAAGCACTTGAGGAAATCAATAAACAGCTTGTTGGCAGTGGCGGTATTGAAGAGTTCATATCCGCCTGTGTTGTAGTGTGTGACACCGAGGCGAACACTGTGCGATACGCCTCAGCCGGCCATCCAGCTGCCTTCATGTTTCAACAGGAAGGCGTGAAGTTGTTACGTTCCACTGGTCCTTTACTTATGCTTGATCCTAACGCAGAATATTTTTCGCGGGAATTTCCTATGGAATCGGGTGACCTAGTAGTGATGTACACAGACGGTTTATCAGAAGCTCGGACTAGCAGTGGTGCACTGTTCGAGGAACGCAAAATCGTTAAAGCAGTCGAACGTAATCTAACAGCTGCGCCAGATGTTTTGTGTAAGTCGCTGCTTGATGATGCTAAAGACTTCGCTGGTGGTTCGGTTAACGACGATACCGCGATAATGGCTTTACGAAAAGACTGATCCAAGTTAATCGTGAGGCTGGATCACGATCTACACTATAGAGCCGCAATGACATGAGACGCGATCAAGAGCCTTTATTCGATCAAGCCCCTTTGATTGAAAGTGCCGGCATGACCGATGATGCTGATGATACTGAAGTTCGTGATTCCCATGACTCCAACACAGATGATGATATCACTACCCACGAAGCATTCGATGAACGGATCCCATGGCATTTTTGGTTGATGGTAGTCGCGGTGGTCTTCTACTTAGGGTGGCGTCTAGTGCAAGGGATAGCCCACTTCGGATTGTTTTGATCGCGTAGCAACAGCAATAGTTCAGCCATAGGCTGCGATAGTTGTGATCTCCCAAAGTCGATAAAGGTGAATAGCGTCTTTTATGATGCTATTCTTATGAGTACGGGCTGTGGCGCAGCTTGGTTAGCGCGTCGGTCTGGGGGACCGAAGGTCGGGA
>JAPPJC010000063.1 GCA_028820455.1 Acidimicrobiaceae bacterium
CCCCCCCCCCCCCCCCCCCCCCCCCCCCCCCCCCCCCCCCCCCCCCCCGCGCAGTTCAGGGCTTTCACGGATACGTGGTCGTGGGACGATGAAGCGGTAGAACGTTTACACGCCTACCAGAACGCTTACGGCAAGCCTGCTCATAGTGCTATCAGGGGTTTGCATTACGCACTGGGTGAATGCGGTATGCTCGCCTATCTGACGTACATGGCGGAGCGTCTGGAGCACTGTCACCGGCTGCTGAAACCCACGGGTAGCCTGTACTTGCACTGTGACCCAACGGCTTCGCATGGCTTGAAGCTGGTTCTGGACGCTGTTTTCGGTCGTAAGAATTTCCTGAACGAACTGATATGGAAACGCACGGCCACGAAGAACGACCACAAGCAGGGCGCAGTGAACTGGCCGAGAGTGCACGATGTGATACTGCACTACAGGCGAACGCCCGAATACAGGACGTTCAACCAGCCGTTCGGGCCGTTGTCCGCTAGGACGCTGAAAGCCTACAGCCACGTAGAGGAGGGGACAGGCCGTAAATACCGTTTGGACAATCTGAATGCGCCAGGAGCGGGAACGCGTGGACACCCCGAATACGAGTTCTTGGGCGTCACATGTTACTGGCGTTACAGCAAGGCGAAAATGCAAGAACTCTATGAAGCAGGCCGTGTGATACAAAACAGCACCTGGCAGAGTGCCTCGGTATAAGCGTTATCTGGACGAGTCGAAAGGCGCGGCCATCAGTGATGTATGGGCGGACATACCCCCGTTGATGGGTAGCTCGGGGGAACGCCTGGGGTTTCCCACCCAGAAACCGATCAGACTGTTGAAGCGCATTTTGCGGGCAAGCAGCACTGAGGGCGACTTGGTGTTGGATCCGTTCTGTGGATGCGGAACCACGGTTGCCGCAGCACGTGAGACAAACAGGCGTTGGGTGGGTGTGGACATATCGTCTTTTGCCATAGACGTGATCTTGGACGAGTGACTGAAAGACCGGACAATCCCCGTCCACGGTATCCCATACAGCTTACGCGGTGCTGAAAAGATGGCGCGTGAACACCCCTTCGAGTTCGAATCATGGGCTGTCAACCGATTGCCTGGTTTTGTGCCGAACACCAAACATGAAGCGGCTACTGGCTGCTACGTCACGTTGAAGCCCACACAGCACAACAAGGCATACATCTAGGCAAGATCACCGTTGAAAACCACAGATACAAGCGCATGAACATGTGGTCCATAACAGAATACTTCGATGACAGATCACCGAATCTACCGCTTATGTGCAATCCCTATACGGGTAAGCCTCTGACATCGCAAACTAAGCTGTGCTAGCCTTTTCCGGCCAGCCGATTTTGTCAACGTAGCGTTATAATCCCCCATTTTTCTGCGTCTCTACCGCTTTCGCGAACTCGTAGCCGTTGACGCCCCCGACTATACGCCACTGCGAGCCCCCACTCTCGAGGGCGACGCGCAGGTCGTTCACGGCGCACCTAGCGGCCTGGCGCGAGCAATCGAAGGCCTCCGACAACTGCCGGGCTGTGACGCCGGGGTATGCGGCTATCGCCTGCCCCACCTGCCTACGCCTGGCAGCCTTGGCCAGGCTGCGCACGTGGTCGACTAGCTCGTCGTGCTCGGCGATCCGTTCGGGTGTGGTGTCCATTTTCTTCCTCCTCGTATCCCTACTCCCGCCAGTTGTGCGTTTATTGCGCTCGCCCACTGACAGGGCTTTGCGCTGTCATGACCGTTCTTGTGTGCGTTTCTGTTCTCGTAGGCGTTTCCTCAGGTACTTCATGGGCCGATTGTCTTTGACTTGGTTGCAGTGCCCGCACAATAATTGCAGATTCTTTAACTGATTAGTACCCCGAGGGATTGCGGTTCGATGTGGTCGACTTGCAGAGTTTGAGGGTCGAAGCTTTCCTTGCAGCCCTTGCAGAGGCCCTTTTGCCCGACGTAGAGATTGATCTTGTGTCCGCGTGTAGTCCTTGGGAGCGTCCACGTCATCGCGAAGCGGCGGACGACCAGTAGTACCACGAATAGGGCGACCGCTACCGCTATGACCGCGCCTTGTTGTGTGCTGCTCAGACCATCCCAGTGGGAGCTCAGTTCCGCTAGTTCTCCCTGCATGGTGTCTCCAGTTCCATCGTTCTACCTCCCCCACTCCCAGCCTACACTGGGGACGCCACCCCCGAATCCCAGCCCGCGGCACTGTAACCGGTGCGCCGGGTTGGCCATACCACCTGACCCAGGGTAACAGGTATATAATCCCCTTTTCAAATAATTCGCTGGCCGGGCAGGACTCGAACCTGCAACCTCCGGAGCCAAAGTCCGTTGTTCTACCAGTTGAACTACCGGCCACATCCGACTAATTCTAGTACGAATCACCTCAAACCAAAAAACACCGACATAGTACTGAAATCTGCTGATACAAGCCCAAATCCTGCTAATTGTCATTCTACACATCATAAAGTGACACCCAATCAACATATCCCCCAATAGAAGAAACCCTCAAATAACACACGAAAACAGTGTGTTAATGCAACTAATACTATTAGGCTTTCAACTGTGGGTTCACTTATAAAAAAACGTCGCAAGCGTATGCGCAAGAAAAAGTACAGGAAAATGCGCCGCCGCACGCGCCATCAAAGACGCAAATAACCGATACTGCTCTTGTGTTGCTCTGGAGTGTGACATAAAGGTCACCCAACTGTTACATGTTCCTCGGTTATCTGACCGTATAAGGCGAGAAGGGGCTATTGCGACACAAGCGACATAACATAAGGGTCGTGGTGCCTGTTATGCACTCCCCCTTCTTAAGCTAAACGGTTTCTGCCGGGCGAGTCGCTACCACTGTGTAGCCAAAGCCTGGATACATACCAGGCACAAACCAAGTACTTCCACTGCCAGCCAAACGTGGAATGACTCCTGTAGCGTTTCCCAGTTCATCACGCCAACGTTTTAACTCGGGAAATACATGCAAAGCCGCTGGCTCTAAGTCGTTGCCGTTGGCTCCTTCAGGGCCTCCTAATTCATCCCAAGCTTGGTATACAGCAGGTGTCGAACATGAAATCGGAGGAGTCAGCAACGTGAAATGCTCGTATGAGTATGGGACACTCTCCACAAGTTCTCCTATACCGTTCACCCGGGCACGCCCACCTATTAGGCAAAACGCAACATCAGCACCTATACTCACCGACGATCTCACATCAGTGAACCCTGCCCAACGCAATAGCGCGGCAGCGTTAGCCGAACCACCGCCCAGTCCACTTCCAAACGGGATATTCTTGTACACTTTCACCCCAGCCTTTCTGGAAGCTAGTGCAAGAGCCTTTGTTATCAGATTGTCGCCGCTAGCAACATGCTCGGTGACAGTTGCAGCCGTAGTCAACATATGTACGCCAGCATCAGCAGATGTTATCTCCAGCCAATCCCCAAAGTCGAGAGTGGTCATCTCCGCATCGATAAGATGATAGCCGTCGGATCGAACACCTGTTATTCGCAAAGACAAAGTAAGCTTCGCTGGTGCAAACGCTCTTACCGTGCTAGCAGTAGGCTCAACAGGCCTATTCGATATGCTCTCGAATACTCCCCCAATGGTATCCTTCATCTTCTCGCATCTTCATTCGTTGTCATTTACTTGTTATTCGTTCTACACGTGCAGTGAGTGGTATCCATTCACTTTCCAGTGTTGTCATTCTCGTAGTTCCAGTTCTTCTCGTAGTTCTCTTGCGGATGACAACCATCGATATTCTTGCCAACTCTCAGTGTTGTTTCAGTGTTGCCAAATTCTTCCATTGCTGAAAGGTCAGCGACTCAGGACGAGCAGTTGGGTCAACCTCAGCTGCTTCAAAATCATCTGAGGTAATCAAACTAGCCAAAGAACGGCGCAGCATTTTACGGCGTTGACCAAAAGCATTGCGTAGTAGAAGTTTTAAGCATTGCATCGTCCTATCATCCAACTGCAAATGCAGACAACCTGTTGAGACCACCTTATTGGCGACTTCATCTTCAGCTTGTCGAGTATCAAGTTCATAATCGGACTGCGACACCTTGATCATGCTGCTTCTGTCGTGGGTCGTGGCATCCTGGGTTTCACCAGTCGTGTTTCTGTTCTCGCCGCTGTTGTTGTAACGTTCGATCAAAAGGACTGCAGATTCTACAGCAGGAGGAGGCATAAAAGCCTCTGGAGGAACTCTGCTCAACACTTGCGCTTTGCCGTAACATTCTATCAGAATACTAGGAATCCCTCGAGCCCGGGAACCAGGAGCAGCCGCTAGACGTTCTGCGGTTTCACGTTGCAACATGACTACCATCTTTTTTATCACGGAGACATTACTGAGCAGGTCAATCACCAGCGATGTTGCAATGTTATACGGAAGATTGGAAACCATATGCCAATGATCCGACGCCACTGACAGACCTGAGTAATCAAGAGTACGAGCATCGCCTTCCACTACCTGCACATCCGCTTTAGCAGCAGTTCCCACATTGTCCGCAACTTCCGCTGTCCCCTTATCCTCAGTATCGACAATACTTGTGACAGTTTTAATGTTCGAGGTGTCTTCAGCGTTTGTAATGCCTGCTATCACATAGCGAAGCGCATCAGCAAGCTTGCTATCCACTTCCACAGCCACCACTGAAGCACCGGTCTCAGCCAAAGCAAGTGTAAGCGACCCTAAACCCGCTCCGATTTCCAGCACATGATCACCACAACCAACACCGCTGAGTGTCACCATGTGTCGTGTGATTTCGGGATCCACCACAAAATGCTGGCCGAATTCTTTGCGTGCCGTCACATTGAAACGAGCCATCAAAGTTTGAAGTGAGGCAGCTGTATGTGTCATTACTCAACTCAAAAAACACGGACCAGGCAAGATGGCATTGTACTACTATGCTGGGAAACTAGCCTGAAGTAGTATAAAAGTCTTCCACCCCATAGAACTTGAGTGCCGTCTTCCAGGTTGCATTTTCCACCTCGTCAACAGTTATGCTTTTGATTTTTGCTGTTTCCTCGCCTACTAAAGTCACCAGAGCAGGACGGTTCGGTTGCCCTCGATGTGGGACAGGAGTCAGATAGGGACTGTCGGTTTCTACCAGCAACTTCTCAAGAGGACACACTTCAACCGCATCTCGCACTTTGTCTGCATTGGCAAAAGTGATGATCCCAGAAAATGAGACCAAGGCACTTCGCTTGATGCATTCCCGCAACTCGTCGACACCGCCTGTGAAACAATGCATGACCGTACGTTCGGGTATGCCTTCATAGTCAAAAATTCCAAAAACATCATCCCAGGCAGAGCGGGAATGAACCACCAAAGGCAGCTCATGACGATTAGCCATTTCTATTTGTGCGGCAAACACACTCCTCTGCGTCTTACGAGGCGAATGATCATAGTGATAGTCGAGCCCGGCTTCACCTACGGCTATCACTTTTGGATGCTCCAATAGAAACTCGAGTCCGTCAACACCTGCAGATGCGCTGTGAGGATGCACACCTGCAGTAGCCCACACACTCATCCCCGCATGAGCCGATACCGTATCCACCGACACTGTTTCCATAATTCGACAAGAGTTGTCCACTGATGTAGCTACATTGATCAGTAGACGCACTCCAGCCTGATAAGCATCTTCGATGAGTGCGTTAGAATCATCTACCTCAACCGGAAGATGACAATGATGATCTGCCCAAGCCAGCGGTGTTACCCTCTAACTCTTACGTCGACTGGCATTTGCAATCATGGTTATTCCCAGCACAATCACAATTCCTCCTGCTACGAAAACCCAGTCAATATTCCACAGATAGCTGGTAACTAAAGACAAGAAAGCAACCACTGTGAACAGCAGGCCCGTGATAGCAGAAACTGGGGCTGCCATTGCAGTCTTCTCATTTACAGTCTTCTCAAATGATGAACCCATCGATGAAGGCATAGGCAGCATGTCATCAGACGAATATACAGATGGCATATTCGTCGACTCCGATGCTGAAAGATTCAGGTCGTCAGGGTCGTTTTCGCTTTTTTTGGGCTTATTCTTGCTGACCCGTTCTTTATCGCCACTCACAAGGTTGACCTTTCAACAGATCTAGCAACACACGGCGAAAGTTCTAAATCACCGTAGTGAGATTGCGCGTCAATCAAGACCGAACCTACCCCTACGACTATATTGAGGTGGATTTCAGCTGCGGTTTCGTCTGAATCAGAGTCTGAAGGCAGCAGCAACAGTGGAGAGTTCAACCACAGGCCTCTGTCTTCCATCAAGTTCAGCTTTGGTATAGCACCGTCGTCCAACCCACCATATGGCTCAGATAGTTGTGATTCAGTCACCTTAACCACCCCGAAAGCCACTTCAATCTCCGCGGAGACTTTCAGGTTGCAGGGAACGTGAACAACCACATCTCCAGTGCTAAGATCGATATCCACCGAACGTGTTCCATTCTCGGGTTTATAGTCTGTGAGGTCTAAAACGAACGATCCGATGCCATGGCCGTACGTGTCTTGCAGTCTGTGTGCATCCGTGATTTTTACTTGGAGATTCTTGATTTCAAAATCCCACGATGCCTCCGAACCCCAGAACAGCGTAACCAGTGCCACAAATGCCAATCCCAACGGAATAAGACTCCGTGCCGGATTACTAAAAGCAGACATAAAAAGCCCGATACCGGTAATCGCCAAAGCAATAGCAGCTACAGCTGAAACCGATAGCTCCATCATGCCAGCCCTGCTCAATATCAGTGATTTACCAAAAAACACAAGCAACACCCCGACAGTGAATGTTGCCATGAAACGTTTAGGCTGGCTAGGCCTCTCTTTCTTCGGTGGAGTTGAGGATGTGGCATCGGCATCCTCAGACAGTAATTCAGAATCGGCTGATCCAAGGGTTGTGTCCAAACTATCCAAGTTAAGGCCACCAGCAAGATCAGCACCTGTCAAACCATCATTCGCCGGCTTTTTCGATTTACTCATGCTGCTACTGAGGATAGCACGATTCAGTGCCTAATCAACACAATTCGGAGCTCACTGTATTTCGTAAATGATATCCCACTGAAGACACATCACATCTCTAAACGTGCATGAGCACTATAGTTTACGCACAGAACACATCTCGACAGCCACCGCCTGAGGGAGTGCAGCAGCACACTATCAGTTCACGCACAGAACACATCTCGACAGCCACCGCCTGAGGGAGTGCAGCAGCACACTATCAGTTCACGCACAGAACACATGTAGAAACACATGGCGATATAGAGCCGGAGAAATAGTTTCCCCCAACTCCAATTCATACGTATGGGTTTATAAACTGGCCTACACACATAACTCATAGACTCACTTAACTTGGTAAAGGTCTTGTAACGATTGGAATCACAAAATATGATTAGGAATCAGTCAATACTGGGGGTTGTGTGCGCATTCTCGTAACAAATGATGACGGCATCGACGCTATCGGTTTACATGTGCTGGCTAGAGCCATGCAAACTATCGGTAAGGTAACGGTTATAGCACCAGATCAAGAATACTCAGGCTGCAGTGCTGCTCTGTGGCCTATGAGCGGAGTAAAGCCTGAGGCTTACCGGGCTTCTATCGACGGCATAGACGAAGAAGAGGTTTGGGCTTTGAAAGGTCCCCCTGGGCTATGTGTGGCACTCGCCTGCCTCGGAGCGTTCAATGGCAGTTTTGACCTGGTAGTGGCTGGTATAAACCCTGGCACCAACCTGGGTAGATCGATTAATCATTCGGGTACGCTCGGTGCTTGCATCACAGCTCGCAGCTACGGCATAAGCGGCATAGCGATCAGTCAGATGGTGGACACAATGGTTCCTACTGTCCGAAGGCAGCCAGCTGACAATGCAGAAGAAGCCACTGAATCACAAACAGCGCAACACCGAAACAAACAACATTCGAACTCTGGGGAAACAAAGCAAAACGACGACAGTTGGGATGATGATAACTTGCAACAGATAACCGATCTTGTCACCCAAGAATGGCATACTGCCGCCGAGATAGCTGTTTCTGCGATTAAAGGTCTTGTGAGTGTGGCATCAGATGATCCAGTTGTGATGAATATCAACGTCCCCAACCGTAAACTCAGTGAGATCAAAGGCTGGAAGCGGACTGAAATTGGTGTTGACCCTCTACGAGTGATACAGAAAGCCACTCTTGAACTTCGATCCGGACACATCAACACCTACGATGTCAAACTCAGCAAAGGTGAAAAGGTTGAACAACCGATACACACAGATGGCGGTGCTGTTTTGTCCGGTTGGGTGTCGGTTAGCTGGCTATGCCGGTTAGAGCAGGAAGCTTCTGTTCAGCGAGCAGGGCAACTGTCTGCGGAATCGAGGCTTGATAAGCTGTTCGCAAGCGATACCACTGCAAATACTCGATGATACACACGTCAACACCACAAAATATGAATGGATCATGTGAAGAATTATGGGTCTTCTGACTGGTAAAAACATAGTATTAACAGGCGTTTTAACTAAGGCCTCACTTGCTTATGCGATTGCAGAGACTGCTCTGGCCGAGGATGCTCAGATCGTTTTGACAGGAGCGGGACGAGGCCTGCAACTGACTGAACGAACAGCACGTAAGCTTGGCGGCTCAGTTGATGTAATAGAATTCGATGTCACCGACTCCAGCCATGTTGACATTTTGCGTGACGAACTCGATCACCGCTGGGGTCGGGTCGATGGATCTTTGCATTCCATCGGCTATGCCCCTGAGATATGCCTTGGCGGTAATTTTATGGCAGCAACCTGGGACGACGTGAAAACAGCTTTGGAGATATCGACTTATTCCCTTAAAATGCTAGCCGATGCGGTGGTGCCGTTGATGACCAACGGGGGTTCAATGGTCGGTCTCGATTTCGACGCCACAAGAGCTTGGCCTTCATATGACTGGATGGGTGTAGCCAAAGCCGGCTTGGAATCCACTTGTAGATATTTAGCACGCTATCTTGGGCCGCAGAATATCCGCGTGAACCTTGTGGCCGCAGGACCAGTGAAAACTATGGCTGCCCGCTCAATCCCCGGCTTTGAGAACTTTGAAAAAACTTGGTCGAGGCGCGCTCCGCTTGGTTGGGATGTAAAAGATGCCAGTGCCGTAGCACGCACCTCAGTAGCCCTGCTAAGCGACTGGCTGCCCGCCACAACAGGCTCGATAATTCACGTTGACGGAGGTTTCCACGCTATCGGTGCTTAAACTAAACTAAACTTAAAAACAAAAACTAAATCCTCGAAAGCCTATCCGTAGCTTAGTAAGCCAATATGACGAAACAGCCCCACGTTTACGGCTTCCACAAGATCAAACATAAGGCCAGTATCGCATTGCTAGTGACTTTAGTGCTAGTGACTTTAGGGGGGTTTGTGCTGTCTTGCAGCAGTTCAGAGGATAGTGGTACAGACAGCAGCCCCACCACAAGCTCTTCTATTTCAGATGCTGACGGGAGTGACAGTAGCGTTGCTGAACAGAACACGGATAATATGGCTGGCCACCATCATGCGACGGTACGGGAGGTATCCAAGGACCTCCCCATTCCAACACTTACTATTGAAGTGTCGGAGGATCCATTGAATGGATGGAATTTGTACGCCGAAATCACGGACTTTCGATTAAGCCCGGAGAATGCGTCTACTGTGGATATACCCGGTGAAGGACACATGCACTTGTATATTGACGGCGTAAAAACAGCAAGGTTGTACTCCTCGTGGTATCACATCAGCGAACTAGCACCAGGTGAGCATACTATAAAGGTCACACTGAGCTCAAATGACCATGCAGAATTAGCTGTTGACGGTGAAATCATTTCTGATTCGCAAATAGTGCTTGTGCCTGGATTACCACATGATAACAACGGTAATGATGGCAGCATTTCCGAAGACGACAACGGCCACCACCATACAAGTGATGATCATCACACAATCGACAGCGGCGAGTCTTCCCGCTACGATGCTGATGTTGCTGATGCTGACACGACTATTCCCATAAAATTTTTTGAAGGCGAGGAACATACCCTTAAGAGGGTAACCGTGGACCTGGATTCAGTAGTGGCCCTAAACGTGCAGACCGACATTTCGGACAGTGTGCATGTGCATGGCTACGACGTATTACATTCTGTAGACAAAAACCAGCCCGCCCATTTCGCGTTCAACGCGCAAATCCCTGGCACATTTGAAGTGGAACTAGAAAGTTCTGGCATCCTGCTGCTACTACTAACAGTTTCTTGATGGTGGCGTTTGCTTTGCTACAACTGCATCGCAGGTCTTGATGAATGCGTCTACATCATTGAGCCAGCCCTTGATTTCAGTGGACATTGGAGGCAGTTCGTAGGCATGATGGTGACATGCCGCTGAAAAGCCATGCCATGCATAGCGGACACGTGTTACCAGCCGGGGAGCAAGGTATTCAGACAAGCACAACAGCTGAGCGCGCATCGACGCATCCTCAACTCCTGGTTCCGCCACAAGCCAAAACCTGCTTAGCGTGATCTCTAAGGCCTGCCGCCCGAGAACAGCAGAAACTCTAGGCCAAGTACCGGCCACATCTGGATGAGGACTGTCAATCAGCAAACGCGCGTAGTCCACTAAGCGGTTCGGTAGAAACCGTGTAGAAGTATCTGTTTCAACAAGATTAGTTGCAGGGCCTGTTGTAATGGTTGCACTTCTCATAGTTTTGCGATTTTTCCGGCAAGACTTTCAGAGCGTCTGATCAGATCTTTGAGGTCTGCTCCTTCAAGAACACCCGAGTGTGTGAACTTGTTGCATTCTTTTATTGTTTTCACAGCCCAAGCCCCGAACTTGTTGTGAAGAGTCCTATAAACATCTCCCCCACGATCAGCTTCACCATATAAAGCAATAGCAACCCGGGGTAATAGCCTCGGGGATTTTTCCCATAGTTGTTCGCATTCCGCAAAACTCATCCCAAGTTTGAAAAGCTTTCGACGGCCCGATTCCAAACACGCGGCTTCTATGGCATGACGGCACAAGTTGGGAACAGCGCGGCATTGTGCTTCCTCAGGGAGACCTTCACTCATCTGCAATGCCATGGCGTCCGCTATGGCGGCTTGCACTGGATTGAGTGATTCTTCTATGTTCATTTGCGATCCGGTACGACGAGTTACCAACAAGATTGTTGCAGGTATTTGAAGCCGACGAACTGACTCGGGCAGCCTATCGTCGTGAGTTAAAACAATCACTTGACGAACTTGTGCTAAATCGTTAAGAACCTTAGCCAACCCGTCAACTCTCAGCGGATCCATTGCTTGCACCGGATCATCCAACATTACAAACCCAAAAGGGCTTTGACTTGATTTCACACGTGGAATGAAAAGACTCAACGCAAGGATGTTAAGCTCCCCCTGTGACATCACACTCAAAGCAACACTGTCGTAACCATCGACTGTAACGTCCATCATCACTTTTTTCAGGCCAAGACGCACATCTTCGAGCGTGACATTGGAACCAGCAGCCATGGTGTCCCATATTTCTTTCACCTGCTTTTTTATTGTTTCAAAACGTTCATCTTGCATGGTCAACAAGCATTTCTTCAGCCATGTCTCAGCCTGTTTCAGAGGTCTTATCAGTTGTTCAGCCTGTAATCCCTCACGCGCAACCGGCAGCAGCTCTTCAAGCCGATCAACTACCATATGCCACTGGTTGGCAAGAAGCTGTCGAGCAGCCATAGCATCGGAACGAACCTTTTTTGTGGTTTCCATGAGCTGTAAACAGTTTGACTCGAGATGATCAGCCAACTTACTGAGAACGTCCAACTCATTGAGAGGATTGCTGTACCTAAGGGGAGTATCATGCCAAATACGCCAAGCTTCTCTGGCTTCTGTGAGGTCAATATCAATCTCTGAATCAACATCCACTTCAGCAATAAGTTTCAACACTCTAGACGGTGTTCCTATCAGCTTCTTGGCAGCATTCAATGCATCCTGTGCATCTTTTCGGGCTTTTTCAATATCTGCTGCCTCACCATTCAACTGCTGCACTGCAGCTTTCAACTCCTTTATCCGGTCACCATGCAAGCCATCGGTGCATCCACAAACCGGGCAATCAGAATCACCATGATCGTGGTGTATCTCAATCGCTTTTTGAAGCAACGCAGCTAGCCTTCTAGCCTGTTCACTGTCGCTTCTGCGAAGTTGCTGCAATTTCTGAGACGATCCACGAAGATCGTCAACAATGCCAAGCGTTTGATCGAAATCCGGAATAGACAGCTGTTCTAGATTTATAAGCAGTCGCTCATGATCGTGAGCTTCTATCTCCGTATCGATGACCAACTGCTCGATCCTGTCCAGAGACCATTCACCACTCAAAGCTTCCAATGCTGCACCAATCATGCTGCCGGAAGAGGAGTCAGCTGAATGTCGTTCAAGAATTCCCACAGTCTCAGCTACTTGAGTGTTCGCTGCTTTGATCTGCTTTTCAACAGCAAGACGTTGCTGTCGCAAACATTCAAGAGGAGTTTGCAGCGAATCCATGCCAAGCATCGGTGCTAACTCGTTGTAACGATCAATAGGTCGGCCTTCAGCTATTTTGGTCAACTCATCATAAGACAAAAAAGGACGAAACACTTTGACCGCGGTAGCCCAGCCCAAAGATTCCAAAGTGTAATCATCACAGCCGGGTGAGGTTATTGTCGACACCCCCGAGTCGAGGCTATTGTTCCTCCAACCAACCCTCACAGTAGACAACTCTTTTTGGCCGTCAATCCTGAGCCGCACTGCAATAGTGGAAACATCACTCGAATGAAGATTTCGCCAGCCTTTCTTCCACTCAACAGACTTACCAGACCATCGACGACAGCTGCCCGTGAGAGCATACTCAGCCGCTTCAGCGAAAGACGATTTGCCAGACCCGTTCCGACCGACAACAAGCGTAAGACCAGGTTCTGGTCGCAGAGACAGCTCACATTCTGGACCGACTCCGCGAAATCCGCTAACAGTCACCGACTGCAGGTGGGCAAGCAAAGGAGTAGGAGTTCTTTTGATCGCTTCTTCTAGATGCTCAACCACACCACCGTCCATTACTTCGCTTAGTCTTCCCAGCAAAACACCAAGCACCAGCTCCTCGCCCTTGCCAGCGATTTTTTCATCTTCATCGAGTCGGTCAAGTGCATCGATTATCAAAGGATCGTCCACTACAGCTTCTTTCTTCTATGTCTCTTCCATGTGGCTCTTCATGTCACCTCAATTACCGCATCTCGCCTCTCATTCCACAACTTTCATCCCACTTCTCACCTCATCGCGCCTATCCATCGGGTGCGCAGTTTCACAATACTTGAAGGGTGTGACACAAAAACAGTCAGCCGCACGACAATAAAACAGATTCAGAGCTGACTCAGAAAAATGAGCCTCATACTCTGGAAGCCAGTACTGAGGCAATGCGTCTTAGCAAGTATCTTGTCAACAATCTGTTTATTCTTCGATGTCGCGATGATATATCACCTACGGTGTGTGATACGACATACTACAGATTGGACTGCTGCCTGCTTATTTTTTGATGTCGCGATGATATATCACCGACTGGTGATCCTGAGATCGAAGAAAATTGGCCAAATACTCAGCTATGACCACCGAACGATGTCGACCTCCTGTGCAACCGAAAGCCACCGACAAGTATGATTTTCCTTCGGCTATGTAGTGGGGCAAAAGCAGCAGCAGGAGGTCTTCAAGACGTTCCAAAAAATCTTTTGTCACTTTCTGTTCCAGCACGTATTCCGCAACCGATTCATCACAGCCGGTAAGCGGTCGCAGCTTTTCCACCCAGTAAGGATTCGGCAAAAACCTACAGTCCAAAACAATGTCCACATCCCTGGGGATACCATACTTATAACCGAAAGAGAGCAACGTAGTGCGCAAAGCAGCTGTAGCTTCCTCTCCAAACAACTCAAACATCCGATCACGTAGCTGGTGGACATTGAGACTGGTAGTGTCTATAACCACATCTGCAATAGCTTTAACAGGTGTCAGAGCTTCCCGTTCGGTTTCGATAGCACCAGCTAAGGTGGAGACCTCGCTGAAAGGATGGCGTCGTCGCGACGTTTCGTAACGTCTCACCAGCACATCGATAGCCGCATCCAAAAATAATATTTTCAGGTTGTCGACACTGGCACGCAAACCATCGATAGCAGTAACGACTTCCTCATGGTAATGCCCCGTTCCTACCACCAAAGCAAGAGGATCAGAGCCTGCGCTCGGTGTCACAGCAAGTTCAATCACTTTAGGTATCAACGACAAAGGGAGGTTGTCCATGACAAACCATCCCAAATCCTCTAAACAGTTAGCAGACTGGCTGCGTCCCGCTCCTGACATTCCAGTGATGACTACAAATGATCTCACAAGACTCTGCTCATATTCTTACTCTCCCACTACGCATACAACTACTAGCACAGAAGCCGGTGACAATGCTTCAAAGCAAATGCGCCGCCTGTGCATTGACTCACGACTTAAGCAACTTCCGTGCTGCACTCTTACCTTACCAAACGTTTTCTGTTGTCTTTCCCTTCGTCTACTCAGCCCCGAAACCGAGGTCAAGGCCTTCTGCTCACTACCTCGTAAACGTTTTCTGCCACTTTATCAGGGAGCCATGACAAAGCTTTAAGATCTGCGAGTTCAACATTTCGTACTGCTTTCATGCTGCCCATTTCTTTAATGAGTCGTGCACGTCGAGCTGGCCCCAGCCCGGAAATACCGTCCAACAATGAGCGTTTCATACGTTTGACGCGCAGCTGTCGGTGGTATTCAACAGCAAATCGGTGGCTCTCGTCACGGATTCGCTGCAACATGTAAAGTGCCTCGGATTGCCGGGGTATACGTACAGCTTGCGCTTGTTGCGGCACGAATACCTCTTCGAACCGCTTAGCAAGTGCTGCAACAGCGATATCGTGTTCTAAACCCAATGAGCGGACAGTCTTAACCGCTACCGACAGCTGTCCCTTACCTCCGTCAACAAGTAGCAGCTGCGGCGGATACGAGAAACGTTTATCACGTTCACCGACAGGAAGTTCTCGCTGCTTGATGTAGGACGTTAAACGACGTGTCAACACTTCTTCTATAGCAGCGAAATCATCGTTTTGGTTGACTGTGCGTATTTTGAAACGACGGTATTGAGATTTACATGGCAGACCGTCTTCCACAACTACCATCGAGCCGACATAATCTTGACCGGACAAGTGGCTCGCATCGTAACATTCAATACGCAAAGGTGCGCTCTGTAGTTGTAAATATTTTTGCAGCTCATTAAGGGCTCGAGCCCTGCTGTTGTGGTTGGTCATGCGTTTCAAGCGATGTCGCGCGAACGACTCCGATGCATTGTCGGTGACAGTTCGCATAAGCACTTTCTTGGCTCCACGTTGTGGCACACGTATCGCCACCTTAGAACCGCGTTGGCTGCTCAGCCATTGCTCATACAACTCGGGGTCGATAGGCAGGGCAGGTACCAATACTTGCTTCGGAGGACCTAAAGGATTACTTTCAAAGTATATTCGCTCCAGAATGCGACCCATCAGCTTAGAAGTTTCAAGCTGTTCGGCTTTGTCTACTACAAAACCACGCCTGCCTAGCACTCTGCCGTTTCGCACAAAAAACACTTGCACTGCCGTTTCAAGCTTGTCGTCCACCATACCTATCACATCGAAATCTTCACGACGCGATCCCACCATCTGTTGGGTTTCCACAGCTTGACGCACCGACTCCAGTCGATCTCGCAGTCTGGCTGCCAACTCAAAATTAAGCTCACCCGCAGCTGCTTTCATTTGTGATTCCAGTTGATCGACTATAGGGGCTGTGTTGCCTTCTAAGAAACGTAGCAGACTGCGAGTAAGATCAGCGTAAGCATCAGCATCAATGGCATCCACACACGGGGCTGAGCATTTCTCGATATGGTAGAGCAGGCACGGTTTACCAAGGCGAGCGTAACGGCGGAATTTGTTGTCGGTGCAGGTGCGTATAGGGAAAGTCTGCAACAACAGATCAAGCGTTTCGCGAATGGCGCGCACATGAACGTAGGGCCCGAAATAACGGTTGCCTTTGCGATGTCGACCGCGTGTTACAAACACTCGCGGCCACTCATCAAACGTTGACACACACATAAACGGATACGACTTATCGTCTGTGAAGCGAACATTATAACGAGGCTTGTGACGTTGAATGAGCGAGAACTCCAGTATCAACGCTTCTACCTCATTGGCTACTTGTATCCATTCCACCGAAGCTGCTGCGTTCATCATCTGACGGGTACGAAACGATAATCGAGAAGCAAAATATGTCGACAGACGGGAACGCAAACTTTTGGCCTTACCGACGTAGATGATCCGTCCATCCGCATCCAAAAACTGATAAGAACCCGGACTATCAGGGATAAGGCTGCTAGGTGGCTTGCTGAACATCTCTTGTCACACCGAGCGTAGACACCAAACACTCAGCAGCGAAGTTCGGCTGCTAGGTGGCTTGCTGAACATCTCATGCTGCAGGCTTCAACAACTTGACGATATGCGCTCTTAGCTCTGGAATGCCTATTTTTTTGGTGGAACTCACCCAGAGAATACTATTCTGCTGTAAGTCCAGCTTGTTAGCTAGTTCTCTGCGACGTGTATGCATACGTGAGGGGCGAATCTTGTCTACTTTCGTGGCTATACAGTTCACTGACAAGTTTAGCGCGTTGAGCCAGTCGACAGTTTTGAGGTCAAGTTGTGTTGGCCCAACCGCAGCATCGATAAGATGCAGTACAAGTCCCAGCGACTCACGCCGCAACAGATATTCTTCTGCCATCGCATTCCAGCGGGATTGATCCACTTTAGATGCCTGCCCGTATCCGTAGCCAGGCATATCGACTATCCAACGGAGTGAACCCTCAGGTTCTAGTTCGTAGGCATTCAATAGCCGAGTGGCACCAGGAGTTTTGGAGGTGCGTGCCAACTTCCGGTTCTGAGCCAGCACGTTGAGCAATGAGGATTTCCCCACATTGGAACGTCCAACTAACGCCACCTCAGCCCTTGTGGTCGGCATATCATTCTTACAAGCAAATGAAGATACAAAACGCAGTGGTAAAGGCGCGGCCATTGTATTTAGACTAGCGATTTAAGAAGTGGCCGCGCGCTGTGCTCGAATTCTTGACAACCCACCTGCTCAGATTGACGACTTTTGGTCGTTCAAAACGTAGGCACAATGATTGTCTAGCACGTGTTTTCCAATTCTTTCCAGCTCTCAGGACTTGCCTTGTACGCTTTGTGTGAGTGCGCGATACTCACGCACTTTTGCTATTTGACTTTGGTACACTTAACAGTATGTCACGCTTTTGGTACAAGTGAGTTCAGCTGCTAGAGATTGTTGCTCTAGATGAAGCGTGAGCAGAAGAAATACAACAAGAACATCAGGAGAAGATTATCCATGATCGTAACAGCTAAGAGTCGTTGTGCAGTGAACACACGTGGGAGGGGATGTTTGGGTTATGTATCTCGTTTCGCTGCTTGTGGTTATGCTGTAAGCCCCCCCCCCCCCGCGTGGTTGTGGTCTTCTCCTAGGCCCTGGGAGACCGGCCCCCACTAACACTAGTAGTAGTACTAGTAGTACTGGTAGGGGTGGGAACAGTACTGGTGGGGGTGATGGTGGTCAGGTGTTGGTGTTCAGTGTGTTCTTGTTGTTTTTTGTGATTC
>JAPPJC010000032.1 GCA_028820455.1 Acidimicrobiaceae bacterium
CTGTCCTGATCGGAGCCTACCTGACTCCCCACTCCACCCTCATACGCGAAGAGCCCACTAAACTTATCATCTGGCAACCTCAAGCAGATCGAAAGTTTTGGTGGCCGACCATTCCCTTACCCACTAAGCTCACGACAACACTCACTCGTTTGTTGGGGTAGTGTTGCTTAGCTACAGTAAGAGCAGTTGTCCTCGTTCAGCATGTTGAGCCTTGCGGTATCCGCCACTGAACACGCGCATGTTACCATATTGTTTGTCCGTAAACACCAAGATACTGACACGGCCTTGTTTAGGCACTTGGCGTTCAATGCGTGTGGTCATAGCATCAGCTGCTGAGCGGCTTCCGCAGAATTTCATGTAGACCGAGAACTGTGCCATCTCGAATCCCAGATCCAGTAGGTTGTGGCGGAATTTCGCTGCCCGCTTGCGCTGTTGTTTGGTGGTCACGGGCAGATCGAACATGACCATCATCCACATGAAACGGTACCCGCTGAACTCTGTCATCCAGTAGCAGCGATAGCGTTTGGGAGCTTAAGCCGGTCATCGCCGTGGACGATGGATTGAGCAAGTGATCGAGCGACCCATTCGATGCATCGACTCAGCGGTGCTATACCCCGCTCGGTGCTCATTGCTTTCGCCATCACCGCAGCGAGGATCGGCTTCGTTTCGGTCGTCACCGTTTGGTGGTTTTCCCGCCAGAGAGCGACCACAGTTCGGTCGATCTCCGGACGGAATACCTCCATGAGGTCGTCAGCAAGGCAGAAGGCGTTGAAACGGTTGTGGTGGTAGAGACCCAGTGAGGGATTGAGGCCTGCTGCGCAGAGATGCCGTGCGACTGTGGCACGGAGAATCGTGTAGCCGTAGTTGAGGAGGCTGTTTGGTGGATCGCCGTAGCGATCTCGTCGAAAGGACTCGTCGAACACCAACTTCCAGTAGAGACGCGCTGCCTGCGCCTCGACGTTACCGCGATCGCCAGGGCGGACAGCTAGAGCGAACTCGAACAGGCTTTCATAGGAGGCACCTTCGGCACGCACGGCGGCAGCCTGCGCTTCGATCTTGGCGCGCACGATGCGCGCCCACAATGCCTCACGTAGCTCATCCGGCATTGCTGCTTGTGCTGCCATGCGGCGGGCCTGTTCAAAGTTCGCCACAGCTGGCCAGAGCCAGGCGACCGGCATATGCGCAGTATCACAGCAAACGACCGGGATACAGCGTCTCGACAGTTCGACAAGAGCGGCATTGGAATACGAGGCCTGCGGCGTGTGCACAATCACTGATTCGATTTCATCAAACGGAACGAGCGTCACGGATGCTTGTGGTGTGCCCGGATCGCGGGTAATGACGAGGGATCCACACTTCTTCGAGAGGTAACGGTGCCCTACAGCGATATCAAGGACACGGCGTTCCATTGGATTCAGCTTGAGTTGTTCTTGGAGTATCCGTTCGGGTTTAACGGGCCGCCGTCTTGTAAACGTCCGATGAAATCGATGGATACCTTTCGTAACCCAACCTGGATGATTTGCCCTGCCGATTTCCGGTATGGTGTCATATCTGTAGCTCTGCCCGCTGCCGCATGATCAACAGCAGTAATCCTTTGTCCGGAGAGTTTTTGCACGCGCAGAATCTCTCGGTGTTCACCCTCATCAATGGCGATCATATCGTTGACGTGTAAACGCATAAGCTTTTTGGCGGTCGGATGCTCGCACTTGATACGCGAACGAAAGCCCGGTTGATGGGCAGAAAAACGGCTGACTGTTTCGCCTTTCGTCTTGCCGTTCGGTAACAGCCATATATCCATGTAAGCATTACCATCGGTCTTGTATGCTTTATACGGGCGGCCGGTTTCATCGTAAATGAAAGCCAGACTGTCTTCGCTCATCCGCGTCAGGACACGTACCCGGCGTACTCGTAGTTCCTTCCAAGCGCGCTCGGCGAACCGCTGCCTCGTGAAGCTGTCACCTTGGTTTCCCGTCTCTTTCTCGATATGTTCCCATAATTTCAAGAGGCACTTGCGGAGCGCGTGGTCACGCACGCGTTCAGGCACGTCTTTGAGCTTTTTCGGGAAGCATGTATCCGTCAGCGGTTTGGTTTCGACAAGTATCATGTTTTTCTTGTTGTCAGGACCGTCGACAATGCCGTACGCTGTTTCGTTGTGCAGTCTGCCACTAGTAGTGTCTGCGCCGTCGCTCTGTCGCTTCTGCTTATCTTGCGAGATAGTGAAATGGTCTGGACGGTGTCGGACAATACAGCGTTCAAAAAGCTTCTCCACATCGTCGCGGAAGCCATCCCAAGGCGGTTCGACCTGGAGGCGATCGGGGTCCGGGGATATTCCGCGTCGGTTCATCCGAGCCACTTGTTGTAAAAGAGATCGGGAAGTCAATCCGATCACCGCAGCGTCGATCAAATGGTGGCGGTGGTCGTTGCGGTTTTTGTGGCTGTTACCGGTGTCGGAAGAGATGCTATTGAGACCTAAGGCCCTACGTAGGACCGCCGTCATCCGCCCTGGTGTCACCCATATGCATTCAGGCACGACTACCACTTCAAGGTAATCACGAACGAGACGAGATAGATAGCGAGTATCGCTCAACTGGCGGTCGAGAAAATCTTTGTCCTTTTCCCATCTCTCCATTGCATCCTGTTCAAAACGCCACTGTTTCCCCCGTGGTAGCGATTTCACACGATCGAGGATTTTGTCGTAGTTTTCAGGGTCGTGGCCCCAAGTTTCGAAAGGCGCACGATTTCCCTTTTCACGATTTGCGTGACGCATCACAACGACGGTGTTGTTCATGCTGTTATCGAGGCTGCGACTGTATGGCAGAATATGATCGATCTCGGTTTCATCGGAAAGTACCCGCCCAATCGATAACGATTCACCGGTGTAGGGGCAGACTCGACTGTTTGCCTGTCCCTGTTCCTCCCACAGGCGCAGTTTCCTCATGTCGCTCCACGAAGGGTTTGCAAAACCGGCGTTTGTGGCACATTCGCGCAAGCGGTCATTGCGTTCACGGTTCTTCTTCTGTCGTTTTTCGTAGTCTCTACGCTGCTTGTCACTCTGCTTAAGTTCACGCGCCAACTCAACGACGACTTGGTCCGGTTTACCGTAGCGGTCGGCGATAGCGTTGAAAAGCCGCCGTACCTGACCAAGAGCAATATGCACAGTAGGATTGGTGACACGCCCATATCGTTCTACCTCGGTGCGTCCGTCTGGACGTCCACCTGTCACGTGTCGCCCCAACACGTTGCCGTAGTACGGCAGACGGTCATGGTCTCCACTGCCGCGAGAACCTGAGGAGCTATCGAAGCTGGCCTCTTTAACAGCGTCGTAGTAACTTTTTCCCATCCGCATGTGTGGCAATAGTTGTTCGATTGCCGTCTTTGAAAGATGTCCTGTACCCTGTGGGAGGCGAGCGGTAGCGACGGCTTCGGCAGCTTTCTCATCAAGACCAGCCTCGTCTCGAAGCCATCTCGTGAGCTCACCATGATCCTCCTCCTCGATTAGCTGCTCAACAATGTTCTGCTGTTTCTCAAGACCAAGATCCGTCCAGCCTTTCCTTCCGAAATACTTCCGGTTTCTCAATACTTTCGCTGTTTGGTCACCGTCGATGCTGTCACGTGCTGTTGAGTGGAAGTTGACTTTCGTATCGTCAGGCAGTTTGAGCAAAGCGGCAACCCTATCGAACTTCAAGCTGCCGACTGTGAGCAACTTATCCACGAGCTGCTCACGCTCCTTAGATTCGAGAGGACGGGAAGTGTCACCGGGTGGCGAGACCCTGATATTCACCACGTACTGCCAGATGCGGAAATGCTGGAACAATGGGTAGGCCTTGTATGTCCTTTTCTCCTCAGGTATAAGTGTGCAGGATCCGCGTTCGACAGGCCTCAGGTTACGCTGGTAAAGTAGCGTGGTGATGATCTCGTCCCAGTCTTCTGGAGTTACAGCCGGGTGGTGCGGTGTTTGCGCGTCTCGAATTGTGCGGAGTTCGTACTTGATCATAGCGCGGTCTGGGTAGAGACCGCCGTAATCGTCAGCTTCTGGATTGTCAGCTTCTGGACGAGCGCGAATGCGTTTACCGCGTTTATGCCGCTGCCAGAGGTACTCACCGAGCGTGCGAGCACCGGACCACGTTATTCGCTGGTTCAGTTCATGTATACTCTTGCGGACTTTACCGTCTTCACCACTGTCGGTCTTACGATTGCTTTTGAAGCCCCGACGGTTGACAAGCGACAGAAGGACACGCCCCAATTCGTATGGTGTGAGCGACTCGTCTAGAGCTTTCGCTCGCAACTGAAGCGGATCGAGGTTTCTCCAAGTCGAGTCTGTTGCGTTCTCGCTCGGGAGCAACCCACACCCGCGCAGAAGCTCAGCGACGCGGCGGCGACGGCGCAGCATCCGGTCGCGGTTGCGTCTAGGTGAGCGTTTGACGCGACGCTCAGCCGCATTCGATGCTCGGCTCCTTGGGTTGCGTCCGTCAGAGTGGATGAGCACGCCTCCATCGCATAGTGCTTCGGGTTCATTTTCATCATCAAGTTGGTACAGAACCCAGCCGATACTATTCGTGCCCAGATCAAGTCCTAAGCGGTATGGCATACATCAGACTCCTATCCGTTGTTTTGTTTAACCTTACTAAGTTGATGTCCAAAATATTAGTCTGTAGACTGACAAACATAAGGGAATGGTTGGCATTGCCTGCGGGCACCAACAACAAGCTGAGCCCTTAAGGGCAATATGCACCAAGTTGCGAGATGGGCTCCGGCCCATCTCGTTGTTTATAAGCAATGATGAGGTGGAGGCTACTAAGCCGAGTCCGGATCCGATCCCAGGCAGCACCTCGGCGGTGCTGATGGCGCAGTTCGATCACTTCGCTCTGTTTAGCCGCTAGGGTGCTGTGTGATGAGATTTTCGGACGGCTGGATAGGTATCAAAGCCACGTTCGGATGCTGTCGTACTGTAGTATTCGTCATAAGCCCTTCTTGCAGATAGTGAATTGGTTTCTAATCCATATTCTCCCACTGGAGGGCTCACCCCACCACCCCTCACCCCAGATACAACGTCCACGGTTATCACAGTCTTAGAACAAGCGGAGCCGCATCCGAAATCCAAGCCTGTTCTATCATGCAATTTCGGCTCCAGGAACGCATAAGAGGTGGACCCGGGTCGGGCAACAAGGTGCTTTGACTCTGCTCGACTCCATGCTACTCCGGGTTGGTATACAGTGAATGCCGCCTGAGAGCGACTTCAGCTGCAAACTCAGGTACTCCTGCCTTTGCCAAGGCATCACACAACTCCTGCAGCGTAGTAGGCGTCCACCTGTTGGCTGCTGCTTGTCTATGAAGTTCGTGCAGCACAGTTGATGGTGCGAGATCTAGCAGGTCAAGCAGGAAGATGTCGGGATGTATGATTTCTATATCGAATGGGCTGGTGCTTTCTGCCGGAAAGTCGGCCCGGTTGAAAGTGATGATGGCGGCTGCTTTCGAACGGACAGCGGCAGCTAGAACGTGCCGGTCCTTTGGATGACAGGTCATTGAATCAATCAGCGAATGGTATCCTTCAACCTTGGCATCGCAGAAGGCACTGCGCATCTCAACGAGAAGACGATCCACGGATTCGACTGGAATGTTCGCTGTCAGCAAACTCCGGTGCAGTTCCTTGAGAATGTCATCTGTCCATAGAGGTCGATAGAAGCCACGTTCCGCGAGCCGAAGCAGAGTATCTCGCAAGTGCGCCGGATACAGCGTGCACGTGTCGAGCACCACTTCAAAAGACACTGTGTCGACTTAGCGGGTGCGAGTAGGTGTTTCAGTCTGTTTGTACATACCGCTGTTCGCTGCGATATCGACCATCCGATCCAGAGACTCGCGAATCTCGTCAGAGCGGTGCTGTTTGTAGGCAACTACATCGGTGAGATACACTCGGCGGTGACGATCCGTCTGCTCGAAGGGGACTTCACCCGACTCGAGTAGTTCTACAAAGGCGGAGTGGGTGATTGCGAGTAGTTCAGCTGCCTGTTGTGTTGTCAGGCGTTGGTGCACCGGAACAATCGTGACAGCTTGCCCAGCAGCCATCATGTCAACGATTTCGCGCAGCACTTCAAACACTTCCACTGGCAGAACCAACTGTTCACCGTTAGGGCCCGACAAGGTTGCCGTCGAGTTATTTTCAAGATAGTTCAATGCGGTCGCTAATTCGTTCAGCGGTACTTCAGGTGGGAAGACCATCCGCTCAAGGGTAGACATAGTCGTATCGAGTCCTTTCGTTGATTCTGGTTGTGATACGTATTCAATCACACGCCAAGAAAGCCCTTAACCCAGCATAGCACAACACCAAGAAAATCAGCAACAACGAACGCCTCATGACGTCGCCTGAACTCCCCGTCCCACCCTCAAATCCCTGCTCAGCGGTTGCAGAATGTGATTGTCCCTACAGCCGATTATTGAAACTCACCGGCGTTGACGAGTCTTCACTAGGTGTCGGCATTGGGGACATTGGTTCTCATGTCACAGGCTTTGCCAGCTATCTTCAAGGTGTCAGGTGTTACAGTGTCAGACGTCAAACCTCTTGAACCGTCAGGTATGCCAGCAACTGGAGCCAAGATCAGCAGCGTTGCGGTGCGAGTGCATCATGACGTAGCGGATCGGGTACTGTCTCCGCAGTTGTGGGTGGTGTAGCCCGTGTGGTATACTGCATCGTGATTGACCTTGGAGAGGTACTGCAGGGTCAGGCTGTCTTCTCTGTGCAGGCGTTCTCGTTGAGCGGTCGCTGAACTCAGTGTTGCTAAAAAGCTGGAGCGTGTGTACGCTCATGTATGAATGTGTATGCTCATGCATGAAATTGTATGGCTTGCATTATTCTGGTAATAGGGAGTTGGCTGTAGATGGCGATGGACGAAGTGCAGAGAGCTTTTTATGCTGTCTGCTTTGAACGCGACTTTCATAAGAAAAAGGGCATTGAATTCGAGCAGTGGTTTGTGCGTTTGGCGGGCTATGCGTATGGATCTGATTTCGAGAGCGTGGCAGCGGTAGGGCCAGACGGGGATTTTAAAGCAGACGGTAGGCGGGTCAGCACGAAGACGATCTATCAGTGCTATGCCCCGCAGCGGCTGGATATTGCAAAGCTCACAAGTAAGATCGATGTAGATTTCCATGGTGCCAAACAGCATTGGAAAGACATGCGTGAGTGGGTCTTGGTGATCAACGCTCAACAAGAACCGGAGTTAGGGCAGGAGCCAGTCGTACCGCCATCGGTTGACAAGCTGCGGAAGAATGAGCTTTCGTCTGATGTCGTGGAGTTGCTTCGGATTGGGCGTCGCAAAGAGCATCTCGTTGGCAGCTATATCTCAGGCACGGTCCGAACTGAGATCGGGGAACGTGTAGCGGAGGCATTTCGTCAACGGTACGCTGATTTGAAAGCGCAAGACCATTCGCCTGACGTCATCTTCGGGCATTTGCAGCAGTATGCAGGTGCTGCCGGTACACCTGAAAGACAAGCAGCGGGTCTGGCGGTGCTCTCCTATTTCTTCGAGCATTGCGACATATTTGAAGATCCAGCTGATTCTGAGGATGTGGTATGATTCTTCCAACAAAACATTTGCGTCCGGATCGTGCTCTCATCGGTGTTGGTGCTGAGATATTGGACAGGCTGGACAACCCTGTGACGGTTTCGCGTCTTTGGGATGATATCCGATCCCAGCGATCCGTTGATTCGCGTACACCGCCGATTGACTACAAATGGTTCATACTGGCGTTGGATATGCTGTATATTTTCGGCGCGGTCGACATGGACAACGACATGATCCATCGAAACGTTGAAATCCACAACAGTTAGATGTGGCACACTGTAACAGACGAATATGATCTATAGCATCACCAGTGATCTGACGAGTTTCAAGACTCTCGAATTCCGCGATGGTTTGAATATCCTTCTGGCCGATAAGAGCCGTGGAGCGAGTGACAAGCAATCACGCAACGGGGCGGGCAAGACCTGTGTCATAGAACTTGTCCACTTTTTGCTTGGGTCCAGGGCCGATCCTAATAGTATTTTCAGGTCGGATGCTTTACGATCTAGTTCTTTCAGCATGCTCATGGACGTCTCAGGTGAGAAGATCAGAGTTACGAGATCTGGAGCGAAGCCGAACCTCATCCTGGTGGACGAGTTCCCGATGATTTCAGAAACAGCGGAACAGACGTCAGCTGAGAATTCACGTAGCGAGCTGTCGAACAACGAATGGAAACAGTACTTGTGCGAGGGATTATTCGGCCTTCCCGCTGAGGATGCGAGCGGATTCCCATTGCCGGGCTGCCGCTCTCTGCTGTCCATGTTTGCGCGCAGGCAGGAATCCGGAGGCTTCCAAACACCGACGAAGTACTTTATGAATCAATCCGTTGCAGTTGAGCAGAAGACCATCAGCTACCTGTTGGGACTCGACTGGACGATCGCTGAGCGGTTCAAGCGTTTGAAAGAAGATCAAAAAGCATCCGCGGATCTGCTCAAAGCGATCAACAGCGAAGAGTTCAGTCGCCATTTCGGGTCGGTAGCAGAACTGCGTTCACGTCTGATATTGACAGCAGCCCGAAACAAGCAACTAAGAAAGCAAATCGATGCGTACCGGGTCATACCGGAATATGCCGAATTGGAACGTGAGGCAAGCCGTATAACGACTGAAATAGGCTCCCTGAACGCTGGAAACATAGCCGACCGTGAATTATCCGAAGAGCTGGAGAAGTCATTTCAGACCGAGGACATCCCAGCATTCAGAGACCTGCCGAGACTCTACAAAGAAGTGGATGTCATACTACCGGATCTAGCTGTTCGTCGTTTAGCGGACGTTGAGATATTCCACTCCCGAATAGTCGAGAACCGTCGTTCGCACCTGAAATCTGAGATTGAAGCGGCCAGCATGCGCATCAAAGACAGGAATAAGCGCATAGACGATCTCGATAGCCGACGTTCTCAGATAATGGCAACACTGCAAACAGGCGGTGCTCTTGAGCACTTCACGCGAATGCAGCAGGAATGGGCCGATAGAGAGTCAGAATGTCAGGAGCTTGGAAACAGACTGAAAATGGGAGAGGAACTCGAGGAGGCTAAAACCAAGCTGAAGGTGAAGCAGAGCACACTCCTCACAAAATTGCGAAGCGATATTCATGAGAGAAGCAGAATAGTCGAAGATGCTGTTCTGATGTTTGAAAGTCTTTCACAATCACTTTACGAACAGGA
Source organism: Acidimicrobiaceae bacterium (assembly GCA_028820455.1). GTDB lineage: Bacteria > Actinomycetota > Acidimicrobiia > Acidimicrobiales > Aldehydirespiratoraceae > JAAXHB01. Next base: position 9,215 of record JAPPJC010000032.1, read on the forward strand.
AGGCAGGCTCGTCATCACTCCCACGGAAACCGGTCTCAAACTAGAAACCAAGATCGCTGCCGAGAGAAGTAAAGGCATCACCAACATGCAGATATTCTGCTTCGATTTCACATTAGCCGCGCTGGGGGCAAGACGTGGCAGCTGGCCCGGATTCATAATCCACGACAGTCACCTGTTCGATGGAGTAGACGAGCGGCAAGTGGCACGAGCCCTTCAGATTGGAGCACAATGCGCAGTTGAAGACAACTTCCAATACATCGTAACGATGAATTCAGACGCGATCCCAAAAGACGGATTCGGCGAGTCCTTCAATATAGACGACCACATCATGGATGTCAGACTCTCCGACGCTACTGAAACCGGAGGCCTATTCGGGATTCGCTTCAACTGACACGTCACACACCGGAGGACTCACCCCACTACCCCACCAACCCAGACACAACGTCCACGGTTATCACAGCTAACCCCTTGAAATTAGCCATCTTAGAGGACTTGTCTTACCAATTCCAACAAAGGCAACGGTTGCAGTGTCACAGCTGTAGGGTTACAGTCTTTAGAGTGAACAATGCTAACGGCGGTGATCTGTTCATCGTTGACAACAATGTGCCGGATTGGACCGGTTTGGAATATCTACGCCAGTGGAGTGACCTGGCGGAATCGTTAGACGACGCAATCCGCTCAACAATGAGAACACCAACCAGGACCTGAGAAGAGCGTAACCCCGGCCGTTTACCTAAGCAGGGACGGTTCCGGGGCTTTCAATGACAACTATACAAGCTGCAGAGCCGATGTCAAACATCAACCACAAAATAAACCACAAGATAATCGCCGACCGTCTCGCATGCAACGCCTCCACTTCCTGCGAAACCGGATCGCTCACCACGAACCGATCCACCGACGCAACCTGACCCGAGATCACACCCACCTGCTAGACATCGCCAGCTGGATATGCACCGACACTCACACGTGGATAGCCACGAAAAGCCAAACACTCAACACCATTTCCGCTCGACCCCAACCACGGAGGGAATCGCATATTTGAGTTACAATCAGTGTTCGTGTCGACAGACCGTGCTATATGCAAGACGAAACCGACTTATGGCCCGCAAGAACGTGTTACTTAATTTTTTGGGGGCTTGGGTTAGTATAGAAAAAAGTACTCAGCAGTCACACAACTAATCATAAATGCCAATCAACACGACAACTCCCAAGGTGTTGGGCTATCAGGTTCCTGTGCCAGTAGTGTTGTTGCCGCTATCTGTCGAAGAGTTGCTGGCAGCGGATACGCTGGTATAGGGTGGTCGTGCCGGATTGAAAGCGTTCTTGGGTAGGTCTTCTATGTTGGTGTGTCCTATAGGCGAATATCCCAATTCACGAGCTTCACGAGTTTTCCTGAGTCTTTGTTGTCTTCTTTTGTTCATGATTTCCTTTCGAAATTCAAGATTGCCGCTTTTGAAGTTGTTGAAACTCAAGGGTTGCAATATCGGCCCATTTGATAAGTATACCTCCGCCTATGAGGACGTATTCGTCGCCTCTAAGAATTGAGGTGCCCCATTCTTGTTCAAACTCGAAGACACAACCGATATAGATATCTAGATTATTAGGATCGGCAGAAGCATGAGATTTAGGCCCAGAAGGTGGTTTGTCACTGTAGTATCCGCCGGAACCAATCGCGAAACCGGTCGTTATGCGAAACCGGTCGTTATATCGTGGGGCGCAGCGTTGGAATGCCCATCCAGCACTTGCCCCCCCCCCGGCAATAGTAGCACAATTGCTATCAGTGCTTGAGAGTATATCTGTGTCATCAGTACGTTTTTTGTTCCTTTCTCAGCTTTATCCGCAGAGGTGTGAGACCGTGAACAATCCGATTTGCGAACTATCCATGATCTAACGACAATTCTTTATTACCATATAACAGCAGCAGCATAGTTCTCTACCTGCTTGCAAGTCGACGGGCATCTTGCTGTTAGTAATGTATTCTTTATTCCGAAGACGCTGTCTCAAGCTTCCGCATTTAAAGACAATGCAGACTCTCGTTCAATGCATTCGTTGCATTAGCACTAGTATTGCTACTCCTAACCGAGTTGACAGACGACGGATGGATGACTGATATCACAGAATGGTTTGGCAGGGTCATCTATGATATCTTTTCCGCGAGATTACTTGAATAGACGACCAAATAGTTTCAGTGCTCTACGCGCTGGCCGGTCGGATGGATGTGACCTGAATTGCACCCTAATATGTGGTGCTATAGTGTAAGTACGGCAACCTCAGAGAGCTCGTATTCAAAGAAAGTATCCCTGGTCGAGGAGACACGATTAACACTTAAAACGGAATTGACGTTTATGGCTCATCTCGTGGAAGTTGATATCCGGCGGCGAGTCACGCTGAACCGCCTCGGAAACCCCGAACACAACCGTTATCTGGTTACAGAGCATGCTGACGGGACACTCGTGTTCACCCCAGCGGTGGTGATGACAACACATCAAGCCGTATTGCTGCGTCATACTGAACTCGTAATCCAGATTGAAGCCGATTGTGCAGATCCAGCCCGTGCCTGGCTGGTTGGTCTCTCTAGCGCACCTCAAGGCTTCTGAGGACACAGGCCTACAGGTTCGACAGAACAGCAGCTTGTGAGTTTGAGCACCGATCAAGATGTGAACTGCCAACCAACAAATATTATTTGACTTTCAGCCAACAGCTGAGAACCCACATTTGTTGGAACGTGTAGTACTCGTCTACGAATTGGCTGTCAGTGAGGGGATCGGATAGGTTTTGCGCTAGGAAACCGTTACACTTTCCTAGTATGACCTCGGTATCTGTATCTCAGCGTATTACGCACTATGTGGCAGCACTGTCGGAGGACGCGTTTGTGGCGGTGCGAGACGTTAACGGGTCGCGTAGCGCAGTCGAGTCAGCCTTTTCACGTTTAGCCGCCAACGGGAAGCTGACCCGCATCCGTAAAGGCATCTACTGGAAAGGTACCATCACCCCGCTAGGCATCTCTCTGCCGAGTGTGGAGAAAGTCGCTTTGTTCCTCGGTGGACCGGGTTCTGGCCCGGCGGGTGTCGCTGCGGCGCACTGGCTGGGTCTCACTTCGCAGATACCATCAACGTACTTGACAGCCGTACCTGGACGGGCTCCAGCACCATGGCAACAGATAAAATTCACGCAGCGTCCAATCGGTAGGCTGCTGACGGACATGTCACCGTCGGAGGTGGCTGTGTTGGAAGTGTTGCGCTCCGGCCCCGCAGTTGTGGAAACCGATTGGGAGCAGCTGGGAGCGGTAGTCGTCCAACTCGCTGAGAATGAACATGTGCGCACAGATGTTCTGCACGACGCAGCGAACGATGAACCTCACCGCGGCACCCGAACCCGCTGGATCGAACTCTGCCGTTCGCAACCAGAGTTGATGCCGAAGTCGCGGACCTGTGACTATCAGACTACAAAATCCCGCTTGAACCCCGCCGTTCGTGATCTGGGTTGATGTCAAGACTATGAATTGGCTTTTGCGAGAATCGCCCGATGCTCTAGCAGCGGGTGCAGCTCGAGTAGCTAGAACGACTGGTATACCGATGGCACACGTGGAGAAAGACTTCTGGATCACCGAAGCGTTACGCGGTGTCGCTCGATGCAGCATCAACTCGGGTGTCAGCATCGTGTTCAAGGGTGGGACGAGCCTGTCAAAAGCGTTCGGGCTGATCCAACGATTCTCCGAAGACGTCGACGTGATCGTCATAACTCCCGGCCGCAGTACTGGACAAGATGATCGCTGTCTCAAGTCGTTCGTGACCGCTGCGGAAATATCAACAGGCCTGAAGGCGACCGTCGATCCCCGAACAGCTACCAGGGGAGTGAAACGCACCGCGAGACTGGAGTACCCAACCGACACTGCGGCCGGCGTTCTGCGGCAGGGTGTCCTACTGGAGCTCGGCGTCCGCGGCGGTGCAATACCAACAGTGCAACGAAGCGTGAGGAGTCTGCTTGTTGAGCATAGCATCGCAGCAGGACTAGAGACAGACTTCAAGGAGGCAGAAGCTGTCACCTTGCACGTCTTAGCACCTGTACGAACTTTGGTTGAGAAGCTGATCATCGTACATCATGCGGCATTGAAAGGAGGCGCCGCTGAACAAGCTCGCCACGCTCGTCATTACTACGACATCTGATGCCTCCTAAATAACGAAGATACCTTAAAAGCACTGGAGACTACACCCGTGGATACACTGGCTCGCGAGGTTGTCACCTTCACGGCAGCGGCAAAGATGATCACGAGTATTCGTCCATCAGGAAGCTTTGCCTCGTCTCCGGCTTTCAATCCTACCGTATCAGAAGTTACGATATCTGCGTTTGAGTCTATAGTCCTCAATCAGTTGCTATGGCCAGCCGCGGCGCGTCCATCCTTCGAAGAATGCTGTGCGACAGTGCACGCGTGTTCTGATGCGCTGTAGCTGTCATTACTCTGGTAGCAGGTTCAAGTAAACCAAAGTAGCGGGCCGCTCACGACTAGCCGTAACTTTGTTGGAACGTGTAGTAGTTGCTCACGAGTTGACTGCCATTGAGGGGATCAGCGGACTTAGTCATCCCGAAAGCGGGAACGACTCCCTACACCGATCACGGTGCACCTCTGCTACCTGCTGTCAGCACGTTACTGACAGCCTTCCCGCGCTTTTTCAATGTACGCTCACCGAACGTGGAGCTGTCCGTGTGCGGACTCCGTTCATGTATCCAGACGGCGACATCATCAATGCATTCGTGGAATCCACGGGCGAAACGTATTCTGTGACCGACTACGGGCAATGTGCAGGATGGCGTGGGCCACGTTCGCTTACAAGGTTAGCTTGGGTAAGAGGTGAGGCGATAGGGCATATTCGGCTCGGTGCAATCCTGGTTGACGCATCAGTGTCTTGCTCTCGATCCTGGTGATCCGCTCAGCAATGAGCAGGAAATCCGCGAGACTGAGACTCTAAAACGTTCATATATTACCGTGCGAGTCTCTCAAGCACGACACGCTCCTCTTTGAGGACATGTTGTAAGCGAGCTTGAAAAGTAGGATCGTTTCGCCGTTTCTCGATGTGTTCTGCAATGGCGACACGAACCGCCTCCGAGGTGGACACACCATCAACTCGTGCGACCGCTTCGAGTTCTTCGGCTTGTCGGGCGTCTTGGCGGATAGTTGTTGTGCGAATGGTTGCCATTAGAGTGTCCTCCCTTTTTGTGTGGCGTACTTGTGCTATACCTATACGCTTACATATATCAATATGCAATACTCAGTATTGCAACGAATACATTCGGTTTGCAACCTTCCGCGAGCCGCGGGAAACAAATTCAGGTACCAATTCACACCGAACACGCCCTCGGACAGACTCCGAAGATCGTGCAAGCCACTTGTGAAACACAACCGCGGAGACCATCACAGCTAGTGTCACACGCTTATGGTTGGCTGAAGCTTGATGAATATCTTATCTGAGCAACGCTTGTTCTTGCAAGCGAGCTTGTAGATACTCGCCGGACTCTACGGTCATTGAGAATTCAGGAGAGGCAACGGCGCATCCATTTTCGCCTGAGAACAACAAACGGCGACGATTTCTTGGCTTCGGGTCTGCCTCAAGCCGCAATGGGCTATTAGTGTCTTTGGGTGGATCTGTCAGTCTTGTTGTCACAAAAGAGTGCACACTGACCCACCGGGCAGGTATGACCTCATAGAAACAACTGTTCGGTGTTCGTGGCTTATTGCGGGCCGGGGTGAGGTTCTTCCATGCTCAACTCGAGTTGACTCTGAATTTCGTTCTGACTCGGAAGAGTCTCAGGCGAATTGTGGTCAGACGATCCCAATGTTTCGTGAAGCCGGGCACCGTACAGCCATCGGATTGATCCTTCGCGTGACAATTCCCCTTCAACGGTGATGTCGCGGTCTTCGTCGTGTGCCATGACCGCGTCGTGGTACTCCTCGTCGGAGCCGAGTCTGATGCGGTAGCGGTAGCGTCCGTCATCAACACCGACAACACCCGGGCCGCCTGCTTCTTTCTTGGTCAGCAAATGTACTCTACCTTGCACTAAGACACGTTCTGCTTCGACGTTCGTCGCAAGCTGATGCGAAGCGCGTTCGAAGACACTGGCATCTCCACCGGAGAACTTGAATCTACGGGTCTCTGTCGTGGACTCATTGGACAGTGTCTGATCTGTGGGTGCGAGATCGACCGTGATGCCACTTTCTTCTGCCCCGCCAGTGATATCTCTCAAAGCTGTGACGAGTTCGTAGGAAACACCTCGGTCGACCTGATCATCGAACCCGCTCATCGATCCCGATACTTTGAAATGGTCGATAGCTTCAGTGGCGGCTTCCAGTGATCGCACCACACAGGAGGTCACGTCTCGTACGCGTGCAACGTTGACCCCGTCCAAACCCAGTTCCGGAGTGTCTTTCTTCGAAGTTCCACGGATGGGCACTCTTACTTCAACGGGTGCCAATGCGGTCACGATGTAGCTACCCGCTCTGGATTGGCCCATGAGAATATGGTTGAGGTATCGGTTGGCGAACTGGCCGAACCGATTCGAGAAATATCGTGACGGCTCCATGTACGACTTAGCACCAGCGAGAAGTGTCCGACGGGCACTGTTGATGAGTTCACTTCCGTCATTCCAAGCGATCAACCCATCGGGTGCCGAGGTTTCCTTGCGAAAGCTGAAGGTGTCAGCAGATGTGATATTCAGCAACGGTTCGATTGAACGTTTCCACACATCGGGAGTCATGCTCTTGATATCCGCTAAAGCAGCTTCCATCAGCAGCTCGAAATCGCTTGCCTCTTGGTTCAAAGGCACGATTATCGAACTGCTGCGAACACCGCTGTCGTCTCTGACCCGCAGACGTTCGTACGTATTCTCGCGGTGACCGACAGTCTCCCACGCTCCGCCTCTGAGCAGGGTGAGCAATCGCTCAGGATCAACGCTGCTGGCTACTTGTGCGAGATTCTGAGTGTTCATAACGGCAATCCGCTTTCAATTCGGTCCAGCAAGCCGGTTAAGGCACCAGCTGAAAATATCTGACTCGTGGGGATCTGCACGGTCGGTTTTTCCGCTTTGCTGCTGTCTCCCTCCAAGTTCACCCAGTAGCAGCATTTTCTAACATTGAGTGATTCGTGATTCCCGTGCGTCCATTTGGACTGGTCGGAACTACACATCGTAGCTGTGCCTCTCTTGTGCTTCTCTCAGGCGGTCCACAGCCTGACGTTTTCTCGGGCCTCTCCGAACACCAATAGTATCCCTGTTCGGCGTCTACTCGGCAGCAAGTTATTGACACCACTGGAGAAGTATAGTGGCTCTTCGCGATCTAGGGTGGAGTGGGGGTGCTGGTGGTGGTGTGAAATGA
>JAPPJC010000053.1:0-53676 GCA_028820455.1 Acidimicrobiaceae bacterium
CTTCTCCTACTTCTGTTGCTAATCCTCCCATTGAGGTTTCTAAGAGGCCGTGGATTTCCGACGGTTGCGACGGATGCACGCCCACCCATTACGAAGAATTAGACGGCACCAATCGTAGATGGTGGCGCGAGCATCTTACTGGTAGCGACATAACCCAATCCGAATACAACACCCGCACCACCGCGTGGAGTAATTACGACTGGTACACAAACAGTATTAATGTTTGTAACGGGGACTCACTCTGTGAAGCTGGAGTTGCACCTGTCTACTCGATGCCGTCTTACCCGCAGCCCTATAGAGTGCCTCGAGGTATCACTTGTACTAGTAGCCCAAATGGTTATGATACTGCCTCTCCTGGTGCGGCGATAACCAGCGTATCATATACTTGGCCACCAGACCCACCTGGAATATCTTGCAGTGTGAGTGGTGCTAGCACCTCAGAAGGGCTAGGCAGTGAAACTCACGATGAGTATCATGTTTGGAACAGTTGGAGCCCGCCGCTGCCCACTCCCTACCCGCCTGTGGATCCTCCCCGCAGCTACCCTCATGGTATACCCCGAGACAGCACCACGGCTTATACTCCCGCACCAACAGATCCCCTCGATCCCACTAAGCGACTAGACCCCGGAGCAGGCACTCCACCCACAGACACAGCCGACAACGGACACTGCATCAAATGGGGGCCTTGGGTGGTAAAACCCGCCCGTAAAGCCTGGCAACCCATAGACTTCAGCAACAGCTCCAACCCGATCTACGATTTTAGTATCACCGGCAGCACTAACATAGGCGCGCCCTACCGCGGGCCTAACACGCATATGCAATCCGTAGCCGCGGACTCCACCAACGCAGCCAACTATAAAGCCGGTGACCTAAACCATATGAGCCCCGATGTCCCAGCAGCCACCATAAATCTCACCGGAGGCTGGGCATCAGGCGTATCACCACCGTCTCATTGGCTATCAGACCCGCTAGACCCATATGACACTGAAAGCCACCCCAGAAGTAGCAGTGCCGATCACGGCCCCGACTCTCTAGGCCCCTACGGTTCTGCCTCAGTACCACCAAGAGGTGCCTTCAACGAAAACGAGTTCCACCCCGACTACAAACCAAATACCAACAACTTAGACAACTCGCCACTCACACTAGTGACCAAACTCACACTTCCCCTCATCATCCCACCCACAGAACACATCGGCTACGCTAGTGACCACTGGCCGCGCTATGTGATGGTAGACCCCGCACCCCTGCACGAACTCTGCGACTTCATGGGATTCAAACTCGCCAACGTGGCAATACTAGCACCCGCGGGGGGACTGATAGCGGATCAATGGTTCCTGCCACGCCAAACAGGCAACAACCCCACAATAGAAATACAAGGCAGCATAACAGTCAAACACCGCGGACTATTCGCACGCAGCGACACCAACGGCAACCTCACAACCGGCTACCGCAAACACTTCACCCACCCCACCGACTTCGAACAAGGCACCACAACCTGGTGGCCAGATATCAAACAAAACCACTGGACACCCCAACCCTAACCAACCAACTAGGTGTGTGTTTCGCATGGGTTGTATCCGATAGTGGATGCGGGGGTGGCCCTTTTGAGTGTGTTGTAGGTTTTGTGGTGATTGTAGTAGTGTTGGAAGCTTTTGTGGGTTGTTGTGTGTTGTGTTTGTGAGGCCCAGTTTCGTGTGTAGGCTTATTCTTCGAGCAAAGTCCGGTGGAAGCGTTCGACTTTGCCGTTGGTCTTGTGGACGATAAAGCCGGGTACGCTTGTGCCGGTGATTCGCATGGCTTCACACCACTGGTGGCTGCGGTAGCAGCCACCGTTTTCGGTGAGTACCTGCTTGATGGTCACACCGCGTTTCGCAAACCAGTCGTGGACTCGTTTGCAGGGATTTCTGCTGGGGGTGCGGCCTATGTCATCTACGAGAACTCTGCGAGTAAGCGACCCGACTGTGACCTGTTGACAGTGCTGTGGGGTGTAAACGTATCCGACACGCTGTCGGGGGTTTGTATCGCCGCGTCCGTGGACTCTCCAGCCTCCACCATCTGGAATAGAAGCTAGTTTTTTGAAGTCTACATGAACAAGTTCGCCTGGCCGGTCACGTACACCCGGATGTGTAGCGATCACGCCACTTGCGCTGGTGTTTTGACGCTGACCTAGAACCGCTCGGCAGTTGAACACTTCCGTTGCGCGGCTTGTCCATCACAGCGGTTGTGAAGAACTCGCTGACTTGAGAATGCAAACGATCGCAACATTCTAAAATCCATTTCGCGTCACACTCGGGAATCTCGTCTTCGTCACACCATGAGGAATCAGAATCCAACAAAAAGAAACATCCAGGTGAAGGTGGATTGTTGCGACGAGTAGCACCTTTGAGATTGACGGCGTAGCCATCTTGCGGCCCCATATCGGACTGCCAAAGTTATAGTAGGATCAGCTGTGCTATATTGCACTATTCCCTGCCACTGCTGTAACCGCATATCCGACGGGAGGGGTAGCGGACCTCCAGCAGGGTCAAGGCCAGAGGAGGATTGCGAAATAGGTGCTTGATGGCCGCCGCTTGATTGTTGACAACCAGAAGTGTAGTCTACAAGAAGCCTGATATGACTACATCAAGTAGCAGTTAAAATCTTCGTCTCCTTTAAGCAACAATTCGTCTATGGGAGGTAAAATCTTTTTTCCTTTGGGAGCCTGGTACCATGCGACCAAACATGCCCTCGAGGTCTGGTCGGATTGTCTGCGCATTGAGGTCGCGCCCTTCAACATCCAAGTCGTTCTGATTGAATCGGGTGTCGTGAAAACCGATTTCTACGAAGTATTCAGTGCCCAGCTGAAAAAGTATGACTGCGAGGACACCGCGTACAGAGCTCTGTGAGAATCGTACATCAAGATGGGCGACGACCCGAATGTCGCGGCTCGCGGCACCGACTCCAAAGTGCTCGCCGAGGTGTATGTCGAAGCCGCGACCACCGATAAGCCCCGTCGGAGGTACGCCAAAGGAGCGATGCCACGACCTTTGATGTTTACAAAGAAGTGGCTGGGCGACAGAACCTACAAGCTTATGTTACGCCGCTTATTCCGAGACTGCTTTTACAGTAGACTCGGGAAAAGAGGATGATCTGATTCAATGACAGGCACCGGGATGATGTAGTAAGGTCAAGACTATACAGTCCCCTACACGTTTGCAATAAGACAGCGACACCTCACCCTTACAACAGATTCATAACGTCTTCTTCCGGCAGCGGAGAATGCACTTCCTAAGATGGGGTCATAGCATCTGAAATCGCGTAACAACCACATAGCCATGCTATCTTGGTACTGTGACCACTCTTACAACATCAGCTGCCAGTAAAGTATCCGAACTGATAGCCGTTGAAACCGAAGATGGTTTGGCTTTCACGGGTGTCGGTGAGCTGACGACCTAGCCGACAAAGATCCAGAATCCTAGCCGATAACAGGCCGGAACAAATATGCGTGATTCAAACAAAAGACCACCGGGATGGTATGTAGACCCTAAGAACTCTAAACAGTGGCGTTACTGGGATGGTGGTAGGTGGACCAACCACTACGAGCCACGTGACCCTCAATTCCCCGACCTGGCTCCGATCAGACTACCGAGTCTATCCCAAGACCGCGACCCACCACCTAAACCCAGAACCTCACCCCAAAAGACCGAAAACAATAAGACCACGACATCCTCACCCCCATACCCCGTAAAAGCAACAAAAGAAGCCAAACCGAAAACAGGACCACCAACCACAAAAGCAACACCTTCTGAAACACCTCTTGCCACAAAAGCAGCTTCATCGACTGTTGTCCCGAAAACGACCACGTCTTCAGTACCATCAGAAACCCACAAACAACCAGGATGGCATGCAGACACGCAAGATGGCAGCCAATGGCTTTACTGGAATGGCTCAGAATGGGTTGAATCTCGTTCTCCCCAACAATCACATGAGGCTGAGCATGAAACTCCGCCTGGTAGTTCCCAATCCGCCGCAATCAAGAAAACCCTAAACTGGAGAACACCGCAGGGGTTTGTCCAATGGTGGCAATCTCTGAAGCCTAGCGAGAGAATAGCAGTTGCAATTTGTGCCTCGATAATCTTCATCAGCTTGTGGTTCGAGCCGTTCCTTTTCGTCACCATCGTTCTGGCTAGCGCGACGATTGGAATGTTCTATCGGCGATCCCATCGTTAAAATCAACAGCTCTGTCAAGCCTGTTAGGTTGGATATTTCAGGCGGTTACCAGACGGAATGTGTGAGAGCAACATTGTAAGATCGCTGTTTCGGGTGGGAGTTGGATATTTTGAATGGTTGCCAACCAAAATGTGCAGCTTGTTCGCTAAAATATGCAACTGAGAGAAAGACGACAGATGACTGAACTTGCCTCCGCTGGATCTGACGATGGTCTGGCTTTGTTCGTGTCGATAGCCCACCCTGAATACTGTCTGGGATTCTAACCTCTTAGTGGTGACCTGGAAATGGGCAATTCGAAAAAATCGCCGGGATGGTATGTAGACCCTAAGAACTCTAAACAGTGGCGTTACTGGGATGGTGGTAGGTGGACCAACCACTACGAGCCACGTGACCCTCAATTCCCCGACCTGGCTCCGATCAGACTACCGAGTCTATCCCAAGACCGCGACCCACCACCTAAACCCGCATTCTCACACCTCACCACACCCACAACAGAATCCCCCAAGCCGAAAACAACAAAAGAGCCCAACCCAAAGACATCCTCGCACTCTACCGCATCCTCATCCGCAAATACAGACTTCGCCACAACAAGACCCGCAAACACACCCACAACAACTGTGGATCCAACCAGCGATCGCGCCTTGCGATCATCAGCATCTGCGTGGCAGCCGGGATGGTATGCAGATCCCCAAGACAACAGGCAATGGCGTTACTGGGACGGCACAGAATGGACTGAGTCTCGTTCTCCCCGTCGACGCGAGACTAGGCATGAAACTCTGCCTGGCAACGCTTCACAACCTCCATATTCGCCAAACCCCGCACTTATACTGTTCGTTCTCGGAGCTGTTGGCGCAGTGATACTACTCGTTGTCACTGATTCTTTGCACTTACTTGGAGCCTTACTAGCCTTTATCTTTGCACTTCTCTAGCGGATGTCATCGGTTGATCATATCGGCGTTGGCTTGGTGGTTTTTCACATGAATGTACCATTTCAGGCTGTCGTTCAAATTGGGCTCGGAGTCTTCTGTACTGCCATTACAAACTGCACGCTGAGGGCTTGTTCGCAGGCATGGTCTGCAACTGGTGACATTGTCGGTGACATCGACGAAGCCATCGGTGGCTTCGTCGGCGGCTGAACTTCTTCCTGTTGACCGGTCATCAGTCAACAAACCTTTTTAGGTGACTGTCAGTGGGTGCGGTAGTGGTTGGTTGAAGAGGTAGCCTTTACGGTTGAAGGGGATGAAATCCGGTTGGGTGTTACCCGTTGTGTCTGTGGCGCGGGTTGTCAGCGTGTGCTCTCCTAGGGTGGCCACCCAAGTGAACTCGAAGCGTGTCCATGAGTGCTGGTGTAGCGGTTTGTGCAGGTCTGCTAGGTTCCAGGTTGCTCCCGAGTTGTCGCTCCATTCGACTTCGGTGATCGGGTGCGGGGAATGGGCGAAACCGTGGATGCGGTGACTTCCAGCTGTTAGTTGTGTCGGCCAGGGCAAGGCCAGGGCACTCTTTATCACTTGTGTGGTGATCACCGTACCGTCGGCTCGACCTTCTGAGGGGTAGTTGTCACCGGCCAGTACGTAAGATGTCGTATTGTTGCGTGTCCAGAGTTGTTCTGAAGACACGACTATTCGTCCTACCCATTTGATCCAGGAACTTCCGACCCATCCCGGTACCACAGCACGCAGAGGGAAACCGTGGTCTTCAGGTAGGGTTTCACCGTTGAGGGAATATGCCAGCAAAGTGTCGGGGTGCATCGCTTTATCGATCGGTATCACACGTCGGAACCCCCCTTCGGGTGAGTCTTTGTCCAAACCGACTAGCAGCACGCTGATAGCCTCGGAGGTTATCCCTGCCAGCTCGAGCACATTCCACAAAGACACACCTGTCCATTCACCGTTGCTCACAGCTCCCCGTTCCCATTGTGTGCCGGTGGCTGTTCGACCGTTGACTAGTTTGAACATGGCGCGCTGATTGCCAGCGCATTCCAAATAAGCGATCACAGTTTTGCTGGGCATGTTCCGCAGGTCTTCATAGGACATCTCCAACGGATTCGACACCGCATCTCCCTGTACTGACAGACGCCAGGCCTCTGTGTCCAGGCCGATGCTCTTGGAGTTGTTGCGTACGAAGAACAGCCTGTTAGGAGTTGTTACGCCTTGCATGTTCTCAAGCCGAGCCTCCAGACCCCCAGAGCGCACAATGAACGGATCCGAATCCTTGAACCAGGCCTGTCCCTCCGCTGCTGTCGTGTTCGAGACGGAGGCTTTCTCTGCTGCCGCCGTCGGATCGGGTAGCGTCTCACCGCTACAAGCTGCCAACACAGCAGCAGCACCTCCCGTGGAGAGTAACTTCAGATACTGTCTTCTGCTGATCCCTCTGCTACATGCGAGTGTCCAGATCGGGTTGGTGATTTCGGATGTTCGTGTTCGTGTGGTGGTTTTAACATTTCGCACGACTGCATCTCTATCTCCGGGCATTTCAAGATGATCCAGTCAGAGGGTTTCCATTTGAGGTCGGTTGATCATGCAGCTTTATAGTGGACTTGGCATTTCTGTTGAGGACTTGGCATTTCAAGGTCATCCATTAAACCTATTATAACATCTTGATTTCGACCCCAATCGAAGTGCACAATATCGAACACGACCGAGATTCGCATTGCTGCCAGGAACCAGAGATGATATCACATGGTGTCTACGCTTCGGCGAAGTCTTCGCCAACCTCGCCCATCCAGACGTGATGCATTCAACTTGGTTATGTTATCCCCTCTCCCCGCCCGCATTCGTGATGGCATGACCATACTGCAATCGCATTGAAGGGCGTGGCTGACAGTCATTCGAATGTGAGGCTTGGGTGGTTGGCCGGATGATAGTAGAGTCTCGGATATGAGGTTTGAGTTCACTTCGGGAAGGGGGCTCTGTAGATTGCGCATCGTACTTATCCCGAGGAGTCGATGCAGCAGCCCCGAATCTCGCAAGTAGAAGAGAAGCGATCTGGCCCGGCACTTGGCGATGTTCGCATGCCAAAGCGGAAACTGGCGCACAACCAAGGCGTCGCTCAGAACATCGACATAGCACTGCACAGTGGAAACCGACACGCCGATCGACCGGGCTATCGCAGCACCGTTCCACCTCTGACCGTGGCAGTGCGCCAGCATCGTCCAAAATCCCGCATTGTCGCTGCCGGGTAGAGGAACCCCAGACCGGCGAGGTTTCGTTCCAGGAATGTGGAGATGTAAAGATTCGAGAAGCTGCGCTAACATCGCTTCGCCGTCTCGTTCCAGGAATGTGGAGATGTAATCGTCGCGTCAGGGGCCAGATGCTCTGTCACTGGCAGCGAGGAAAGATTCGGACAGGCCGTCTCGCAGCCACAGCTCGTCGATACGGACAGTACCCACGTCCGTCAGACGGAAGCCTCCTAAAGCAAGGTGGATCTGGAGTGTATGGGCACGGGCACGACCTCTTAGCTCCACAAGGCAGGAGTTGGTCGATGGGTTGAGCGTCTTGGTCGTGTCTGCGAAGTCCTCCTCGCCCAGGAGGCGGCAATCAAGCGGATCAAGTGTAGGATGGGCGTCGTGTGGCAGGGAAAGGAACAGCAAAAGCTCAGGCTACCGATCTCGATTCAGACTTTCCGCGAGGTGCGCGAGTCGGGCTGCTACTACGTGGACAAGACCACCTATATCGAACGCCTCGCGAACGAAGGCAAGAGCTATTTCCTGTCGCGGCCGCGCCGTTTCGGCAAGAGCCTGTTCTTGGATACGATCAAGGAAGCGTTCGAGTGCAGCAGGGAACTGTTCGAAGGGCTCACGATCCACGACCGGTGGGACTGGTCTGCACCACGTCCTGTGGTGTGTTTGAGTTTTGGCAGCGGATATTTCACTGAACGGGTGGGACTGTCGACTGATCTGCTGGCCCAGTTGGAGAGGATCGAGTCCGAAGCGGGTGTGCACGACGCTGGGTTGGGATGCGAAGCGGTCGCGCTGCCGGGCCGTTTCCGCCGTCTGTTGGCTGAACTGCACCGCCGTTGGGGGCGTCGTGTGGTGGTGCTGGTGGACGAGTACGACAAGCCGATCCTGGATGCCATCGGAGACCCCGACACAGCGCGTGCGAATCGTGATTTCCTTCGGGGGTTCTACGCGGTGATCAAGGACTCGGACGAGCATGTGCGGTTCGCGCTCCTCACGGGAGTGAGTAAGTTCTCCAAAGTGAGCCTGTTCTCGGGGTTGAACAATCTCATCGACATCACCCTGGAGTCGGAGTTCTCGTCGATCTGCGGCTACACCGACGACGACTTGGACACGGTGTTCGCAACTGAGCTGCACGGGCTGGACCGCGACCGCATCCGCGAATGGTACAACGGCTACAGCTGGCTCGGCAGCGAGAAGGTGTACAACCCCTACGACGTGCTGCTGCTGTTTCGCAAACGCAGATTCGGGGCGTACTGGTCCGAAACCGGCACTCCCAAGTTCCTGGTCGATACACTCATCGAACGCGGAGTCTCCACAGTGTCTCTAGGTGATATAGTCGCCGGCGAAGATCTGCTGTCCACGTTCGACATAGACTACATCGCCGTTGAGGCACTGCTGTTCCAGACCGGGTACCTCACCGTAGTCGGCGAAGAGAACCGGGGTGCTGTGCTGCCGTTGTACCGGCTGGACTACCCCAACCTGGAGGTACGCATGAGTCTCAACCGTGTGCTGTTTCGCCAGCTGGCCCAAGACCACTCCCTTGAGCACCTCGATCGCAGCAACCTGCCGCAACTGCTGCGAGACGGCGACCTCGGGGGCATACGGGGCTTGCTGCACAGACTGTACGCTAGTATCCCCTACGAGTGGTACACCAACAACACCATCACAAGATTCGAGGGGTATTACGCCAGTGTGTTCTACTCATACTTCGCTGCACAGGGGTTCGACATCAAAGTGGAGGACAGCAGCAGTCACGGTCGCCTGGACATGGCGGTGTGCTACGCCGGGAGCGTGTTCCTGTTCGAGTTCAAAGTCGCAGGAGCGGGAGCGTCGCCACCGGTGCAGCCGCTGGAGCAGATGCGCGAGCGCGGCTATCCCGACAAGTATCGAAGCACAGAAGAACCGGTATATCTCATAGGCGTGGTGTTCGATCCCGAGAAACGCAACATCGCCGCGTTCGAAACCGCCCTAGCCTGACCATGGGAACCGTGGAGGTTGCATCCAACACCGAACATGGCTATTCAGTGGTTACCACAGACTCGGACTTCGGTGCGCTTCTCTAGTAGCATGGAAAACCAATAGAGTTTGGAGCACGAGGTCACCGGAAGGTTGTGCGGGTGGTCAGTTCTGGGTCTTATCCAGTGAGTGCTTCAGCGGCTGTCTGGTGCGTCGCAGATAGCTGGGCCTGTTGTCTGTCGGTGAGGGTGGGGTTTCTGTTGAAGCCGACTGGATAGCCGGTGAGGGTGGGGTTTCTGGAACGGAATCGCAGTTTCGGAGCCCAAGCTGGCGCATCTTCCACAACGAACGGACGTTTCATGTCTTTGAATTCGCTACTCAAATCCTTGAATCCAGTGCCGACCTTGATGCCCAGTCGTTCGATTTTTGTGTCTAGTTCAGCGATTTCGGTGTTGATTTCGGTGTCTCGTCGTTCAATCAATGTCACCACAGACACCCAGGGCTTCATAGCCATGTGTCGCGGACAATAGCACTCCATCAAAGAGGAAAGGTGACGACAACCCGTTGAAAGGTGGCGATTATTGAAGATAGATGTGCAGGGACGCAGAAGCCTTGGCTAAACATCGCCAAAGAGGAAAGGTGACGACAACCCGTTGAAGCAGATAAGCGGGAAGTTCTTATTGTAGAAGTCCGATACCGCAACATAGATTAAGAGTGAGCAGGATCACCCCGACCACAATCCAAGAACAGCTCAAATCAATAACGACTTGATCGCAAAATCCTTCTCCTCTCGCGTCTGCTTTTCCTGTCTCTTTCAAGTATCTTGCCCTTTACCTTGCTAATACTGGACTAGCGGGTCTATGCGGGCCCGTGTTTTTGTGATGGCTAGATCAGCTCAAACAGTAGTGTTCGATTTGGTAGGGTTGACAGGCGGATACAGATGACCGATCGTTCCGGGTTCAATCTTACACGATTCTATAAAACCATCAACGTCTTTCGTTTTGACACGTATTACTCTGCCTAAGCGATAAGCCGCTACCTGACCTTCGTCGATAAAGCGGTAGAGGGTACGTGTTGTGATTCCCAGCCGCTGAGCAGCTGCGGTTGTGCCCAACCATTCCGTATTCTCAGAATCTTCAGAAAAATCATCGCCTGATGATGTTTCATGGTTTTCTAAATTATTTTCATCCATTATAATACCTTTCTATTGTATCATATGTTTATAGTTTGCATTATAACTTACTGAAGTGACAGAACATCCATACTATTCTGCAAGGAAATTATATGTCATCAACGGAAAAAAAGGATAGATACCCAGATGAGTCTGTCAATAATACCAAGATACTAACACCTAGGCGCGGATTGCCTAGCGGTCGGGCAGTAATCGGGGCTCTTTTTGTTACTCTTTCTGCTGTTGGGGCTTTTACATTAGCTCGTCACAACGATGGTGTACCTGATACTTACTATTTGGTAGCTTCCAGGGCAGTTGAGGCTGGTGAAATGGTTGGTTTGGATGATGTGACGTTTCTACCAATGATGCTTCCATACGAGGTCGCTGCCAATGCGGTTTCTTCGATAGTCGGGGTAGACGGCGCGGTAGCCACACGCGATCTGCTAGCAGGCGATGTTGTCACAACGCGTGACTTGATAGCTGCCACGAATATTGATGGTGTTGCAGTTGCAGCTATTCATGAACTTTCGTTACCGGTTGCTCGTGATCGTATCGTTGATCGTATCGTAGCGGGTGATTTGGTGACAGTACTTATCACATTACGCCATGAAAATGATGCGATTACTGTTGTAGGCGTTGAAGATGCGATCACCTTGAAATGGTCTACTGAAAATAATGCTTCAGGAAGTGGGACACTGACTTTAGCACTTGACAACGCAGTTACTGCGATGAGTTTAACACATCTTGTTCAACAGGGTGATGTGACTGTGGTGAGAACTACTCGAGCAGCCACTCAGACTTATCCTGATTATCTGTCAACAGCTGACATATTGGTAAACTCAGACCTGGAAAGTGTTGCGGGTGAGTGATCGCTGGCGAATCGCTGGGGTTGCACCCCCACAATCGAGATGGTTTTTCGATCTGGCGCGTTGGTCAACCGCAGGAGTCATTCCAGTTGATTTCGTGAAATGTATATCCATCGCCGAGATGCGATCACGTTTTGCGCTTGGCGAAACTTATTCTGCTTTGCTAGTAGATGCTCATGTAGTCGGCTTGAACACTTCTCTAGTGTATGAGGCCAATGATTACGGTTGTGAAGTTATCCTTATTGGCGAGCTACCTGAGCAGCAATGCGTTGATCTTGGAGTCATTGCACAGCTACCACAAAACTTCAAACACGGAAATCTAGTAGCTTTATTGCAGACTCACGCCAAAGTACTGGACATCACAGCAAGCCTTGCTAGTTTGAATAATTCTGAGTCTTCAACCACGTGGCAAGGAAGTTTCATCTCTGTTACCGGGATTGGTGGTTCTGGAGCATCGTTGCTAGCTGTGGCACTTGCTCAGGGCCTTGCTTCGAAAGCTTCCAATCAAGGATTGGTGTTGTTGGCCGATTTAGCTCTCAATGCCGATCAAGCAGTAATCCACGATTCACGTGACATCATACCCGGGTTACAAGAGCTTGTTGAGTCATGTCATGCTGGCTGGCAAGGCCATGATAGATTGAGGCATCTATTCTTTGAACCGGTTGGACGTGGTTATCATCTTCTATTAGGTTTACGCCGTCATCTCGATTGGACAACGATAAAACAGCGTCCTCTGGAAATCGCTTTGAATGGCCTAATCCGAACATATCGTTTCGTGGTGGCTGACACAGACGCAGATCTTGAAGGTCAGTCTGACACTGGCTCAAATGACATTGAAGAGCGTAACCGTCTAGCACGCAGTGCGATAGGACGCAGTGACTTAGTTGTCGTTGTGGGTGCTGCGGACATGCTGAGTTTGCATGCTTTAGTTCGCACAATTTTTTGCTTGGTCGATAAAGGTGTCAGTTGTGACCGTCTTTTGCCAGTCATAAACCAAGTTTCCAAAAGTCCGCGTATCCGGTCCTCTTTGAAGACAACTCTGGCTGAAATGCTCGATAATACTGATGCTCAAAATACTCCTGAACCCGTGTTTGTGCCTGCTCATCGGAGTGTGGAGTCGACACTGCGTGACGGGATTCGACTGCCTGCATTTCTATGTCAATTGTTGAGTGCGTCTGTGGCAACACAGCTAGCACACCTCAAATGTCAGAATTAATTGTGAGTGCGAACAATACCAGAATCAATTATCAGAACACGAAAAGAGAATGGCCGACAATCTTACACCACTAGAAGAGATCGAGCAGCTAGTACAAGCACGTGCGCGCCGCATTTCAGTCAATCTAGACGACGAAGCAGCTGCTGAAATACTCTCTGAACTTGTTGAACAGGAGATCAGAAAATGGAATGATGATTTTAGACGTGGTATCAGGCCCTTGCGGATCACCGATACAGAATTGATAGCCGAACGGGCTATGCGTAATTTGACGGGTTATGGGCCTCTGGGCCCGCTCATCGAGGATGATGATGTTTGGGAAATCATGATCAACCGTCCAGATGCTATTTTTGTGAAACGCCACCGCGGTCCGAGTGGCTATCACCAGGAAGTTTTCCATAACGATGAGCATGTGGTCAGAATCCTCACAAAAGTTCTTGATGATGCCTCGGGTGCTCATCGCAAACTCGACCCTGCTGAAGGGCTTCAGGATGCCCAACTGGATAACGGAGCTCGCTTGCATATCATCCATGGTGATATCGCCCGCGGCGGCCACATGATGGTCAACATTCGTAAATTCACTGGAGTGGCATTCCGCAGCCTTGATGAGCTTGTTGAACGGGGTACGCTTAACAAGTCCGCTGCCGCTTTCTTGCGATCATGTGTTAAAGCTCGTCAAACCATAATTTTTGCTGGTGCTCCAGGCTCTGGTAAAACTACAATGCTGAACTGCTGTTGTGCTGAGCTGGACCCTTCGTTACGTGTGGTTGTAGCAGAAGAAGTATTCGAAGCCGACATACCATTGGCCAATGTGGCGGGCATGCAGACTCGAGCTGCCCGTCCAGACAGGCCAGGCATCGATTTACGTCGTCTTGTAGCTGGATTTCTGCGTATGGCTCCTGATATCGCCATCGTCGGCGAAGTACGAGACCGGGAAGCTCTACCGTTGCTTCTTACTTTGTCTTCAGGTGTGAAAGGATACACCACAATACATGCTGGATCAGCCCGGCAAGCTCTTACCCGTCTCAGATTCATCTGTCAACTGTCAGACACCTCCAATGAGTTGCCTATGTCCGCATTGAACAGTCTTGTGAGTGAGGCTGTCGATGTGGTAGTACACAGTATCCGCACTTCTACTGGGCCGCAAGTGTCCGGCATCATTTGTGTTGAAGATCTGACAGGCACAACTGACAGTATCAACTTCACAGTGACAGAAGTCTTTTCACGTTCTCACACGGATAAAACACTGCAATGGACAGGATTAATACCCGTCAGAGTTACAGCTGCACTAGCTGTCGAGGGCATTGATATGCGATCAGTTCTTCAGGGTGACAAACCAGACTCAGAACCCTTGAATGCGAGAACAGGTCTAAAAGCAGGATCACAACTGTGATAGGTGCTCTCGTAGCAGCGTTGCTTGCTGCTGTAGGCACTCATTGGGTGTATACCGCACTGTCGTATAACTGGAATGGTTTTGGTATCGGCCCGAAAAATCAAGTATCATCACCGCGATTTCGTTTCGACATCAACACCTGGCTCGTTCAGGCTGGGCTTGAAAAAGTCAACTATAAAGAATTCATATCGGTAGTTTGCGTGCTAGCTGTAAGTGCTGGGCTCAGTGCTTATGTAATCTTCGGCAGTTTTTTAGTGTCTACAGTTGTCGCTGTTTTTGCTGTTTCATTCCCGGTGGCAGGTTATAGGTCTCGCCGTATTGAACGGAGAAGGAAAGCGTTAGAAGCCTGGCCGCAGATAATTGAAGAAA
This sequence comes from Acidimicrobiaceae bacterium, assembly GCA_028820455.1. Taxonomy (GTDB): domain Bacteria; phylum Actinomycetota; class Acidimicrobiia; order Acidimicrobiales; family Aldehydirespiratoraceae; genus JAAXHB01. Next base: position 14,356 of record JAPPJC010000053.1, read on the forward strand.
TCCGCATACAAACAAGTTCAATGGGGCGTAGTATACCTCAAGCCCTATTTGAGGTCGGCAGCAGAAGCACAGAAGAACTTCGGTCAGCTTTTGAGACAGCTCACAGAGAGTGGCTGCTTACTACTGATCTAAAAAGCACACTAGCGGTTTTAAAGGATTTGCTAGCTGATTCCACAGCGGATGTTGCCTGCGAGACCCTGCTGATAGCTCATGAACTTGGTGGGAGTGATTTGGATAGTCGCCTTGAAACGTTAGCTGAAGATAGGCGTCAGGAGGTACAAGGCCGCAAAGATGCTAGATCTCGTCAGGCAGGAGCCAGATTCGCTCGAATGTTCGTGTTGTTTGTTCCTTTGGGTATGGCAGTAGCCGGCATGTCCATTGGTAGCGGCAGAAATGCCTATCAAAGCCCTACAGGCCAGCTGGTTGTTTTAGCAGCACTTTTTCTGATTGTCGGGTGCTGGTTTTGGGCTGGACGTATTATGCGTTTGCCCGAACCGAAAAGAGTATTCAAACAATAGAGCACAAATGCCTGCCGTAGCCCAACTCGCTATTTCGAATTTTGAGAACTAATTTTATTAATTGAAAATAACTTATAATAATTTAAAAATCATTCAAATATATTATATAGTACATAATCTACGGTTGATATGTTATAATTGAGTGCAGGTGTTGAAGATAGTTCTGAACAAATCATCAACTTTGAAGCAGCGGGCTTTTGTTTGAACAACGGTTCTTCAATAAAACAAGCACTCCAGATACTCAGGCAGGGATCAGCGACAGACAAGTCGAAAAATCAGTGCATAAGAAGCAAGAATAGATGCTGTTAAAAAGCAAAAAATGCAAACAGGTGATCCACGATGATTCGTGAACTCTACGGGAACTTGAAATCAATCATGGGCCCCAACATCAGCAAACAGGTGATCCACGATGATTCGTGAACTCTACGGACTGTTCGCTTTGTGTTTCCTGGGTTTTACCTTGGTTTTTTCTGATTTTCGTTGGTTCCAGCGTATAGGGCTGGCAGAACGACTCAAAGGGTATACTCCCATGCAGGGAGGACGTAGCAGTACAGGCATTCTATCTGTTGGTTCGTTCAGGGAAGTCATAGTGCCGTTATCGCATGCCATAGGCGAACGCCTGTCTTCTGCTTTGCGGGTTAGTGAGGAGCTAAGTGTACGGCTGGAACGTATCCACTCCCCCATCGGTGTTGCTGGCTATAGAGTACGTCAAGTGGGATGGGCAGCGGCATCTTTCGGTTTAGCGGTAATTGTAAGCGTACTCGTCAGCTTGCCAGTCATCATCGCGGTAGCTGCCATATTTGGAACCCCTATATTGGCTTTCCTCGTGTTGGAGCAACGTTCTATATCTGCTTCCAAGCATTGGCAGCAAAGGTTGCGCATGGAACTGCCTGTAGTTACCGAGCAGATAGCAATGTTACTTTCGGCTGGATGGTCTTTGGGTTCTTCTTTGGAAAGAATCAGCAGGCGGGGTACAGGGATTTGCGCTGCTGATCTAAAACGTGTAATGATACGAATCCGCCAAGGACTCAGTGAGGTAGAAGCATTGCGAGAATGGGCTAAAAAAGCCGATATTGATCCTTTATACAAACTGGTGTCAGTCTTATCGCTTAACAGCGAAGCAGCTAATCTTGGAAAATTGATCAGCGAAGAGGCGCGTGCTATGCATAAAGAAACACAACGTGAGCTCATCGAGGCAATAGAACGTCGGTGTCAGCAAGTGTGGATACCAGTAACAGCAGCAACGCTAGTACCTGGTGTGATGCTTATGGGTGTACCTTTCATCGACGCGCTGACTTTGTTTTCAATGTAGATGATCACACTCAATTGCAGTGTCGGAAATTGCTGGTTGAATGCAACAACCAGCCATCAACTCGTCAAGATACGCAGTAGTGCTTCAGGTAGACATTGCACCAGGAAAACTTGAGATATTCACACAGTTCTAGCGTGAAACCCCAATGATAATCCGCAGCAATTTTACCGGCACAGTAAAGGTCGTTCATTTGAAAGGAGATATAGGAGATATATATGCTTACACGAAGTTATGAAAATCATCGTAGTCCACAATACACGATAAAGCAGAATTCCAAGTCAAGCTTGTGGCGCAGCGACAGAGGCGAAGGAATCATATCGACTGCAATAGCAGTGCTGATTGTAGCTTTTCTAGGAGCAGCCATGTGGGTGGCATTCGACAATATTTGGGGTAGTGCTGAAACAAGCATTAGAGAACAAATCCAGATTATAGGGACTGAAGATGGCAAATAATGGGATTTCGCGCCAACCGTATGCCTGCCATACCACAGATAACGGATCAGGGCTCCGGTTTGTTTGGGATGCTTGCAGGAGTAACCGTATTTCTGCTTCTTTTGATTGCCGCTGTACAAATATTGTTCAACTTGTATGCTACCACAGTTGTTACTAGTGCTGCAGTTAGTGCAACCAGGATCGTAGCAGGTTATGACAGTGTCAGTAACCGTTGTGAAGCTACAAAAACAGCCGAGGATATGTTTTGGCAGCTGCTGGGTGATTATCGGCATCATGGCTCTGCGGACCTAACGTGGGTCTGCAACGATAATGACAAAGTGAAACTGAAAGTGACGGCTGAACATCCCACGATTTTGCCGGAGAAATTGCAAAGACTTATCGGGCTTAACCGATTGAACAGAATCATCGAAATGCGGGTTGAGGATGTCCGGTAGATCCAGCAATCAAATCTCTGAAGACAGTGGGCGGGTTGGCAAAGACAGTGGGCAGGTTGGAGGCATCGAAGTCCTATCTTTTGGTTTCTTGATATTTGTTTCAGTCACGCTGATAATAGTAAATGCTTGGGGGGTTATCGACGCCAAACTAGCAGTCACCTCAGCTGCTCGTGAAGCGGTCAGAGCTTACGTGGAGACAAACGGCGAAAACGCGGCAAATATTGCTGCGATACAGCAAGCATTGGAAACTTTGGATTCATATGGTCGAGGTGGCCACAGAGCTACAGTGAATTCTCCGGTTGTCGATGGCCTGTATCGCCGTTGTGGCAGGGTGACTGTTACAGTGTCCTACGATTTGCCTACTGTTGCGGTTCCTTTTATTGGAGGATTCGGAAGTTTGCAACCTGTCACTTCAACCTTCACTGAAGTGATAGACCCATTTCGATCAGGATTGGATGGGATTGCGCAGTGCTAGATAGATTCAATGCAAATGACCGCGGTACTGTCTTACTGCTTTTTCCTACCTCTGTGATCGTGGTTTTAGTTCTTGCAGCTATTGTGCTTGACTTCGGTTTAGTGCACGTGCGAACACAAGAACTAAGAGCTGTAGCTGCCTCAGCAGCGAATGATGTTCTAGGGGCTATTGATATTCACATGTTACGCAGCACAGGAAACATAACGTTCGATCTCGATGTTGCACACAGTTTAGCCGAGACAGCCATAGCAACCGGGCCATTACCAGCAGCTTCAGTCGAGTCTGTTTCGGTGGTTCTTGACGCAGAGAACCGCTGGAAGATCACTGTGACAGCTAGAATGCGTATCGATTATATGATCGCTCCGGCTCTGCCTGGCAGAAAACGTAGCCTACAGGTTGCAGTATCTGAAAGTGTCTTTGTTGTTTCTTGATATAGAAGCCGACATTTCTTTTATTGACACTAAGCTACTACTAGAGGTAGTTATGGTCGACTCAGTGTTACTTGCCGCACCGCGTAGCTTTTGCGCGGGTGTCGAGATGGCAATCAAAGCTCTTGCTTGGATGGTGCAAGCCTTTGAGCCGCCGGTTTACTGCTATCACGAGATTGTGCACAACAAAATCGTAGTAGAACGCTTTGAGAATATTGGGGTTGTCTTCGTCAATGACATAGATGAAGTTCCCGAAGGTATGCCTATCATGTTATCTGCACATGGATCGGCTCCCGAAGTGATTGCCACCGCCGAAGAACGTGGCAGTTATTTGGTGGATGCGGTTTGCCCTTTAGTAACCAAGGTGCATCACGAGGTTAAAACTCGAGCCAACAAAGGATATCAGATAATATACGTGGGCCATGAAAATCATGAAGAAGCCGTTGGTACGATGGCTGTGGCACCTGAGGTTATTCACCGGGTGGATTCGGTTGAAGACGTAGAAGCTTTGCCTTCCTTTTCAGAGCCTGTTGCTATTCTGACTCAGACGACTTTGTCGCAAAGTGATTGGGAGGGCGTGCTATCAGCCGCTGAGGATAAAGTTGAAAATCTCTGGCAGCCATCTCGTAGTGATCTCTGTTTCGCTACGACTAATCGGCAATCTGCTCTGATAAACATAGCCCCCTATTGTGACGCAATAATAGTTATCGGGTCAGCTAACTCTTCCAATACCTGTTCTTTGGTAGCTAGAGCAGAAGAAACTGGTTGTCCGCGTGTGTATCGTGTGAACAATGCTGAAGAAGTGCCAAACGATTTACATGGCACGATCGGTGTGACCGCTGGAGCCTCCGCTCCAGAAGAACAAGTAAGAGCAGTTATCGATACTTTGGCTCCAACCCAAGGCGTAAAGGAAGTACGGCTAAACAATGAGACCGTCTATTTTCCTCTGCCGCGTAATTTACGTGCCTTAGTAAATGCCATTGACTCTATCGGAGTGACTTTTGGACTCGACTACGATTGCCGCCCTCGCTTGAACGATCGCACGATGGATGCTAGCCAAGTTTTGAGCTTCCTAGACGAAGAAGACAGCAACTTAGTCGACGAACAGCGAGAGGAAGTTCGAGAAGATGCCATCTCTCCTCGCAATGGCTCTTCGCCAGCCAAGGTACGAGCTCTTATATAGAGCTTTTCAAGTTCAGCGAACAATACGTCGGTTAGAGTGGTCAATTGTTTGCGCGGTACTTGTTTATTCTGTTTTGGTAGTGGGTATATGGGATGGCCTATCACAACAACAATACGCGCAGGGCGAGGCACTATGGATCCGATTGGTAGAGCTTTGGCTGTTCCTCCCAACCCAACTGGCACTATCGGTGTATTTGCACGTGATGCTATGAACATTAGACCGTCACGCAGGTGAGCACGCTGTAATCTGGTGTCAGGCCTGCAAGTACCCTCAGGGAACACTACCAGTGACTCACCGTTAGTCAACACGTTCATGGCTGTTCTGAGTGCTTTAAGATCGCCTTTGGCGCGATCTACCGGAAACCCACCTAGAAGTGAGACAAAAAATCCTAGAAGTTTTATATCCCACAAGCTTTTTCTAGCCATAAAACGCATAGGACGTCGTGTGATCATAGCAACAACAGGTGTGTCTAGGTATGAACGATGCACAGGTGCAAGTATGAACGGCTCAGATGGTAAGTTGGTACTACCTTCCACACGGAATCGGAATAACAGCTTAAAAACCGGCCGAAATGTCACCCATAGCAAACGATAAACAATACTTCCCACACGAATCCGGCTGTGACGACGGGCTGTTGTGATCCACTCGCGTTCTTTATGTCTACGATTCTTCATATATCGGTAGCTTTGTCGGTAGATAATCATCTTTGAATGCATCCCAAGCCGGCCTGGATTTCATGTGGTCGATGATGAAATCAATAACCTGCTCTCGAGTACGGTTGGTTGTGTCGATCAATAAAGCATTCCTAGACGCAGTTTCAGCATCGATAAGAGGGCCAACTGAGCGGTTAGTGTCGACGTAGTTCCTGCGAGCTAGATCAGCTGAGATCTCTTCCAAAGATCTAGTAGCAGTAGAACCGTCTGCCAAGTGATCATCCAACACGCCAGTATCAGCATCTGCATTTTCTTGCAATGCTCGACGTCTTGCAGCTTCGGCGGGGTGAACAGTCAAGTAAAACTTAAAAGCAGCATCAGGGAAAACCACTGTACCTATGTCGCGCCCTTCAAGCACTCCTCCACCTCGCCTTTCAACCCAATCTTGCTGAAGAGCTACAAGCCTTGTACGCACCCCCGCAACAGCGGACACGCCACTCACGGCCTTACTCACTGCGGCACTTCGTATTTCTTTTGTTACGTCAACATCATCGACTACTACTAGATCACCTTCTACACGTATGCAAATGTTTCGCACTACAGAAACTACAAAAGCCTCATCATTCAAGGGGCCTCCTGATTTCAGCACCGCCAAAGCAACCGCACGGTACATGGAACCAGTGTTAAGAGACTCTAAACCCAAACGAGCAGCCAATGCTATGGCTACCGTGGTTTTGCCCGATCCTGCCGGACCGTCAATAGCGACTACTCTCAACATTAGCACTACTTATTCAATGTAAAGTTTTTCTAAAGTAGAGAAAAAATCTGGGAAAGTTTTAGCTACACAACCAGGGTTTTCAATTTCGATGCCTGGAACGACTAGTCCCAATACCGAAAAAGCCATTGCCATACGATGGTCGTTGTAAGTGTTGATTCTCGCCCCGGTTGGGCATTGTCCAGGCGTAGGTGACACGGTAAAACCGTCAACATGTTCATAGGCGGCAACACCGCAACGGCGTAATTCTTCAACTGAAGCAGTGATGCGATCACTCTCTTTGTCTCTTATGAAGCCTACGCCTTCTACAGTGGTAGAGCCCTCGGCAAATGCAGCCACAACAGCCAGAGTGGGTACCGTATCGGATAAATCGGTAAGCCCGACATTGATACCCCTCAAGTGACCCCCGGTTACGGTGATATTTTGCTGAGAGCTCGAATTGCATGCATTAGTCATCACCGAGGCACCCATTTTTTTCAATACCGAAGCAAAAGCAATGTCGCCTTGGATTGAATTCATATACAGGTTGGCCAGTTGGATACTTCCACCTGTGATTGCCGCCGCAGCCCAAAAATACGAGGCCGCTGAAGCATCAGGTTCGACAACGTAATCTCCTGGTGATTTGTAACCACCGCCAGCTACGCGTATCGAGTTTTGCCCTATTTCCACTTCAGCAGCGAAAGCTCGCATTACCTGTGCGGTCATTTCAATGTAAGGCCGGCTCACAGGTGTTGTGTCAAGATGAAAAATCAATCCGCCGGGCACTAGTGGTGCTGCTAACATCAAGCCCGACAAAAACTGGCTAGAACGATCAACAGACACAGTAACCTGTCCTGACCTTAAAGGCCCCTGTACCCGCAAAGGAAGACTATTGTGCGGTGCTGTGTCGACAACTACGCTAAGACTCCGCAAAGCATCCACAATGTCACTGAAAGGCCGAGACCGTAGCTGAAGATGACCGTCGATTGTTATCGGGATTGCTGTTGTAGCAGCTACTGCAACTAGAAACCTGCTAGTAGTACCCGACATGCGGGCGTCTATCATCGTTTTCGGTTTCGGCTTGATAGTTCCGTCTAGGCCTTCAATGGTTATTTGCTTAGCTGCTGGATCAGTTGAAACATCACTGCCCAGGCAAGCAATCGCATCCAGCATGGCTTCAGTGTCATCTGCGAATAAAGCTCCTCTGATTTCAGTAGTACCAGAAGCTAAAGCAGCGCATAACAGAGCACGGTTGGTGATACTTTTAGAGCCTGGCAGTTCGATAGTAGCCTTAGGTGGAGCTGTTAAAGGTTTGATCGGTATGAAGTCGTCCATCACCTGAGTACGAAAATATTGCTTTGCGTTTAGATCATCCTAAGTTGACGATTAACGGACGATATCCGAGTTCTATAAGACTGTCACGCATTTGGGGTGCTGAATCGCTCTGAATCAAGATAGTGATAAGCCCGTGCGGCCCTTCGACGGAGTGCACGATATGTATGTCGTATATGTTGATGTCCAGATCGGCAGCCAGCATGGCAATTTTCGCCAATTGACCTTTTTCGTCAGGAATGATGACGCGCAGTTCTACTAGTTTGGAGGTCTCAGGTGCGGTGGTAGGTAGATTCAAGCGGGTCTTACGAGCTTCTTCAAGTCTGGCTAGCAGTTCATCGGTATCATTGCCAGCGACAATGCCGCGTAGTTCTTTCAGCTCGTCGATCAGTTGTTCCAATGCTTCAATTATGGCAGTACTGTTAGCTGAGCAGATCCCAGGCCAGATGGCTGAGTTTGCTGACGCTATACGTGTCATATCTCGAAACCCACCTGCTGCAAGCCTTAAAACGGCCCGGTGTTCTGAAGACCAGCGGCGAGCCACACGGACTAGCGTTGTTGCTGTGAGCATGGGAACATGAGACACCAAAGCCACTAGTCGATCATGTTTTTCGGGTGTAAGTACTATGGCTTGCGCCCCGAATTCGGTTACAATCTTTCGTACCTCAGTTAGAGTGTTATCGTCAGTGTGAACTGTTGGGGTGAGAACCCAGACAGCCCCGTCAAATAGTTCAGCACTAGAACCTGTCAAGCCTTTCTGCTCATTTCCGGCCATAGGATGGCCGGCTACAAAACGTGGATCAGTGATTTCAGTGGCTACTGGTGTTTTTACACTCCCGACATCGGTAACCAACTTAGTACCAGCTTCAAGTAGTTGCTGTGCTGCGCCAGCTAGTTGGTCAACAGGTGTAGCCACCACTCCTAGATCGTATGGACCAGGTTCGCCTATCCGATCGATTGCTCCAACCGCAATAGCATCTGTAGTTCGCTGAGGATCCGTGTCGAAGCCGGTGACGTGCCACCCATCGCGGCGAAGTGCCATACCGACAGAGCCTCCGATTAGGCCAGTACCAGAAATAATTGCTTTTTGTTGTTGTGGCACAATCGGTGATGATAGCACATTTAAAACTTCGTCATTGCATTTGTTCGTGAATTTCTTATTGACACTGAAGCGTTCACATGCGACATGCACCTATGAGAACTTCACCCGTGTGATCACGCGGCCACAGTGCGACCCGAAGCGTTCACAGTGCGACTGCTTCCTCTAACGCTATTATCTCCGAATCAGTCAAGTGTCGCCACGAGCCTGGTTGTAACTGCTTATCCGTCAGTGGGCCTATACGAATTCTTATCAGACGTTCAACAGGATGGCCTACTGTTTCGCACATACGCCTGATTTGACGTTTACGACCCTCTTTAATCTTCAGACGCAAGACACTGGATGATACTGGTGATACCTTGGCTGGTGCTGTGATACCATCGCTTAAAGGCACTCCTTGCCTCAGTTTTCGCAAAGTTCTAGGTGATGGACAACCCATTACATGAACAAGATAGTCTTTCTCAACTCCAAAAGACGGATGTGTAAGTCGATGAGCCAGATCACCGTCATTGGTTAGCAATAACAATCCTCCGGTGGACATGTCGAGGCGACCCACTGGAAACACTCTTGGTTTTGCAGGTACAAAATCAACCACCACAGGTCGCCCGTGAGTATCAGAGACTGTGGTCACCACACCAACGGGTTTATTGAGCAGATAGAAGACGCGGGCGGGCAATTCGACAATTGTTTCACCGTCTACTTCAACTACAGATGTCCTCATGTCAACACGACAACCCAATTGTGCGATCTGGCCGTCAACACGTACGCGCTGTTCGGTGATCAGCTTTTCACAGGCACGACGACTACCAAATCCAGCTTTAGCCAACACTTTTTGCACTCGTTCGCCTGACCGTTGAGGCTGCTGCCGGTCTTTGTGGGAAGCTTCTACAGTGTTCATAATCGTTGCTAACAGATCTACAGGTTAATTGGTTGCAAGTATTTGCCATGGTACACTCAAGCGCATGACTAGTTATTTTGAGATTATCGATTTTCTTAATGAGGCACTTGCCGCAGAGTTGACAGCGATGAACCAATATTTCCTTCATGCAAAGATGTGTGAGGAATGGGGGTACAAACATCTTGCTTCCCTCTACCGCGCGGAGAGCATGGAAGAAATGAGTCATGCCGAGGAGCTGATAGATAGAATTCTTTTGCTTGAAGGTACACCTGAACTGCAAAAATTGAATCGTGTGGAAGTAGGCCGGGATATAGAAGAACAAATAGAACTTAATCTGCAACTTGAACAAGAAGCAGTCGATCGATACCGTCGAGGTATTCTGCTTTGTTTGGAAAAAAATGATCCAGGCACACGTAACCTGCTCGAACGTTTCTTTGTTGATGAAGAGAAGCATTGCAGTTGGTATAAAACCCAGCAGTCATTGATACAAGACATTGGTATTCAATGTTACCAACAGCTAATGATAGGGAAAGTCGAAGATTAGGAACGGATTAAGCGTCTATAAGCGAACTAACTTAATGAGCCAGTCAAGTTAGTAACCAACTCGTTAAGTAATGTTGGTATTCTTGACAACGGGACGATCATGCGATCGATGTTTCGCGTTGTGATGAATGTCCAGTTTCGACGTCCTGCTATTCTTCAGTGGTGTCAGCGTTGGTTTTGGCAGTGCGGTCCGTGTTTTTTAAGCAATGTTCAATCTGTAATGATTTGAAAAGATTGTGAAAAGAGTTTTATCAGGTATTCAGCCCAGTGGTGAGCTTCACCTAGGGAATTATCTTGGGGCGATCAATCACTGGGTGCAAATGCAGCATACCACGGACGCTTTTTTCTGCATAGTTGACCTGCATGCCATCACTGTGCCAAAATCTCCAGGCGAGTTGGGTAGGGATTCTTTGAAGTTGTCGCAGATGCTTATGGCGGCTGGTCTTGATCCTGAAGTATGCACGATATTTGTGCAAAGCCACCTTCATGAACATGCTGAATGCGCTTGGCTGATGGAATGCACGGTATCTTTTGGTGAGTTGAGCCGTATGACGCAATTCAAAGACAAGTCGGAACAACATGATTTCATTTCGGCTGGCCTGTTCACTTATCCTGCCTTACAGGCTGCCGACATTTTGTTGTATGATGCTGATGAGGTACCGGTTGGAGATGACCAGCGTCAACATATTGAATTAACCCGTGACATAGCGGAGCGTTTCAATTCCCGTTACGGTGATACTTTTGTGCTGCCTGTCGCTGTAATAAACAACACCGGGGCTCGAGTCATGGATTTACAACATCCCCACAAAAAAATGTCAAAATCGCTTGAATCACCTCGTGGTACGGTCGGTTTGTTGGATACTCCTGCGATCATCACCAAAAAAATCAAAGCCGCAGTCACAGATAGCGAAACCGAAGTACGCTACGATGTGGAAACCAAACCAGGGGTGTCCAATCTGCTCTCAATCCTAGGTGCAGCTACCCAAAACGATCCTGCTGAGCTAGCGGTCCGCTATGAGGATTACGGAACCCTTAAAGTAGATACTGCTGAAGCCGTGATTGAGATGCTACGTCCTCTACAAGCCCGTTTTGCTGAACTCGAAGCCGACCCTGCTGAAACAATGAGGCTTCTACGTATCGGGGCTGATAAAGCCCGAGGTGTGGCTTCGGCTACCTTAGCTCGTGCCAAACAAAATATAGGTCTACTCAGCCCCTGAGGCGCGTGGATGTGCAGAACGGTACACATTCCACAATCGTTCTGTGGATACTGTCGTATAAATCTGCGTGGTAGAGATAGAAGCATGACCCAATAGTTCCTGCACGAAACGTATATCAGCACCGCCGTTGAGCATGTGAGTAGCACATGAATGACGCAGCACATGCGGAGTCAGCACTTCAGACAACCCTGTCAGTTCACCATAGTGAACTACTATCAGCCAAATACCTTGACGACTAATACGTCCTCCTCTTTGATTCAAAAACACCGCTTGAGCATCGCCACGACGAGCCCACTGTTTTGGTTTCATGCGGTCTCGGCCTGCTGGATGCAACCACCGTTCGAGTGCTAGTATGGCATGCCGCCCTAACGGCACGATACGTTCTTTTGAGCCTTTACCTGTTACGCGTACCAAACCTTCTCGCAGATCTAAATCAGATACCGACATGGCAGTCAGCTCAGATACTCGGCAACCCGTGCCGTAAAGCACTTCAAGTATGGCGCGATCACGTCGATTAACCATGCAATCACCGTCAATTGCTGTGATAAGGGTAGTTACCTGATCTACGCTCAGTGCCTTCGGCAGTTTGGAAGTCAGTTTTGGTATTTTTACACCGATGGTAGGGTCTTCGTTTCGTATGCCTTCACTCACGCAAAACCGGTGTAAACCTCGAACAGTGGATAAAACTCGAGCTACCGAAGACCTGCTTAAACCTGCTACACGTAACTCTGATACAAATGAAAGCACGTCACGGGTAGTAGCGTTCAGCGGGTTACGTTCGTGCCGCTGAAGATAGTTGTAGTAGCTCCGCAAGTCGTGCTTGTATGCTTCCAGGGTGTTCGCTGAACGTCCACGTTCAACTGTCAACCAAACTAGAAAAGCTTCAGCAGCTTGTGATGAGCTACTATCCTGATAAGTGTTCAATTGTTGAAATTGTGTTGTTGCGTGGGACCGATCTTAGTTACCTGATTCATGCTGTGGATATGTCAGCTTGTTTGTTTTCCAGCCATTGCAGAGCAAGCATCAAACCGATAACGGTTTTAGCATCATCGATCTCGCCTCGATCGATCATTGCTTGCACATGACGAAGATTCACCATCTCTACTGTCATCAATGCTTCCTCAGGTCCATCTGGTTGCTTCAGGGTTGGTTTGAGATCAAAAGCCAAAAATATATGAGTGATTTCATCACAAAAACCCGGTGAATTGTAAAAAGCACCTATTTTTATTAGAGTTTCACACATCAAGCCTGCCTCTTCAATGAGTTCACGCCTTGCTGTTTCTTCGGGCTGTTCACCTTCGATATCACAACGCCCGGCAGGTATTTCGCAGATGATTTTGTCTAAAGGAGCACGATACTGACGTACTAGCACTACCTTGTCGTCTTCTATGGCTACTATTGCCACCGCGCCCGGGTGGTATACCAATTCTCGGTCGAATTTCTCTCCGTCGGGGGAAACAAATGAAGCATCAACTGCTCTAAACACGAAGCCTTCATACAGTGAACGCTCGTTGATCTTTTTAAAGCCGGTTACTGAGTTTAAGGGATCCTGCAACTTTGAATCCTCTAAGGGCATTTCCTGTGCTTTCATAATTGACCTTCAGATTTCGCCTGCGCTTTCCAGTTGTGTTCTAATGTTCGAGTCCATATTTCAAGTAGTTTATGTGACTCCCAACACCAGCAACACCCGTCAACAACCTTGTTCTAATGTTCGAATCTATATTTCAAGTAGTTTAGGATTACGGCTTTTGGCTCTACTTAAGGCAGCTTTTAGCAGTTCCACGAATAGTGGTGTTGGTTTAGTGGGACGACTTTTGAATTCTGGGTGTGATTGTGTACCTACCCAAAATGGATGATCTTCCAACTCAACGAACTCAACTAAACGACCATCAGGAGACAGGCCGCTGAATTTCAGCTTGGAATCTTCAAAGTGGCTGTGATAGTAGGGATTGAATTCGTAACGATGCCGATGTCTTTCAGACACGACTTCCGATCCGTAAGCTTGCGCAACTTTGGAGTCCGGAAGAAGTCTAGCTATGTATGAGCCCAGACGCATTGTGCCACCAAGTCCGGCTATGTTGCGTTGTCCCGCCATTATGTCAATCACCGGGTGAGGTGTATGACTGTCAAACTCACTGGAGTTGGCGTCTTTGAGTTTCAAACAGTTGCGAGCGTATTCAATGGTCATAACTTGCATCCCTAAACACAATCCTAGGCAAGGTATATTGTTTTGACGAGCGTAGCTGGCAGCAGCGATCTTACCTTCGATGCCTCGTTCACCGAAGCCGCCTGGAAGCACAACAGCATCAAGTCCATGAAAAACTTTTTTGACAGTTTGCTGGTTCACATCCTCTGCTTGTATCCAATTGATTTCGACGTTGGCTTGATAGTGGACGGCAGCATGTTTGAGTGCTTCAATGACTGAAAGGTAGGCATCGGGAAGACTCACATATTTGCCGATGATTCCTACCCGTACAGCCGTCTGTGCATTTTGTGTTTTTTCTATGAGAGAGTGCCATTTCATGAGTGCTTCATCCTGATTGCTTACACCGAAGTTGCGACCTAATGCAAGATGTTCGCATGCTACAGCATCCAACCCTTCAGAGAACAAAAATAGTGGTATCTCGTACAGATTTTCGAGGTCAGGGCACGTAATGACAGCTTCAGTGGCTACATCGCATAGTCTGGATATTTTTTCTATCAAGTCAGCCTCTATGGGTTGGTTGCTGCGGCACACGATAACATCAGGTTGAATGCCTCTAGAACGTAGTTCTGTGACAGAATGTTGAGTGGGTTTGGTTTTTTGCTCGCCAGATGGAGCGATGAATGGAACTAGAGTAACGTGTATGTAGAGCACATTTTCTTGACCTGCGTCTAGCTTGAACTGTCGAATAGCTTCCAAAAAAGGCAGAATCTCTATATCTCCGACGGTGCCCCCTACCTCAGTGATTATCACATCAACTTCGCTGCCTTCAAGACCGGTGATACGCTTCTTTATTTCGTCGGTAATATGGGGAATTGCTTGGACTGTTTTTCCAAGATAGTCACCACGACGTTCAGCATCGATTACTCGTGAATAGATGGAGCCGGTTGTGGCATTGGATGCTTGAGTAAGGTTTTCATCGATGAAACGCTCGTAATGCCCTAAATCCAGATCTGTTTCTCCACCATCTTCAGTGACAAACACCTCGCCATGTTCGAATGGGTTCATAGTGCCCGGATCGATGTTGATATAGGGGTCGAGTTTGAGCATTGTCACTCGTAGTCCTCGAGTTTTGAGCAGTTTCCCCAAGGACGCAGCTGTTAGTCCTTTTCCAAGCCCACTCACAACACCACCGGTTACAAAAATGTATTTAGTCATCTATCATCTCGATTATCGGCATCCAACCATCGGTTACTCAGTTACGGCATTTTCCAACAGCTATCTTTATCGCATTACTTTACACTGTGTTGCCTGAGAACATTGGGCAGTGCTAACCAAAAGTTCTTTAGCGTGTTGTTGAGCCGTTTTGGAGTTAGGCGATCCAGAGATCATTCTCGACATTTCAACTACACGTTCTTCCTGCGAGAGCACATGCACCCTAGCCGACGGTTGTTCTGTAATGTCGGAGATGGATTTTTCCACGAACAAATGATCTTTGGCGTGAGCAGCCACTTGCGCTAAATGCGTCACAACAACTACTTGATCGGTGAGTAGGGACAAGCTATGTCCGACCGCATGAGCTGCGACACCGCCTACTCCAGCATCGACTTCGTCAAAAACTAAAGTCGGCGCACCGATGCCTGTCACCATACGCAAAGCGAGCATAACACGCGAAAGTTCGCCTCCACTCGCAACCTGGGTTAAAGGTAGTGGCTCATGACCAAGATTGGCTGCTAAAAGGAATTTAACACGCTCACCGGCAGCACCTGCTAAGCTGATGTGGATTTGAGCTTCTGCCATGGCAAGGTTATGCAAGTGCGACTCTATTGCAGTGATTAGCTGGGGTACAGCTTTCGCTCTTGCGCTATAAACTAGTTCCTGCTCGGCAGCAAGAGCATCTGATATTTCGTGGCGTTGTTCATCCAAGGCAGCTGCTTGCTTATCACGGTTTTCCAATTCAGCGAGTCGCTGAGCTGTCAAAACACTGAATTCAATTACTTCATGAAGTGATGACCCATATTTTCTGCGTAATTCTGCTAGTTGTTGACGTCGCTCACGTATAGCTGCTAGAGCATTGGGGTCATCATCAATGGCTTCAACTGTTGTTCGTATCGCAGCAACAGCTTCAGCTATTTCAGCCTCCGCATTCGTGAGATATTCTACTGCTAAAGCGAACGGAGTTCGGTTCTGCAAGGTAGCTATGGCTTGGCTCAATCCGTTGGAAACGAAACTTTCAGTGTTCAACAGTCCTAAAGTAGTTTGGGCTGCATCATGATGAGCAGAAGCTTCAGATATGACCTCCTCAAGATTTTTCAGGCGTTCGTCTTCATCTGCATCTTCGATATCAGCAGTTTCTATCTCTGTTAGTTGATAGCGTAGAAGGTCGATTTCGCGGAGTCTTTCACGCTCATCACCGCCCAAAGCTGCCCGAGTTTCATCAATGCGTTGAAGTTCTTGCTTGAGTGAAGTCAAAGTCGCGGTTTCGGTACCTGCGAATCGATCAAGAGCTGCCCGCTGAGAAGGTGTCGCAAGAAGTTTTTGATGAGTATTTTGTTTGTGCAGTTCAACTAGCACACTTCCCAAACTCGCCAAAGACTTAACAGTAGCTAGACGACCGCCGATATAGCAGCGTGAACGCCCTTTACGTGGTATTATACGTCTTACTATTATCTCTTCAGTTTTTTCTTCACTGTTGTTGCCGATATCATCATCAACATCACTGGTATTAGGACTTCGGCTAGTAGGTGGATCTATTTTCTCATGGTACTCATTGAAGGAGCAATGGTAATCAGCAACAAGATTGGCATTAACGATAAAACGACCTTCTACTTCAGCAAATTCAGCACCAGGTCTTACCTGTCCAGAATCTGCTCGCCCTCCTGCTATCAAGTCAATGGCATTTAGGATCAAAGTTTTACCAGAACCTGTTTCACCGGTAATTGCAGTCATACCGCGGTCAAGCAATAACGTTAACTCTTCGATTACGCCTAGATTCCGGACATTCAACTCAGTCAGCATCGCGCGTACGTGTACTCATCGATGACCCTTTCGAGGACGGCCACGTCACAGCAGTCAGCATCGCGCATGCGTGTACTCATATGTCATCTCTAATATTTGCTTCATCATTTAAAATGCGTATATGTTTGTCGTTGTCTTCGTTGGTGGTGTCTGGTTGTCGATGCTAGCTGTTTCGTGTTCTATTGGTAGTTCTAGGTGGCGGTGCTGTTGGGTAGGCGTGGCTAGTCGTCGGAGGTTGGTTGGAATACGTATTCATATGAGAATACGAGTATGACTGAGTATGAGCGTTTACGCTGCTTATTGTGGTGATGGTGAGACACATGTATCGATTTTAAATATCATTAAAATCAACTATTTACAATATTTTAAAAGCTATTTTCTGCTTGGAAGCTTTATGCTATGCATCGCGAAACACTGATGTTGAGTGTTGTTTGAATATTGTCGGGATTACTAGAAGTCAAGTAGTGCATGACAGCAATACTCATAACACTGAAGGTCACGGTCAGATATTGTCGGGATTACTAGAAGTCAAGTAGTCAGGCTGAGAGTCATCAATATGGTAATCAGCCAAACCGAACTTAGCTTTCAACACTTGGTGGAATGGGCGTTTGCCAAACTTGATGAAGCGCACACTGTGAGGCGATTTAGAGCATTTCACAGTATCGCCCACATCGATCTTCGCCACGCGGCGTCCGTCTATTGACAATACCGCCGGACGATTACTCGTAACCATGATCTGCAAGTGTGTCGAAGAAGGAACCACTAAAGACCGATTGAACAGCATGTGAGGTGATACGGGGGTTAAAAGTAAAGCTTGATGTGATGGATCGATTATCGGGCCACCAGCAGAAAAAGCGTAAGCAGTGGAGCCGGTGGGAGTGGCTACTATTAGTCCGTCTGCTCTATAAGTGGTGAATAAGTCATCGTCTAAATGCACAGTCAGAAAAATTGTGTTTGAAGACGGTCCTCGCTCAATGAAAGCTTCATTCAGGGCTAGATAACGATTGACACTTGAAGAAGTTCGGGGAGTTTTCGAGCTTTCTTTGATATCGGTTTGACAAGTTGTGGAAGAGTCAGCAGTCCTTTCTTTCGTGTGATGGGTAGTGTGACAAGGCTGGTGCGTTATGTCGAGTAGTAGTCGATCCTCAACTTTGAAATCACCTTTTAGTACTCTTTCGATAGCTGCACGCGCTTTACCGGGTTGAACTTCTGACAGGTAGCCAAGACGCCCGAAGTCAACGCCTAATATAGGCACTTGTGTAGTGCCTACCAGTTTTATTGCACGCAGTATTGATCCATCGCCACCTAAGGTAATCAGAGTGTCAAGGCCGTCAGCGAAACCTTTGTGTTCCACCGCAAGGTTTTTACATCCAGTGGCTTCTGCCTCTTCGGGAGGCATGCGTACTTGATGGCCGGACGAGGTCAGCCATTTGGAAAGATCGCGGGCCGATTTTGCAGCAGCAGGACGATCTTCGTGAACTATTAGCCCTATAGCAGCCATACATGCACCATTGCGTTATCAGTAGACTTCGTGTGAAGTTTATCGTGTATTACCATAACTGTTTCATAGTTCGGCTTCAACGAAAGAAGGCAACGCTATCCATAAGCTTTTCACATATCACTCATAGCCATCGCTTGAGTTACTACGGAAGTGACCATTGACTCTAATCGAAGCTCATCGAAGTCGATGTTGTTCGAACATACTTGTGCGTGAAGAAAAAACTCTATGTTGCCTGCAGGGCCTTTAAGAGGTGATACTGACATTGCTGCAGTGTTCAAGCTCTCGTTGTGAAAAGCGTAAGCGGCTTCTAATAATACTTGCTGCCAAATTCTGGGGTTACGTATAACACCCCGGCCTCGAGAAACTTCGGGTTTGCCAGCTTCAAACTGGGGTTTTACGAGTGTCACCAATTCTGAGGTGGCTAGCTTACGCAGGCTAGGTGCTACTAGACGTAGCGAAATGAATGATAGGTCAACTGTGACGAGGGCTGCTGGACCACCTATTGTTTGTGGTTGAACGTTGCGCACGTCAGTCTGTTCTAAGGAAATTACCCGAGGATCTTTTTTAAGCTGTTCATGGAGTTGATTGCGCCCAACATCTATAGCCACGACCTTGGTTGCTTGATGTTGTAACAAGCAGTCCGTAAAACCACCAGTAGAGGCACCCACATCTATAACTCGGATACCAGCCGGGTTGATTGTGAATCGGTTCAAAGCTGATTCCAGCTTTAAACCACCCCTAGAAACGTAATGTGATCGTTCGCCTGAAGTGTTTAAAGCATCTGCCGGATCCACCAGCCGAGATGCTTTGTCTGCAATAGCCCCGTTTACGGATACACGCCCTGAGGCTATTAGTCGTTGAGCTTCTGATCTACTTGTAGATAAGCCTCTACGGACCATTTCTTTGTCGAGTCGATGACGTCGTGTACCCACTGTAGAATTAAACCGTTGTTACACGATACAGCATGCCAGTCTGGAAATTACACAAGCTTGCTTGACAACTTTGTTTTGAGGCTGTTCTGTGCAGCTCAGTAGTACAGGCGACACGTTTGGTGTAATGTACCAGACAATGCAAGCTGATCCCGGTGGAGGTGAGGGGATTCGAACCCCTGGCCTCCTCGATGCGACCGAGGTGCTCTACCAACTGAGCTACACCCCCGGAACTGAAATAAAGTCTATAGGAATGAACTAGTTTGTTGGTTTCACCGTGATCTTGACATCTGCTATTATCATAAGCTAGTTCGATGGCTACCGTGATTTCTGTTTGCTGTGATTCCTGATCGGTCTTTACGCGTTGCCTTAGCAGGTTGGTTTGGATCGGATAATCTTGGGGACGAACTGATCTTGCAGTCTTTGATCACATCGTTGCAGGTTCGCAATATTCAGCCTGTGGTGATATCGATTCAACAGTATCACAAACAAATCTCAAAAGATGTTCCTACTGTCGTCCATCGTTCATTCGATGATCATCGTAAGCTGGTGCGTGCATTACGTGCGGTGGATGCGATGATTATTGCAGGAGGTGTGGTACAGAACGAAACATCCCCTTGGAATGTCCCTTTTCATGCTTCTAGATTATGGGCAGCTAATATGGCGAGATGTCCGTTTTCTGCTATTGGTATGGGTGCAGGATTGATCCGAGGCAGCATTAGTCGTAGTATTATGCGTCGAGCTTTACAACCTGCTGACATGCTAGTAGTCCGTGATGCCAATTCTGCCCGACTGCTTCGGCAGTGGGATTTACAAAATGTGAAAGTTGGAGCAGATCCAGTGTTCGGGCTTAAAACAGAGACCACAACCACTAGCGATACGATGTGTGTGATATTGCGCCGTCCCAATCAGCGGGGCTTGAAAACAGCTGCAGCGAAAAGCCGTGTCAGTCTACCGGAAGAAATGCTTGATTGTTGGTCGAAGGCCATTGACAGGGCCGCTTCAATCACCGGTCTTACTCCTCAATTTGTTGCTTTCCAAGCGAGTCGTGACCATATTTTGCATCATCATGTGGCTGACCGCTTGAACGTTCCGGCTAAACTAGCAAAACCAACGCTGGATACCGTCTTACATGAAATTGCTTCCAGTCGTCTGGTAGTGACTATGCGCTACCATGGTGCTGTGGCGGCTTTGCTTCATAATCGTCCAAGCATTCTTTTAGGATATTCACCAAAAATGGCTTCACTAGCTGCGGAAGGTGGGGGTTGGGCACCCGTGCTCAGTCCTAGACATATCACAGTTGAGCAGATCACAGCAGCTGTAACTGAAGCATTTAGCTCCGCAGCTCGAATGCCTGAGACGTTAGCTCGGCTGCGAACACGCTTAACTGAAAACGATGTTGCGTTAGACGCTTTAGTAGCCGATCTGTGAGCAATAACCTGTGAATATCAAATGATGACTTATAGACACTGCAAATAGGCTGCGTATGATTATTATGGAATCGAAGAAGCGGACTAAGTTGCTACGTATCGCCCGTTTTGTTTATTTGACGGTTTTGCTAATAGCGATAGTGGTGCTATTAGCCATTGGATGGGCGGACATTGTTGCTCTACTACAAAAAACGCGGCTGCTGTTACTGCTGGTTGCTTTAGCGTTTAGCTTTGGTCTTATCTGGCTGGGATCTTATTTTTGGATGCTTGGTCTTAAAACTTTTGGACACAGCCTGCCTTTACACAAGATTGTGGTTGCTACTGCACGGGCTTTACCTGCACGTTACGTTCCGATAGGTGCTGGTTTAACTGTAGGGCGTGTTGCCTTACTACGGACAGCTGGAGTTAAAGCCACTCCCCTAGCAGCTACAGCTTTGTTGGAGATGATCGTCAGTTTGGCTGTTGCCTTGACTTTGGGTTCTATAACACTTTGGGCGACCAGCACAGGCGTGAATACGGATATTTTTCCAGATATTACAAATACCGCAATGCGAGTTGCGCCGTTACTGGTGTTGTTGGTTACAGCTATTTTGATAGTTTTCCCAAAGGTTTGTCAAGTTTTGTTGCGAAAAATGAAACATCGGGAAGCGGTGTTATCCGTTGGGTGGAGAAGCTGGCTGTGTCTTGTAGCAGCATCGGCTTTGTATTGGACATGGAACTCCGCCACTTTTGTAGTATACTTGCGAGCTTTTTCGGCAGCTGACAGTATTAGTGCCATAGCAGCTGCCGGAGCATTCATGTTTTCCTGGGGTGTTGGGTTTCTGACAGTATTCGCCCCTCAAGGCATAGGAATAACAGAAGCTAGTCTGCTTGCTTTGCTAACCGATGAAGATAGTGGTTTCATCGGTTTGACTATCATTTTTGCTAGTTACCGCCTTATTCAGCTGCTGAGAGACATTGTTGCTGTAATCGCCGGTGAAACCTTCGCAGCTATCAAACGTAAAACAGCAGATCAGCAACGATGATAGTAGCCCGTAGAACGGGCTACTCGCCTGAATGAAATTCACATCCACTATTGGTTATACTGCACTCGGTTACTCTTGGTTACTCTTGCTTACGTATTTTCCGAAGTTCGGTCAAGCGAAAAATCTGTTTGCTGTTCTTGTGCTGACCCTACCCCAACACCGTAATGTCGATATGCCTTCATTGCCATTTTTTGAGTTCAGCAAGGATTTGTTCTGATGGGTTGACCTCAGGGATAACCGCTTGACAACGATGAACCTGGTAGTTGGCTAAAAACTCATCGATTACAATGTCGTCAAAACGACTTAACACGATATTTTGGCCTAAGCCGTCTTCACGGTCAGTGCAGTCGCGCCACAGCAAAGTAGGAACCCCGATGAGGGCGCATTCTTCTTGTATCGATCCTCCATCGGTTACAACTAGAGGCGCATCTACTAGTAGGGCGATAAACTCAGCATGAGGTAGTAGAGGAACGATTTGCACTCCTGCTGCTCGCAAATTCTTCCAAGTTTCTTTGGGGATCACCCGTTTAGTCGGACTATGAACAATCCAGCACACCGGCATCTTTTGTGCTAGTTTTCTTGCAAGATCAAACAGTTTTTGTCTGCGTGACCGGCTGTGCAGATTTTCAACTCTGTGCATTGTTATTATCACAGGCGACGTCTCGAGCTGTTTTGTCTCTGCATGATGCTTGACAGCAGCTCGCAAAGATTCCAGCACAGTGTTGTTTTCTTGTTTGATTATCTGACCCTTTACACCACTTCTGCGTAAATTTGCGGCTGCGGTCGCACTAGGAGCGAACAGTACATCAGCTATTCGGCCTACTATGACACGAATTATCTCTTCTGGAAAGGGTTGAAACCATCTGTATGTGCGCAGGCCTGCTTCTACATGAGCAACAGCTAGTCCCGCTCGCCAAGCTAGTAGAGTACTGAGCAGTGTGGTAGGAGTATCTCCATGCACTATACAAACTCCGCTTTCCCCGCCAAAAATATGCTGGCGTAATCTGGGTTTCAATATAAAATGTTTAGCAATGCCCAGACTCCAAAGCAGTGCTTGCGATACAGAAACGACATCGCAATTTCCACCTAATAACACTTCAGGGTCTCGTAATCCCAGTTCATCGCGCAATGAGACGGTCAAATCGGCATGTTGACCCGAATCGATCAAGCGGTACTCCACACCCGTTTTGTCCATCCGCTGTAATAGCGGAGCCATTTTCACATATTGGGCCTTAGTGCCAATGAAAACGTGTATCACGTCACGCAGTGAAACTAAGCTTAGAGTGGTTTGACTTATGCGATTTAGATTTTGAGATTCGCAATCAAGCCAAAAACAAAACAGCGACAACTAGCTGGTATCGATGATATATCACACTGCCAGAAATGCATTAGCGGCTAAGAGTGTATTGCTTTGCCGGTACTAACAGCAGTTTGAACTCATGATAGGACTTGAGTATAACACTTTCATACTAAGAACATTTTTGGCTTTGGCCAGGATTTAGCAGATGACTGCTTGCTATGCGGATATTCTAATATTGCTGTGGCCTGAAGTGCGAGTAGAAGGCTCATGGTTCAGTATTAAAGACCTCATCTCCTGCTCAGCTGAACGATGCCTCCAATGTGCAGAAACGCACAATAGGGGAAGCATCAGCATATTGGTAGTGAAGAGCATAGTCCAACCAGCTACTCCAGTTGCTGGAATCGAAATAAAAGCAACCAATGAGATTACGGTCAATATCATAGCAATTTTGCGACGACGCAGACCGGCTTCATACGATGAACGAGGCAGATCGAGCAATAGGCGCTTACCATTCATTGAAGATGAAAAGTCGAAATCGCTGTTCTTTCCACTGAGTGCACTCAAGTGTCTAGTAAAAGCCTTTGTTCTGTTTTTTCCTTGCCATTTGACGTTGGCGTCTGTAAATGGATAAAAAAAGTATCCTAGCCATACAACTACAAGTAGGATCAAAAAAAGTAGGGTCATTTATGTTGCCTCCGTATCCGCACGGCCTGCCAAGAATTATCGATTAGAATCATGCTCAACTCAGACTTTAGGAGATTGCTTTCAGATAACGTTTGCTGTGTGCGTTATAGTATGTCAGTGATTCTGTCAAATATGTAACACTGCTAAATATGCAACACAGATAATCTTTGGTATCGCAGTCTGTATCTTCGTCTTCTATGTCTGTGTTCTGACCTTTGCGTTCCGTGTTCTCTGTTGCACTAGACAGCCGTTCTATATCGTCATTTCAGTATAACGCCATTACTACGTCATTACTACGTTATTATTGCGAAATGTGTGACAATCTGTAATATGCACTCAACAATATATACTATGATTGTTACTAAAGATACAACTCTTTGTCATAAAAAAATACATTTCTCTTTGTCATAAAAAATACATTTCACATTTCTTCTAATTGTCATAAAATCGCTGCGGGCAATCGGCTATTCAATTAAGGGGTTTCATTTACGGCTATGCTTCGTGGGAGGGCCAGTGGGAATCTCCACGTGCTGATGCGGATGATGCCGGGGTTTCATTTACGGCTATGCTTCGTGGGAGTGACTGTAGTAGGCACCCGAACGACCTCCGGTTTTTTCCTGTAAGACAATCTCACCTATGACCATTGATCGGTCTAAAGATTTACACATGTCGTAAATTGTAAGTGCCGCAACGCTGCAGGCGGTTAGTGCTTCCATCTCAACACCAGTACGATCAACAGCTGTTACTTTTGCTGTGATCTCAATGATCTTCTTGTGAATCACAAAATCAACACGAGCTGAGCTTATAGTTAACCCATGACATAGAGGAATCAGTTCTGAAGTTCGTTTGGCAGCTTGTATTCCCGCTACACGAGCTACGCTTAACACATCACCTTTTGCAACTTTCTGCTGCGCAACCCTAGTAGCTACATCTGTCGTGGTAAAAACTTTTCCTTGCGCAACAGCAGCTCTGCGCGTTGGGGTCTTGTTTGCAATATCCACCATTTGTGCTTGTTGTTTTTCATCAAGGTGAGTGAAGCTCATTTTTAACCGCCGATCTGGGACATGGAACGGCGGGGGCGAATAAAGTTCACTTGATTTATCTGATGTCCTGCCCATTTTGTTGCTACTGAAGTTGATACTGCTGAGGCTATTTCGTCGTCGGTAGCTTTGTTACGCAAGAGTTTTCGTATGTCTGTTTCACTGGTGGCAAATAGGCAGTTACGGAATTGTCCCTCTGCTGTTATTCTCACCCGGTCACAAGTCGTGCAAAATGATTCACTCACTGATGCAACTATCCCTATGTAGCCTTTTCCATCAAGAAATCGATATCGAGTAGCTGGTGCCGACGTACGCACAACAGGTTCTATAGGGCTAACGCTGTTCACCAGGTATCTGATTTCGTCAGCAGTTATGACTTGGTTGTTGCCCCATTTTTGATCGGCGTCTAAAGGCATAAACTCTATGAATCTGACTTCGATCCCTTTTTCACGGCCGAAGGCTACGAAGTCGGCTATTTCGTCGTCGTTGGCACCGCGAATTAAGACGCAGTTAATTTTCACGGGTCTAAAACCGACAGCAATAGCCGCATCGATTCCTTCTAAAACACGCGACAGCATATCACGGCGAGACAGCTCAGCAAAGCGTTCAGCGCGCAATGAGTCACACGAAATGTTGACTCTGTTCAAACCGGCTTTTCGTAATTCGCGTGCTATTAAAGGCAACGAAACACCGTTGGTGGTCATTGCCAGATCAACCGGTAGTTTTGCTAGCTTCTTGATAAGAACAGGCAGTTTAGCTCGCACAGTAGGTTCGCCACCGGTAATACGTATACTGTTGAAGCCGTAATATTCCACCATGATTTTAGCCACACGGGTAATTTCTTCAAAGGTGAGTAAATCGGCTCGGGATACCCACTTCAAACCTTCAGCAGGCATGCAGTAGGTGCATCTGAAATTGCAACGATCTGTAACCGAAATGCGAAGATCGCGATGGACCCGGCCAAACCCGTCTACAAGCTGCTTTACCATCATCTAACAGGCTACTAGCTATTTCCAGACACTTTAGCCGGTTGTTGTGTCATGTTTGTTCAAGCTTTAGCGGCTGCGCTGATCTTGGGCGGCCGTGGTTGCCAGTTGGTCTACTATCTCATTCCACTCGTCTCCTGAATGCCCTTTCACCCAGTGCCAGGATATTTCTTGCTTACGAGCTATAAAAAGGTCTATTAAGGGTTCCCAAAGATCGCGATTGGCTACTGGTTTTTTGTTGGCATTGCGCCAACCACGTTTCTGCCATAAAACATACCATTCATCACGGAAACAATTCACCACATAAGCCGAGTCTGAAATCACTTTAACAGGCCCACTGATCGCCTGTAACGCCATTAAAACTGCGGTGAGTTCCATCCGTTGGTTGGTGGTGTGAGACTCAGCCCCACTAGCCCATGGTCCTTTTGGTATCACCCACGCCCAGCCTCCCGGGCCAGGATTTCCGAGGCAGGCTCCATCCGTGTAAACGACAACAAGATCAGATGCTGGAAGTGATTGTTGCATATCGCTGCTATCTTGCTCGAGTCGATGGCGTCGGCGGACAACAAGATCAGATGCTGGAAGTGATTGTTGCATAGGCTGATCTAACTGTATGGGAAATGCCTGTTGCTTGGGTTGAGGTTGTGCCATTATGTGAAGCCATTCATGAAAACATTCAGGGGTATTACATCAACTACATCACCCGGGTTTATAACAAGATTATCCTGTACTACTGCCAGTCCATTGGCTTGAGCCATAGTTGCAAGCTGATGAGAACCTTGACCGTCAATTCGAGCGACTTGCAGCGTTCCTTGTTCGCTGTGCTTTGTAAAAACTCGTATGTAATGTGTTTTACCATCACGAGGATGTGATAATGTGTTTTGGCTTACTGCGCGTATGGTGAAGGGTCCTAAAGCATCTGCATCATATCCTGCCATAGCACGCAAAGCAGGCTTGGCTAGCAACTCGAAACTAACCATCGACGAAACCGGATTACCTGGAAGGCCGAAAACTGGTATTCCTTGCACAAGCCCAAAAGCGAACGGTTTTGCCGGTTTAATGGCGATTTGCATCCAGCGCATTTCGCCAAGCTGCTCTAATACTGTTTTCACGTAATCATAATCACCCATCGACACACCACCTGATGACAACACAGCGTCGCATTCGTTGATTGCATACTGCAAGACACTCTTTATGTCATCTTCGTTGTCGCGGGCGATTCCCAGATCAACACCTATAAAACCGGCTTGATCAACCAAACCGAGCAAGCTGTTTCGGTTACTGTCACGGATCTGTCCACGCTGTAGCCGTATAGGCTCATCCACTAATTCGTCACCTGTTGACATCACACCAACCCGCGGCCTCCTATAAGTGGCTACCTGATAGCAACCGATACTTGCCAAAACACCAAGATGACCGGGTTGGAGAGGTGTTCCAGCTTGGAGCACGATCTGACCCGCTGAAATGTCATCGCCAGCATGGCGGATATGATCGCCAGGTTGCACTGTCCGGCTAATGACCACCCGCTCGAGATCAAGTTGGTTGGAGGTGGAGGTGGAGATCGTTGTAGAGTTAAACTCAGTAAGTGCTGACTCCAAAGAATCAGCTGGTTTCAGCAAACGAGTGTTTTCCACCATTATCACCGCATCAGCACCTGCGGGCATTACTGCCCCGGTCATGATCCGTACAGCCTCATTAGGACCTACGTTGATGTTTTTGTCGTCGCCGGCTGAGATTGTTTCCACAACATTAAGAGTTACCGGTGTGTTCACAGTATCTATAGACCGTAAAGCGTAACCATCTACTGCTGTATTGGTAAAAGGCGGAATCGTTTCAGTTGAGACCACTGATTCTGTGAGCACTAATCCCAGCGCATTCTTCAAGGGTACGACAGTTCTAGGTAATGGTTCGATCTGCTTCAAAACGTAAGATTGAGCTTCAGATAAGGGAATCATTGTCAAACTATCCTATAACATCTATGCGACTTATACTGGTTAAGCAGTTTTAGACTTTTAGTTCTTTACCACGCCATAAGTGTTGTAAGTTTGAGCGGTGACACCAAAGGATGATAAGAACTACCACTGCTACTGTCAATATTTCCTCTGATGAGCGACCTCCAATTATCACTGATGCGAAATAGATAGCGGTGACACTAAACGATGCCAGTGCCGCTATCCTAGTCAATCGGCAAACAACCACAAATGTTGTAATGCATATCGCAAACAATAATGGGTCCAAAACCAACACCCCACCCGCGGATGTGGCTACACCTTTACCGCCACGTAGTTTGCTCCTTGGCAGCAACTTCAATATGGGCCAGATGTGGCCAAGTATTGCACCGACCCATGCAGCAAGCATTGCCCTGCGATCCCACAACAATGATGCCATCAAAGTGGGTATCGCACCTTTAGCCATATCTATGAGCCCAACAGTAATACCAGCTGCCCGACCTCCAATACGATATATATTGCTAGCTCCAGGATTGCCAGAACCTTCGCTTAGAGGATTGCGATCAATACAACGGCCGACTAAGAGGGCTGTTGGAAACATGCCCAAAATGTAAGCAACAATCCCTATTGCAATAATTGTTGTATTCATAGTTTTGAATAATAGGCACTCTTAAGCCTTATTTGGGTTTGCTTTACTTGCTTTACCAAACTTTGTGGTTGTTTTTTGTTCAATCAGTAGACCTGTTAGTTAGCCTACGAACACAACCAACAACATTGAAATTAATAAAATATCATTGAATGATTTAAAAATGTCATTTTTTTCTGTTAGCATGTAGCTGTCGTTGGTGTGAGAGTGCTAACCTACGCGTTCATGCCAATGTACGACTATAGATGTGATCTTTGTGACATTCAGTTTGAAGTGCGTCAGTCATTTCAGGATGATGCACTTATTGTATGTCCTGCTGTTGCAGCTATGCCTGGTTGCAAAAAGCCTGGTGAAGGAATTGTTAAAAAAATATTTGCTAGCGTGGGAATTGCTTTCAAAGGGGAAGGTTTTTACAAGAACGACCATGGTTCTCATGCTAAAAGCCGCAGAACAGAGCAAGAAGCAGCGCAAGCCAACGTTGACAGTAAAAGCAAAACTAAAGATAAAGATGCCTCTTCGGATAGTTCTTCTTCGCAAAATAATAAAAAAGACAAAGAACAAACTTCTAGCAACAAGAGTCATAATTCCAGCAAGGCAGAAACACCTGACATCACTTCATAAGCAACAGTGTACATAGTGCAAGTGACGTGAAGTTCTATAGCCGGGAAGTGGACTACTCAAACCTAACGGGATGACTGGTGGCGAATAGTGCAAGTGACGTGAAGCTCTATAGCCGGGAAGTGTGATTTGATGGTACGACCTGCAGCAGGACGCAGCACTTTAGGCCTTATAAGGCTAGCGCGATATCGTTATCGTGGTGTTCGTTGGATTGCAGCAATCGGAGCAGCGATCGCCGCTTTTTTGGCGTTGAGCTATAATTCCGGCGAATCTGCTTATCATGTTCTACCGCATTCTGCTCAAATATTGAATGAGGAAAAGTTGGCTGCGCGCTTGCCTGCAGCCACAAGGGGTGTTTCCATACCTACGATTAGTGAGATATTCATGCCCGGTGATTATGTCGATGTTCATAAAATCAGTACTGGAAAGATTGTCGTAAGCAACGCTTTGCTCGTAGAAGTCACCGGTGACGACACGGTCGTAGCTATACCTACCGGACAGGTTGATGCTGTTGTCGATGCTGTAACCACTGGGGGAATAATGCTAGTACTAGTACCCCGCTCAGCCTTGTAGACTTGCTAATGAAACACAAATTTGCCCGCCACTGTAAGCACTATAACTCTAATAAGAGTAACTATAATATCCAAATCAGGCTAGCATCGCCTAACAAAATACGAATTATCCAATGGGCATGCTAAATTTGACAAGCAAAACTGAGAAGAGAGATAAGAATGGAAAAATATAAGGTTGTTTTCACAGGGAATCTTGGTGACTATTATCCAGTTGCAATAGCTTTACTAGTATTGTCGATACTCACAGCAGGAATATTGCTACCAGTCTGGGTTTACTGGTCATTTCATTATTTTTTGAACCAATTAGAGATTATACCTAGTTGAGAACCTGATTTAAAGCTGTTTATCATCGTGGTTGCACTTCAATTTCAGGTGGCAAGGCTATTCTGTCTGCTTCACTTATATGTGACGTAGCTACAAGATCCTCAAACTTTTGAGCGTGAGGAAGTAGTCTGGTTTTTATAGAGCCGACACTATCGTTGTAAGCTTTGACGGTTCTACCAATATTGGTTCCCAACTTCTCTATATGACTGAAATATGTTTGCAGGCGCTTATACATTTCTTTGCCTAGCTCAGCAATTTCTTGGGCGTTATCGGTTAAATTCTGTTGCTGCCAGGCAAGTGCAACAGTGCGCAAAAAAGCCAACAAAAGCCCTGGGGTGGCTATGAGCACGTGATGCTTTGCCCATACGTCGTCCCATAAGTTGGGTTGTACTTCCATGGCAGCATCAAGAATCGGATCAGCAGGAACGAACATCAGGGTAAAGTCTGGAGCAACACCTAAAGCAGCAGGGTATTCCTTCGTGCTCAGTGTTCTCGCGTGGCCGACTAGAAGTTGGGCGTGTTTTTTAAGATAGTCAGTTTGGGCTTTTCTGTCTTTGGTGCTGCGTGCCTCCAAATATGAATGCATAGGCACTTTAGCATCGATTACTACTTTGATCCCTCCTGGTACATGCACAACAGCATCGGGACGCACTCCTTGACCTTGAGAGCTTAGACTATGTTGTTCTATGAAGTCGACGTGCGGTATCATACCCGACAACTCTAACACTCTACGTAATTGATGCTCACCCCACATACCGCGTATACGACTGGATTTCATAGACTCACTGAGCGTGTTAGCGGCACCTCGGAGATTGCTTGCTTCGTTTCTCAGAAGGTCTAGCTCTTTTTCTAAACTTTTGTAGGCACCTTCACGTTTTTCTTCAAGTTCGTTGATGCGCTGCTGGAGCTTGTCAAGATTCTCAGACATCGGTTTGACAATAGTGGTGATAGCCTCTTGACGTTTTTCTAAATCAGAGTTGCCGATTCTCTGTTGGTTGGAGAACTGCTCTTTGGCTTGCTCCAGAAAGGTTGCGTTATTCTTCCTTATGACATCTGCTGAAATCGCTTTGAAGTGTATGTCAATCTGTTCTCGTGCTTTAGCCAGTTCTTGAATGCGGGCTTCGTGGTCTGCTTTCAATGCTGCTAGTTGTTGCCGTGCGGTGTCACGCTCCTTATAAGTGTTATCAAGCTTTTCCAGGGTTTCGTTGTATTCCGAGCGAAGTTCTTCCAAGCACCTGGATTCTGCTTTTAGCTGAGTTTGATGAATTTTCTCTATCAAGATAAGTTCGTTTGCTGCTTTATCATGTTCGGCCAATGTTTTAGCACATTTCGGACAGGCCTGGTGAGCTTTCAGTCTGTTTGAGCGGTATAGCCAGTAAAATACCACAGCCCCAAGAACAGTGATCAATAAGATGATAAGAAATATTTCCATAAAGACATCATAAGAATCGGAGTGACAAAAAATCAGTCAGTCACCATCTGCATCCACAATCAGCTAGCCTGCCTCTATCCGCATAGAACGAAGTAAGAACATGAACACGGAATTTTGTGTACTACCGTGGTTCAACCAAAAATCACTCACCTGCTTGAATGGTTAATCAGCGCAGATGTTTGTCGCTAGTTGATGACAAGGCCTACTAAAATACCCAAGCCCACAACGATGCGATATAACACGAACGGTTTAAAGTTCATGCGACTTGCCACACGCATAGTCAACCATGCTGCTAGCCATCCGGTCACTGCAGCGGTAGCAGCTCCCCAAATCATAGCAGGCCATAACAATGTGGAAACATCTAATTCGATCAATTTATAGAAACCTGCACCTGCAATCACAGGTATTCCCATCAAAAAAGCGATTTTTACGGCCTCTTCCCGTTTAAAGCCTTGCAGTCGTGCAGCTGTGATTGTGATTCCCGATCTTGAAACTCCTGGATGTAAAGCCAGAACTTGTGCTGAACCTAACAATAAAGCAGACTTAAAACCAAGATCTTCAACTACACGTACTGCTTTATTGGCGTAACGATCGGCCCAACCCAGTAAAACCCCAAAAACGATCAAAGCTAAAGCTATTGTAAGGGGTTGGATCGATCGCACAATAAGATCACCTAGAAGCAGTCCGACTATGGCTGCTGGAACTGTTGAAATTGCTAATGCGATTCCTGTTATGGAATCTTCATTACGAACCCGTTGACGACCTATGACCCACAAAAAAACTGCCTCAGTGTAACGTTTTACGTCATGCCACAAATATCCTATGGCACCGACGAGAGTGCCAACATGAACTGCCACATCAAAAGAAACAGCGGAAGAAGTGGTTAATTCCTCCCATCCGAACAACCAGCGGGTGAGATGAAGATGGCCGCTTGAGGAAATCGGCAGAAACTCTGTTAATCCCTGTACTGCACCCAAAACAATGGCATGAAGAAATGGCATCAAGTACCAGACATCACCACATCGTCTATTGCCAAACTCATGCCAGCAGCGTTCATAGGCAGCCACTTCAAGTCAGAACCCACTTCTATCACATTCAATAGCAAGCGTTGTAGCGTGCTGGCGATAGTTACTTCTCTCACTGGTTCGGCTAGAGCACCGTTGCGTATGCGTATGCCTTGAGCACCTATGGAGAAGTCTCCTGATACCAAGTTGATGCCGCTATGTAGTCCTACCACGTTTTGTACAAGTAACCCGTCGGTTATATCAGCTATCATTTCTGCTTGTGAACGTTTACCCGGCAGTAGTTGTAATGCGTGGGCACCTACGGATGGCATCCCCATGAAACCAGCTCGCACCGCAGATCCGGTACCGTCCATTCCAGCGCGTCGAGCAGTGTATGAGTCATACAAAAAAGAACACAGCACGCCGTCAACGATTAGAGGTATTCTTCGGGTTGCCAGTCCTTCAGCATCGATTGGGCTAGCGGAATAAGCCAAAGGATTAGTAGCGTCGTCTGTAAGAGTGATCAAAGGAGCTGCGATTAACGTGTTAAGTTTGTCGGTGAACAGGGAACGACCTTTCAATACCGACTCTCCATTGAGTGTTGCTCCTATAATGCCCACGAATCTAGCTGCAACATGAGGATCCAAGACAATAGAAACACGTCCGGAGGGTAGCTGTTTAGCACCTAGGAGACGTGTAGCGCGTTCAGCGGCATCACTAGCAGCTTCAAGCACAGAAAGATCATCCGGATGACGTGCCACTGAGTAGCCCAGACCGCTTTGAGTGTCATTTTTGTCTTCAGCTAAACTTTGAACCACCAGGAAACAATTGGTTTCTTGTGATTCAGCGGCAACCCCGGAAGATGTTGCAACGGCGTTCGAACAGATAGTGTCATAGTAATCAGCAGTTTCGATATTTTTGATTCTTGGATCTGCCGATAGTGCGGCTTTTTCCAACTCCAAAGCTAGTTCTACTTTTTTTTCTGTAGTGTATGTTTGCAGGTCCGCCCGATACAAGTCAAGTGAAACTGGCTCTACCCCATCAGGGGTTGCGACACCTGCAAATTCATCAACGCTTGCAAATCGACAGTTATCGCGAGCTTCTTGCAAGGTATTCTGTAGTGTTCCGTCATCGAGGCTTACCGCATAAGAAAAACCTTGACGACCTTTGTTCACAACACGTATGCCTATTCCTTGCACTGTGGCTGAGGTTAAAGATTCCACCTCATTCTCATAGGCTCGTATTTCGGTTTCCCGTTCCTTTACTGCGTACGCCTCTATACTCTCGCCTGGTTTCGCACAATCGACGATTTCAACTACTGTGTCTAACAGACTGTTGTTTCGGGTCATGCTGTAGTGCCACCTATAGTCAGTGACGCCACACGTAATGTAGGGGTTCCGTCTCCCACGGGTACTCCTTGGCCGTCTTTGCCACATAATCCTGGTGAACCCATAGCGAAGTCATTTCCCAATGCATCTATGCTCATTAGAACTTCGGGCCCGTTGCCTATCAGGTTGCCTTCACGGATAGGTTCTGCAATACGCCCGTTTTCAATCATATAAGCTTCGGTCATACCGAAGACAAAATCACCGTTAGTCGTGTTGACCTGGCCACCACCGAGTTGAGCTATATAAATCCCATAATCAGTGTCAGCGATGATATCATCAGGGTCAATAGTCCCGTTAGCGACGTAAGTATTCGTCATACGAACCATCGGTAAACAGCGGAAATCTTGTCGTCGTCCATTGCCGGAGCTTTGACGCCCATTTTTGTGTGCGCGGTTGCGATCCCACATGTAGTCAGTCAACATTCCGTCGCTTATAAGAACATTACGAGCAGCGGGTTTCCCTTCATCGTCAATGGCGTAGTGACCCCATTCTTTAGCCATAGTGCCGTCATCGATCAGCGTCACAGAGTCTGCTGCTACTTTTTCTCCTAAACGCCCGGTGAATGCTGAAGCCGATTTTGCGACAAAGTCCGCTTCAAGTCCGTGTCCACAGGCTTCGTGAAACAGTACACCACCGCTACCTGCGCTTACTACTACAGGCATGGAGCCGCTTGGAGCAGGTCGGGCTGTGAGTTTGGTAATAGCTCGACGAGCTGCACGCCGCGACAAACTAGCCAAATCATAGGTATCAAAAACTTCAAAGCCACTGGTTTGTCCGATGGTCTGTCTTCCGGTTTGTAGTCCTGTATCACCGGAAGCAACACAAGACACTGAGAACATGGTGCGTATTTGGTCATCGGATACGAATAGTCCTTCGCTGTTGGCTACCAGTATGCGACGTCGAGTATCGTTATAGTGAGCAGATACTTGGATGATCGAACCATCGGTAGAGCGAGCAGCGTCATCAGCAGTTCTAAGCAATTCCACTTTGGAAGATTTGGAAACATCAGATGGCAATATCCCAATCTCTGAACGTACCGTAGGTAGTGGTGTGCTGCTGCTTTGTACTGGTACTGGGGTAGCTCCGGTGTTACTGTTTTTGGCTATGGCCGCAGCAGTAACAGCCGCTTCGATCAGGCTTGGTTCGCTTAGGTCTGCAGTATGAGCAAAACCAGTGGTTTCACCTTGTACCACTCTGATTCCTGCTCCCCGATCATGGCCAGATCTGACCTCTTCAACACGTCCATCATCGAGTGCGGCAGAGCATGAACGTTTATCTTCTACAAATATTTCTGCAAACTCTCCACCGGTACGTAATGCGGCAGCGAGTACGTTATTGATAATATCGGATGCTAGCATCAAGATTATTGTAGTTGATATTATTGATAGTTGATGCAATAACGCATTGCAACCATCGTCCATACCCTCAATATGGATCCCAAGAGGCAGCCAGATAATGAAAATTGATACAATCAAAAGTCCCAACGACCTGCTAGGCCGGTCTTATGAGGAGCTTGACGATCTCTGTTCCCAGATTCGTGCCAGAATCATTGAAGTAGTCAACAGACACGGAGGCCATCTCGGCCCGAATCTCGGCGTTGTAGAACTCACAGTAGCGTTACATCGTGTGTTTCGTTCGCCTCATGATGTGATCCTCTGGGATACAGGTCATCAAGCTTATGTTCACAAGATGCTCACTGGCCGTTTAGGTGACTTTGATACGTTACGGCAAGCTGGTGGACTTTCAGGATATCCGTCACAAGCAGAGTCAGGACACGACTGGATTGAGAATAGTCATGCGTCGACGGCTTTGTCTTATGCGCATGGCATTGCGACTGCTTTTGCAATCAATGACTCGCGTCGCAGGGTAGTCGCTGTTGTAGGTGATGGAGCTATGACCGGAGGTATGGCCTATGAGGGGCTTAACAATTTAGGTCACAGCAACAGCAACGTAGTCATCGTGTTCAATGATAACGGCCGTAGCTATGCGCCGACCGTGTCGAAGTTAAGTGAAAGCTTGATAAGAATTCTGTCTAATCCTGCTTATATGCAGTATAAAGCCCGTATCGAACAGATTACAGAACGTATGCCTTGGGCGGGGGAAATGGTAAAGCGTAGTATGAAGATGTCGAGGGCGGCTATTCGAGAGTTGTGGGAACCGAGCGTCTTCTTTGAAGATCTCGGAGTGCATTACATAGGCCCCTTTGATGGTCATGATATAGCCAGTCTTGAGGAGGCTCTTACCAATGCTTCCGGTTTTGATGGACCCGTGTTGGTGCATGTGTTGACAATGAAAGGCAAAGGCTATGAGCCTGCTGAAGCCGACAACATTAAACATATGCATGATACAGGGTCAATGTCTCCTAGCTCATACACGGCTATGTTCTCTGATACTTTGGTAGAGCTTGCGGAACAGCATCCGGAGTTGATCGCCATAACCGCTGCCATGCCCGACTCCACTGGCTTGCTTCCCTTCAAAGAGCATTTCAGCGACCGTTTTATCGATGTCGGTATAGCTGAGCAGCATGCTGTGACAGCAGCAACTGGAATGGCTTTAGCGGGTTTGCGCCCGGTGATAGCTGTTTACAGTACGTTCTTGAGTAGAGCCTTTGACCAAGTAAATCTTGACTGCGGTTTGCATAAGGCTCCTGTGATATTTTGTCTTGATCGGGCTGGGATAACTGGTGATGACGGACCCTCTCACCATGGGATATTCGATATGGTGCTGCTCACCAAAATACCGGGTATGACCGTATTGGCTCCTTCTTCACTTCAGGAATTAAAGCAAATGATGCATGATGCTATGGCGATAAAGACTGGGCCTGTGGCTATTCGTTGGCCCAAAACAGCAGCGCGGAATGTTGCAGAAGATCAGGTGGGTGCTGGGTTGCGCGCCCGGCAGGTACGTGAAGGCGACGACACAGTCTGCCTAATAGGTGTTGGCAAAATGTTAGAAGCATGTGAGCAGGCTGCCAGTATTTTGTCTGTTGAAGGAATCAACGCAACGGTTTGGGACCCACGAGTGGTACGACCATTGTGCGATGAGATGCTGAAAGACGCGTACCGCCACAAACTTGTGGTTACTGTTGAAGACGGTCTGTGCGAGGGAGGTGCCGGTTCCGGCTTCCGAGCTGCTTTGGACTCAGTTGGGGTTGCTGGTGAGCAAGACCGCCCTCGTGTTGTCTTGCTGGGAGTTCCTCTAAAATACATACCACACGGCAAGGCTGATGATATTCTAGCTCAGTTAGGCCTTGATGGTGCCGGAATAGCAGCAACAGTACGACTAAAACTGGATTAGTGGATTCGTGGATTCGCTAGTGTTACAATTACGATCTTTTATTACAATTACGATCCTTGAAGGGTTATGGGTGTATTTTGCGCCCGAACATGCGTGGAAAGCCAATGAAGTCTCTTACGTGATACCCTTGTGCGATCCAACGTAGAAATCGTTCGAACCCTAAGCCGAAACCCGCCTGTGGTGCTGCTCCGAGATTACGGAGGTCTCGCACCCACTGATAGCGCGAATCTTTTTCGCGGCCTTTTTCAAGCA
This sequence comes from Acidimicrobiaceae bacterium, assembly GCA_028820455.1. Lineage (GTDB taxonomy): Bacteria > Actinomycetota > Acidimicrobiia > Acidimicrobiales > Aldehydirespiratoraceae > JAAXHB01. The sequence goes on from JAPPJC010000053.1 coordinate 51,192, forward strand.
TCCGCTCATCCAGCTCCGCTAGATCTGAGATTTTCTCAGCCACTCCCAAAAGTTCTCCGTAATCACCTGGAGCTAGTAGATCAGCAGTCATAGTTAGTTCGTCATCGTCCGGGTCGATCACATAGGGGAAAGGCTCAATCGTTCTAGGCATCCCCACAACCCAGAACGGAGTATCAAATCGAGTGCCCAACACGTTTTGACGATCTGGCGACAAACTACTCCCAAATTGCATGGTTTTACCAGTTGTTTCGGATATTAGACCACAAGCCTCGCGGTAGCTGATCCGAGGAAATGGACCTTCAGGGAGCGGTTTACACACAGATCCTCCAAAGGTGCTTATCAATGATCTCAGGTTTTGAGAAAAAGCTACTCCTTGTTGTATTAGATCTTCCACTACGCCCATCATTCTTTCTCTATCACAAAAGGCAATTCCGGCTTTGATATGCCAGTACTCCATAAGATGACGGCGGCCTCGACTTTTTTCTTTTCGAAAACTGGGGCCGATGTTGTAGACACGGTCAAGTCCATGAATCGCAGCTTCAAGATAGAAACCAACACACTGGGTCAGGAAAACATTCTCACCGTGTATTTCAAGATCAATCGCTGTTTTGTCCTGATAGATGGGTATGGGCGTCAGAACCGGTGCAGTGAATTCAACAAAATCGTTCTCCCGAAACCACCTGTGAAAGAAACCCAGCAGTTCGTGTCGGAGAAGCATCGCCGCGCGGATTTTTGGGTTGCGCATATACATATGCTGATTGGTCAACTTATGATCGGTCAAGCCAGAAGCATCTAGATCAGCTGTTCTCGGAGAAGGAGACATCGGTTTTATAACCGGCCCCACAACTTCAATGTATTCGCAGATAAGGTCAGGAGGAAGTTGAGGGTTGTCTTTTCGTGTTGCTATCTTTCCCTCTACCACTATCGCAGCCTCAGGTTTGAGGAGCGACTGCAGGCCGTCGGTTGCTTTGAGCAGTTCACGTGAAACAACACATTGGATTGATGATTTACTGTTTTCCAGGTCAAAAAACGTTAAGCTGCCATGTTTGCGCAGTCTCACAATCCAACCTTGCAGGTTCACATGTGTACCGTCTTCTAAGGTGATAGCGTCGTCTATTTTAAGGGGGTGGGATATCATGGGTGTATTCTATTAGGGCCTCGGTATAGGTATGTCACTTCGCGTACGTTTCGGATTCCCAGTAGAATCATCAGAATCCGTGTGAGACCTAATCCAAATCCACCATGAGGGGGACATCCATATTTGAAAAAATTAAGATAATAGGCAATTTCATCATATCCTATCCCCTTTTCTTCTGCCTGAGATAAAAGCATGTCGTAGCGATGTTCTCGTTGAGCACCGGTGGTAATCTCCAATCCCTTCCAAATAAGATCAAAGCCTTTTGTAAGACCTGATCCATCCTCATATCGCATATGATAGAAAGCTCTAACTGCCGGTGGGTAGTCGGTGACGAATACAAACTCATGACCGTGAGTTTCTTTGACATGCTCGGCGAGTCGGCGTTCAGCTTCCGGGTCTAAATCTCCATCTGCACGTGGGATAGAATACCCCCTGTCAGCTACGATCTGCACAGCATCAGCGTGTTTGATTCTTGGAAATGGCCGCTCAGGGACAACAACGTCCACACCGAACGTATCATGAATCACATCCCCGAATTGTTCCTTGACAGCTGTGAGAGCAGCTACTAGCATACGCTCCTCCAAGTCCATCACGTCATGGTGACCGTCAACCCACGAGATTTCAACGTCGACACTTGTGAACTCAGTATCATGCCGCGAGGTGAAAGATGGATTAGCCCTGAAAACAGGTGCTATCTCAAAAACCCGTTCGAAGCCGGCTGCCATTGCCATCTGCTTGTAAAACTGAGGCGATTGCGCAAGATATGCGTGGCCATCGAAATAATCCAACCGAAACAACTCGCCACCGCTTTCGCTGGCTGAGGCCATGATTTTAGGTGAATGTATCTCTATGAAGCCTTCTTCAATCCACAGTAAGCGGAAGGCGTGTTCCAGCAATGTTTGGATCTTGAAAATCAGCGTATTCTGTGGTTGACGTAAATCCACGAAACGCCAGTCAAGCCGTTTGTCTAAACCGGTGTCTTCGTCAATGGGTAGTGGGCTTGTGGCGATCGATGCTATTGCTAGTTCCTCAAGCTGGATTTCGAGTCCCCCCAGCTTGACAATTTTGTTGTCGACTAGTTTGCCCGTCACCGTTACTGCTGTGCCTATGGTAAGTTGCTTCAGGTCTTCGGTGTAAGGAGTCTCATCTGTGGAGTCAGCTACGACTTGCACGGCTGCTGTCTTATCGCGGATGATTACGAACACTACCGCACTATGATCACGTATCGTTTCAACAAATCCGCAGACAGTCACCCGACCACGAGGATGTGTTTTCAGATCAGCGATAGCTGTTGGCTTTGATTGTGCGGGACTGGCATGAGGCATACAGAGTTGATCTCCTTAGTGA
>JAPPJC010000053.1:53686-88769 GCA_028820455.1 Acidimicrobiaceae bacterium
TTTTTTTTGGTGTTGTTGTTTATTTTTTATTTTTTTTTTCATTTTTTTTTTTTTTTTTTTTTGGGGTTTTTTTTCTTTTTTTTGGTTGGGGGGGGGGGTGGGACATTGCTGTTGTTTGTTTGTGATGATGTGTCGGAGGGGGGATTTGAACCCCCACGCCCGTAACGGGCACTAGCCCCTCAAGCTAGCGCGTCTGCCTATTCCGCCACTCCGACGTTTCAGGCCCTAACCGAAAATTGTTCATGGTATCCAATTGTTTGCGGTCAAATTATAAAAGCAAAAGAGACCGAAGCAAATCCAAATATGAGAGCAGCCACGACTGTGATGCGGTCGAGATTGCGTTCTACTACCGTGGAGCCCGCTGCTTGTGTGCCTAAACCGCCCCCGAACATGTCCGACAAACCACCCCCTTTACCACTGTGCAGTAAAACCAGAAAAATCAGTGCAATAGCCGATACGACATGAAGAGGAGCAACAAAGAAAATCATGTCGTTCAGAGTATCAAGTTTTCTTGATGGTGTTGTGCTTATTGGATTTAATTGTTTGTCTTATTTTTGTAGGTAGTTCAGCTGAGTGTTCTACATTGCCACGTTTAGCTGAAATGGTTGACAATGGGAGCGAAGTCTTCAACTTTGAGACTGGCACCACCGACTAGAGTGCCGTCGATATCATTTTTCACCATAAGTTCTGCGATGTTGGATGCTTTAACTGATCCTCCGTACTGTATTCGCAAAGATTGCGCGGCAGTGTTCCCCCACTTTGATTCCATTTGCGAACGAATATGTGCGCACATGGCTTGAGCATCGGCTGGTGTAGCTGTTTTGCCTGTCCCTATAGCCCATACTGGTTCGTAAGCAATTATCAAGTCACTTACCTGTGCTGCTGTGACTTCCTTCAATGAATTTGTGATTTGTGTGGATACCACTGTTGCTGCCGAACCAGCCTGACGTTGCTCCAAGGTTTCGCCTACACAAACAATTGGTGTCATGCCGTGTTTCAAGACTGCATGAACTTTTGCATTGACTTGTCGGTCAGTCTCACCTAAAAGTTGCCTACGTTCACTATGCCCCACAATAACATACGCAACGTTCAGCTTGGCTAACATCAAAGGGGAAATCTCACCTGTGAAAGCACCTGAGTCTTCATTGTGGCAGTTTTGTGCTCCTAGAGCAATAGGCATGTGATCGACCTCGAATACGGTTTGCAGCGAACGCAGACTAGTAAAAGGGGGATGAATCGAGACATCGATACGATCGTAAACAGGCAGTGGCAAATCGTAGAATAACTTCTGCACCATCTGAATAGCCTCGAAATGGTTCATGTGCATCTTCCAATTACCACTGATCAGAGGCTTGCGGTCGTTATTACTCATAGTATTTGCAGATTTTTTCAGGTTATGTTTGTTGGGCATAATATTCTCAAGCTAAATCATTGCTGAGCTTTCAGCAGCAGCCTTATGTTCATAGAAGTTCTGTTAAGTTCAGTTGATAGTCGGTGTCAGTGGTTTGCTATTCAATAGTATGTCTGATTGCTTTTCTCAAAGCTGTCAATCCTGGCAGGTCACCTTTTTCCATGAATTCCAAGGTAGCTCCACCCCCTGTCGAGACATGGCCTATTCGCTGTTCCATTCCGAATTGACGTACTGCAGCAACACTGTCGCCACCGCCTACTACCGTGAATGCCTGAGTCTTCGCAAGCGATGAAGCCACAGCTTTAGTGCCGTTGACGAAGCGGGAATCCTCAAAAACACCCATCGGGCCATTCCAAAGTACTGTGCCTGCCTTGCTTATGATGTCGTTGAACATAGCAGCACTTCTTGGTCCTATATCCGCACCCAGCCAGCCATCTGGTATGTCAGCACCCGTAGTGATGATCTCTCCTCCGGTGTCAAGGTCACCTAAGACTCCGTTCGGGCTTAACGCGATGGTATCGCTGGGTAGATGTATTTTGACTCCACTGTTCAGTAGATTGCGGCAATGCTTCAGCAGGATATCCTCACAAACCGAATTCCCTATCGAACGACCTTGAGCTTTCAAGAAAGTAAAACACATACCCCCACCGATGATGATGCTATCGGCTATTTCAGATAATGTGAGGATCACACCTAGCTTATCCGCTACTTTTGATCCGCCTAGAACGACCACAAAAGGCCTACGTGGTGATTTCCTGAGCTTTGTCAATACTTCTACTTCTTTCGTAAGTAGTTTGCCTGCCGCAGATGGTAGAAAACGAGGTGGCCCCACAATAGAAGCGTGTGCCCGATGGGAAACACCGAAAGCGTCGTTGACATAGGCATCATAGCTTGAGATCAACTGCTTGACAAAGTTGTTGTTATTTGTTATTTCACCCGGGTGGAAACGAAGATTTTCAGCTAGTTCAACACCCGGCACGAGTTCGGTCAACCGTTCCTGGATCGCTACCAACGAAAACGGGTTCGCTTGAGCGAAGCAGGTTGCAGAATTCAAAGTAATGGCATTTCTTGCTTCTGCATCTTTTTCAACGTTCGATGATTCATTATCGTCAACGCAGAGATTATTTGAGAATTTGAAGCTTTCAATCGGCCGTGGACGCCCAAGGTGGGTAATAGCCGTTACTGATGCTCCTTGATCAAGTAGCCATTGTAATGTAGGGATCGCAGCGTTAACACGTAGATCGTCCGTTATCTTACCATCGATAAGAGGAACATTGAAGTCGACCCTCACTAAAACTGCACGCCCCGAGAGGTTGCCAAGGCTGCGTAAATGTGGTAGCCGGCCAACTGTATTGTATTGTTGAGGTGTTACAAGGTTATGCACACAAACAGTTCGAATGTCCTGGGAGATTGTCAGTTGGCCGAACCAACGATCAGCGTCAGATCAACGAGCCGGTTGGAGTATCCCCATTCGTTGTCATACCAGCCGCTTACCTTTGCCATGTTACCTATGGCCATGGTTAAACCGGCATCAAAAGTACATGAAGCAGGTGACCCTAAGATATCTGAAGAGACCAGTGGAGCTTCGCTGTAATCCAGCACATTCCCCAATGGAGGTGATGAGGCCGCCGAAGCAAAAGCTTCATTGATCTCTGCAACACTTGCTTCTTTAGCCAATTCAACCGTGAAATCAGTTATGGAACCATCTGGAACCGGCACTCGCATCGAGATACCGTCTAGCTTGCCAGTCATGGATTGCAGCACCAGAGAAGTTGCTCGTGCTGCCCCAGTGGAGGTGGGCACAATATTAACCGCCGCCGCACGTGCCCGGCGCAAATCAGAATGTGGGCCGTCGACCAATGCTTGGTCACCGGTATATCCGTGAACGGTTGTCATCAGTCCTTTGACAACCCCGAAAGTATCGTCGAGAACCTTAACCATGGGAACGAAACAATTGGTTGTGCAAGATGCATTGGATACGACAACATCTGTTTCAGGGTCGAAATCATCATCGTTGACGCCTACAACGAACGTCTTATCAGCACCAGATGCTGGAGCAGATACCACAACACGGGGTGCTCCTCCTTGTAGATGCCGTGCAGCAGCATTTCGATCCGTGAAAATGCCTGTGGATTCCACCACCACATCTATTCCAAGATCGCTCCAAGGCAATGCTTCAGGATTTCTTTCGGATAGTACTTGCAGTTCGTCATCATCAACTACGATGACGTTGTCATTGACGGAAACATCGGCTTCTAATCGCCCATGCACTGAATCATGGGCAAGTAAGTGAGCCAGTGTGTGGGCTGAACCAAGATCATTGACTGCTACCACGTCAATGCCAATACTGTTATTTCGAACACGTGCAGCCCTGTAAAAGTTGCGACCGATTCGTCCGAAACCATTGATACCTACTCTAATAGTCATAGCTCATAGGTTAGTGAACAATACTGTTGAACGCTAGTCTATTGAGAACATTCTCCAGACTTATCGACAAATAAAGTCCTGATCTTCTTTCGTCGAGTTGTTCAGTAGCAAGGGCGTGAATACAGCGTTCGTGCACGGTCAAGCACAATGTGGGGTTTGCAGTCAAACACTTTTGCTCGTGTCCTCTGCAGCCAACCAATCACTGTGGGGCACTGTCCGGTTTGCAGTCAAACACTTTTGCTCGTGTCCTCTGCTGAGTCTTCTCTGCTGTTATCTGAAGACAAGACAATACCTCCTGCTGTTGCCAACGCTTCTGCAAGTTTGCTCGCGTGGTGGCATACGGTTCTAAGGTAATGTTCGCTTATTACTTCGTGTCCGCTGAACGGTGGCCGCCCCAAAGAGCGAATAACCGCATAAGAATCAATGGAAGTGGGCACTTTTTCCACTTCGGGTAGTTTGTCTGCCGAACCCCAGAAATCGGTTACTATTTTAGCAGAATCCGGGGCTGGATTTCTGCCACGTTTTTTACGTTTTCTTCGTCTTCTTCTGCTCATTTCACTTAATTGTTTTCATCTATGAGCAGCTGATCGGGATCTATGCCTAAAGCAGTTTGCAGTTGTTCACTGTCAAGGTCACCTATGGAGCTGGATTTAGGCAGAACCATGTTGGCTATGTAACGCTTGCCGGCTACTACCATTTCCACGCGTTCATCGATAGTTCCCGGGCATACCAGACGGTGGCAGATCACAGTATTGCGTTGGCCAATTCTCCAAGCTCTGTCGCGTGCTTGATCTTCAACTGCCGGGTTCCACCAGCGATCGTAAAGCACCACATGATTGGCGGCTGTAAGGTTCAGTCCGGTACCCCCAGCTTTAAGTGACAGCACAAGAGCGTTCGCCCCTTGTCTTTCTTGGAATCGCGCTACCATGCGATCGCGTGTTCCGCGGGCTAATCCCCCGTGATAACACTCGATAGTATTTTCAGTCAGTTCACTGAGATAAACTGCCAACTTCTCTCCCCATGAAGCAAAATGCGTGAAAATTAACATTTTTTCTTTAGCAGAGAATACTTGTTCGATGATTTCTTCTAAGCGAGCTAGTTTACCGGAACGGCCGGCAATGCCTGTTGAGTCGTCACGATAATTGATGGGGTGATTGCATATTTGTTTCAAAGCTGTAATAGCCGCTAGTACAGCACCTTTCCTTTGAGTGTTGCTGTCACTTTCAGCGGTGTCCATTGCAAGTTGATCGAGAACTGCTTGGTACAAGCCAATCTGTTCTCGGGTCATGGTGCAATAATCTATCTCATCAATGCGATCTGGTAGTTCAGAAGCTATTAAGGGTTCTGATTTAGTACGCCTGAAAATCAGCAACCCGTTGAGTACTGCCAGTGCTCCCTCACCTGTGGTGTTGTCCGAGTTGGGAGCTTCTCTGAAATGAGCATTGTCTACAAGATGGTGAGCTGTGCTCTCTTGTCTGTTGAAACCGCTGCCGCTGTTGCTGTGTTCATTGGTGCTGCTACTGTCTTGAATATTCATTTTGCTTGTGGCATTAGCAGAAAAAACAGAGATGTTGCCGTGTGCCACATGGTTTTCGGTTTTTTCATCAGTGATCTGGAAATTCAAATTGCCATTCGAGTCATTCGCAGTCGGGTAAGTTTTTGCGGTCATTAATTCCTGCGTAGTGGTGTTGGCTTTGCTGGTCTCTATCTCGTTCGTCATAGCAGGGTGTACTCTGCTTTTGTTACGTTCTGTGAGAGCGTTCATAGCATTGATGAAATAGGAACGAGACCCTAGTAGGCCCGGATTACAGAAATCGATAATCGACCAGAGATCGCCTAGCCCATTCTCAATTGGTGTACCAGTAAGTGTAATTCGACTTCGGGCTGAGATACGACGAAGATGTCGTGCTGTTTCGCTGGTATGATTTTTTATGGCCTGCGCTTCGTCAGCTACGACGGTTGTCCATTCAACTTTTTCAAGCATTTCAATGTCTCGCAAGACCGTGCCATAAGTGGTGATGACAAGATCTACTTCTTTGACCATCTTAGGCATAGTGTCAGCTGAACAACGATTAGGTCCATGATGTACAGCGACTTGCATTTCAGGAACAAAATTGTGAGCTTCTGATTGCCAGTTTCCTACGACAGCAGGAGGAGCTATCACTAAAGAAGTCCCATTGGATCGGGTCAGTTGGATATGCGCAAGCATAATAGGTGTTTTCCCTAAGCCCATATCCAAGGCTAGGCAACCACCAAGACCGACTTTACCCAAAAACTGTAGCCACACAAGAGCTTCAGCTTGATATTTGCGCAGTCGACCGGTAAATCCATCTGGCTTGGTAGGCAGTTCGTCGGGTATTTCTTTGGCACTACGAATAAGATCGACTGCCCAACCTTGACCTGCAATGGTTGTAGGTTGATCTAGAAGCGATTGTTCTAACCCAAGAGCATGTCGCAACATGTCCACACCTGTCATATGCGTTGTGGAAGTTCGTTCCTCCAAAGCTTGCATCATAGCGTTGAGATCGGTACGGTCAAGCTCCATCCAGCGTCCTCGAGTTTTAAGTAGTGGCCGGGACTCTTGTGCGAGATTACGGATGTCTTCCACCGATAATTCCACATCGTCAAAAACGGCCGACCAGCGCACATTGGCTAGTTGATCAGCACCCACAGCAGAATCGGTGGCATCAAGAGCGGTAATACGCAGCGCAGGTGCTGGACGATGATGCGATAAATCAGGAAAGCATAGTTTGTAGCCGCAGGCTTCAAGCATGGGCCCTGTTTCAGTCATTAAACGCCAAGCTTCATCTGAATTAAGAAATACTTCACCTCGTCTGCGTCCGCCAAGACGTATAAGGTCTGGACATAGCCGTTCAAGCCTTATCAATTGATGCTTGACTTCTGCATTCTGTTCTTGTGAAGTGGACGTTAAAGCCCGTTCAACTGGCTGTAGTTGACCTTCATTCGATTCTGCCAGTACTGAAAGTTGCCAGGAATCTGTTATATCAGGAGGTGTAAGTCTTATAACGATATTATTGTCCAAAGGTTTTCGTACGGGACGATACCAACGTTCAAGATGCCTTCCCAAATCCATGCCATAACGCAGAGGGCCCGCAAAAGGGGTTCCATCAATTTGTGCAAGTGCTTTTTCTGCGACATCAGCACGTGTATGCAATACGGGTGGAGGAGCTGCCGTATCGATACGGCTAGTTGCTTGAGTGACTATAGCATTGACTATGTCGGCCAAAACTGCTTGCGTGAATGCTCGTACGTCACGTTGATTTTCAAAAGCAGCAGCAGCACCGGGAAGAGATTCAGCCAAATTATCCAGCTTTTCTGCTTCAACCAACACTGGCACCCAATGCATCATGAATCCGGCTCTCCCGACTTTGCTTTTTGCTTTCTCTTGAGCGGTGTTCGCGATACGGTTAGTGTTGTTGTTAACAGTGTTCTGAGCTTTTTGAATAGTTTCAACCGACCGGGCGGAAGCCACGGCGGGTATTCGACGAAGCTTTTTGAGTTGTGGGACTATACGTCCTTGTGCCACCAAACGAACTGCGAGGGTTGCCACCAAACCCAACCAAGCCACACTCACACCGATGTCTTTGCTTTTAGCTGTCTCGCCGAGAGCCACCAGCCAACCAAGACAACTCTCAAGGTTCGTGGCCACACTATCCGCCCGGTTGTTCCCATCCAGTTTAACTCGGCGATATTCCTCCCAATCAATAGCAGCAGCCCCTGTTCTATGCAACCGTTTCAGAACATTTTGCTTGGTTTCTGAATTACCATTCGGTGCAGCTGCCCAGGCAATTATGCGACCAGGCATCCATGAGAGTTGCAGGGTTAAGGTGTCGGATATTTCAGTGCTTGTGACACTATCTGACTTAGACTGCCTTGTAATGCTTTCAGGTTCAGATTCTCTACTAGTAGATTTGGATACAATATCGGGCTGTTGATGTGCTTGCGGTGGGCCGATAAGCTTTGTGAGAACGGCATCCACAGCTTTGTATTCGCTTTCCAGGTCGTTGATTATCAGCGCGCGCTGATGTCCTCGCACCGCTATACGCACATCATCTATCGACTCGGCGATGTCGTCAAGCAGACGATAGAGAGCTCGAACCCAAAGCTTTTTATTGTCTTGCAGCATTTTTGCGTCGTTGTCGCTGACTACACCATCGACATGACGAACTACTGCTTCAACGAATTCCGTCGACAACGCTAAGCGTGGATCCAATGTGGCGGGAATGTCCGTCTTCACCATTGGTATTGTTCAGTCTAACATAGGTTTAGCGTTTTACACCATTTTCGCTATCAAACTGTTCGAATGGGGCTGAGAAGGCCGAGTTTGTATTCCAGCAGCCATCATAGCCGATTTAGCTTCTGCGATAGTGTATTCACCGTAGTGAAAGATGCTGGCGGCCAAAACAGCATCCGCACCGCCTATCAATATACCGTCAACGAGATGTTGCAGGGTTCCTACTCCCCCGCTAGCTATTACGGGGATCCCGACAGCAGAAGTTATTCTAGAAGTTAAATCAAGAGCAAAACCTAATTTTGTGCCATCTCGATCCATTGATGTAAGCAGAATCTCACCTGCTCCTAGTTGTTCTACTTGACTTGCCCATGCGAGAGCGTCTATTCCTGTGCGGTTGCGCCCTCCGTGCGTAAACAATTCGTAGCCACTAGCAGCGTCACCTGAACTGCGAGCATCAATAGCCACTATGCAACTTTGCGTGCCGAATTCATCACTGATCTCAGTTACAAGTTTCGGACGATGAACCGCAGCAGTGTTTATGCTGACTTTGTCAGCTCCCGCTCGGAATAAACAGCGCACATCTTCGACTGTGCGGATTCCCCCACCAATGGTGAATGGTATAAACATTTTCTCGGCTACTGCTCTAGCCATATCCACTGTGGTATTACGCCGGCTCGACGATGCCGTGATATCCAAAAAAATGATTTCATCTGCTCCTTGTTGATCGTAACGAATGGCGAGTTCAACAGGGTCGCCGGCATCGCGAATATTCACAAAATTCACGCCCTTGACCACTCTCCCATCATCCACATCAAGACATGGAATTATGCGTGCTACTTGCATTGGATTTAGTGTTCGTATAGCGAATCTGAATGTGCGGATATATCGACGCCGCGGCTGGCATTGAGCTTGCGTGTCGGTGGTTTTCTTCTATGACTATTCTGGGTGTTTTAGTATTGCGACAGCTTCAGCTACACTGAAACACTTTTCATAGAGAGCTTTACCCACAATTACTCCACTGAGCTTGTTTTGTTGTTGAAAGCCACCTCTTAGTGAGGCTAATGCTTGTAGATCATCAATACTCGAAACTCCACCCGATGCTATGATATCAATGCTGTTGTGAGCTGCTCCCAATGCTAGTGGGCTTGCGCCTTTATCATGACTTGCTGCGTCGATCACCTCTGATAGACCTTTAAAGTTGGGGCCTTGGAGCATGCCATCTCGTGTGATGTCGGTAACGATAAGAGCATCCACTCCGGTGTCGGTAAAACGTTTTGCCACCTCCAACACTGTTCGCCCTGATTCTTGCAACCATCCATCGGTTGCTATCTCATTATCGCGAGCGTCCAAGGCTACCGCAATCCTATGTGAATCGGCTAACGCTTTCACCATCTCGGGTGCTTGCAAAGCAGCTGTTCCTAAGACTACTCGTTCCACACCAGCCGCAAACCAAGCTTCAGCTGTTGCTTGGGATCGTATTCCTCCGCCAGCTTGTACGGGTATGTTCACAGCAGCTGCTATTTCTGATACAATCTTGGCATTTTCAGAATGACCCGAACGAGCACCATCCAAGTCCACAACATGTATCCAGTCTGCACCTTCTTCTGCCATCCTTACTGCCACACCCACCGGATCGTCGTTGTAGGTGGTTTTGGCGTTATAGTCACCTTGCAGAAGTCGGACGCAACGCCCGGATAGTATGTCTACCGCACAAAACAGTTCCATGGAAGCTTCATTCACTTGTTGTGGCTATTGATCGTCCTGCTGGTTTTTTTGACAGTCCACCCATAGAGTCTTGATTCTATGGGGTTTTGTGGCTATTGATCGTCCTGCTGGTTTTTTTGACAGCGGTTGTAAAGTTGTCTAAAATACGCAGTCCTGCAGTAGAAGATTTTTCGGGGTGAAATTGCACAGCCCAAACGTTGTCACGAGCTACCGCAGCAACAACAGACCCACCATAATCGCATACAGCAATCACATCTTTGCTCTGTTCGGGGGCCAGAGAATGCACAAAATACATCCAAGGTTGTTGATCCAGTCCTGCAAACATCGGGTGATCGTATTCGGGCTGCAGTATGTTCCATTGCATTTGAGGCTTTTTTACAGAATCACTGAGCCAACGAACTTTCTGCGGAAATATTGACAGTCCTTTAATTCCTGGTGCTTCATCGGACTCCGCGAACAGCACTTGCATACCTATACATATACCCAAAAATGGACATCCGGAGTCAATGGCATCCAATATTGCAGTATCGAGTTTTGTATGTCTTAGTGCAGTCATGCAAGGCCTGAAAGCACCCACACCAGGGAGTACAACTCCGGCTGCTTTGTCGATGAGTGCTTTATCCGCTGTTAGTCGAACATTCGCTCCGAGATGCTCGAAAGCCTTATGCGCAGAGTGAAGGTTACCTATACCGTAGTCAACAATAGCGATTAAAGGTCTTGAATCCGAAGACTTGGACTGCAAAGATTCAGGCTGCGCCGACATTATAGGAAAATATGATAGACAGCAATAGTATTCTGATGCTTTTTCTGCAGGCTATAAAGTGCCTTTAGTGGATGGCAGAACTTCGCTTTCGATGTGCACTGCGTTGCGCAAGGCTTGTGCTACACCTTTAAAGGTGGCTTCAACGATGTGATGTGTGTTCCTACCTCTTAGTTTCACTAGATGCAGAGTAACAGCTGCATTCATCGTAAAAGCACGCCAGAACTCTTCCAGTAACTGAGGGTCGAGCGGTGGTGAACCGAAAATTGGATGACCAGGATAATCAATCTCGTAATGCAAGTATGGGCGTCCCGAAAGATCAAGCACCACAGATACTGCTGCTTCATCGAGCGGCACAGTGACACTGGCAAAACGCCGCACACCTTTCTTGTCTGCTAGCGCAGTTTTCAACGTTTGCCCCAAGACTATTCCCACATCCTCAATGGTGTGATGTGTATCAACCTCCAAATCCCCTGATGCACAGATTTCTAACGATATGCCACTGTGACGTCCAAGCTGTTCGAGCATGTGATCAAAAAAAGGCACCTTAGTGGACGCGTCTACTCTGCCCAATCCGTCAAGTTCGACACTTGAATCCACTTTGGTTTCTTTGGTGGTACGCGAGCAAGACGCCTTACGAGTCACATGAACCTCCTTTTGACTCAAGCAGTCATCGTCAGCGGCTGTCGTCTCTATGCTACTGCTTTGTGATGGTTTGTAACAGTTTAAGTGTTTTGTCATTATTTCAATATTTCAGACAAAGTCGAGAGGAAACGCTGGTTTTCCTCTGGAGTGCCCACTGTCACACGCAAGCAGCCATCAAAATGTGGCCACGAAGAACAGTCCCTCACCAGCACAGATCGCTCCACAAGCTCATGCCACACTTCACCAGCAGATTTATGTTGTACCTGAAATAGCACGAAGTTGGCCTCTGATGGCCAAAAACGGACCGGCAATGCAGTCAAGCCAGACATTATTTGATCTCTTCCGGCTGAAATAGCTTTAACGCGATCGCACATGGCATCTCGATGTCTGAGTGCAGCGATACCGATGGCTTGTTTTACGGAGTCAAGATGGTACGGAAGCACTACTTTTCGTAGTTCCTCCACTGCCCAGGTTGGCCCGATCAGATAGCCAAGTCGAATTGCTGCCATACTCCAAGCCTTAGAGTAGGTGCGTGTCACCAGTAGTGGGATGGAAGGGTCTTCAGCGAATAGTTCAAGAGCACTGCGGCGGGTGAATTCCCCGTAGGCTTCATCCAAGCACAGCAACCCGTTCACTGAACGTACTGCGTCCAATACTTCGACTACTGTCTCAAGTGGCTCGGCCAGACCTGTGGGGTTGTTAGGTGAACATAGAAAAGTCAATGATGGCTTTTCGGTTTTTATCAACTCAACTGCTTTGCGCACATCCAATGCAAAGTTTTTCAGCCGCTCACCTTGAAGTAGCTTGCTGCCTGTGACACGTATGAGGTGACTGTGCATAGCGTAGGTTGGCTCAAAAACGACGGTTGACCGTCCTACTGCACTGTAAGCAAGCAAGACACTTTGCAGAACCTCGTTGGAACCGTTTGCCACGAAAACTTCATCTACCCGCACATTGTGTAGCTCTGCAACACGCTTACGCAGCTCAGTGGCTTGCCGATCGGGATAGCGGTTCCAGTTCACAGAGCGAACAGTTTCAACAAGACAATCTGTTAACTCCAACGGTGGGAGATAAGGGCTTTCGTTGGTGTTGAGCCGGACTTCCACGTCAACTTGCGGGGAATGGTATCCTGACATCAGTGCTATAGCTTCACGAGCCTGAGGTGCAGAAGTGGGTGTCTGAGAAGTTGTCATGCCGGTCTTGAATCGGGGTGATCCTTCAGCCGAAGCCGTAACACGCAGGCGCACCGAATCCGCATGGGCGTGCAAACCTTCGGCTGTGGCCAATGCGATTACGTGTGGTGCTAAATGCTTTAATCCTGCTTGACTGGCTTGCACGACATGTATGCTCTTACAAAAATCTCGCACTCCCAATGCACTCGCAAAACGTGCAGTGCCGTTTGTGGGCAGTACATGATTGGGGCCCGCCGCGTAATCACCCAACGAGGAAGGCGACCATGGGCCACAAAACACTGCACCAGCGTTGAACACCTGTGGTAACAGGTCTTCGGGTGTATCAACCATCAACTCCAAATGCTCGGGGGCGACCTGGTTGACTACTTGCAAAGCCTGATCCGGCGATGCACAAAGCACAGAATAACCGTTAGAACGCAATGTGGAGGTTATCTCTTCGCGACGGTCAGCAGCAGCAACAACACGGGCTACTTCAGCTTCCACCGATTCAGCTGTTACAGGATCCCAGGTCACTAGCCAGGCCAACCCATCGGGCCCGTGCTCTGCTTGTAAAACTATGTCAACAGCCACAAAAGTCGAGTCAACTGTCGAGTCCGCCACGACCATTACCTCTGAAGGCCCTGCAAAAGCAGATGGTACTCCAACAAAATCAGCTACTTCACGTTGAGCGAGAGTAACCCAGACATTACCCGGGCCTGCAATCACGTCTACCGGTCGTATCGATTCGGTGCCATATGCCAAAGCAGCAATAGCCTGGGCACCACCCACAGGGTGGATTTCATTCACTCCAGCCACTGCAGCCGCCGCTAACGTCACGTCCGGTATGAAGCCGTCAGGGCCCGGCGGTACGGCCAATGCGATTTCACTCACTCCAGCTATGATGGCAGGCACAGTCGTCATGATCACCGTTGACGGATAGACGGCACGACCACCTGGTACGTAACATCCAGCACGTGCTACCGGGCGGTGTATTTCCCGTATCGACAGGCCTTGGCGTACATGTTCTGCATCATTGGGCACCTGACCGCGATGGTAATCTTTCACGTTGCGTACAGCAGCTGCCAACGCCTCATGCACTTCCGGTGTTGCCTGCGCAACCCGTTCTGCTGCAGCGGCTATGTCACTTTCACTGACGGTTAGCGAGGGAAACTCAACCCCATCGAACTGTTTGGTGAAATCGATTAGAGCTTCATCGCCACGACGGCGAACCTCTATTATGATGTTTCGTACGGCTTCTACGCGATCTTCGGTTTTAAGTGCAGGTCGAGGCAGTTGACCTGCTATCAGCCCTTTGCTGTCCCTTAAATCAATACGGCTCAACATGCAATTCCAATTCGCGGGAAGTCTTAGATTGCACTCGAAGGGCAGAAATCATTTAGAACACAATTCTCGCAATCCGGTTTTCGAGCTTTACACACGCGCCGGCCATGCAAAATCATCCTCAAGCTGAATTCGCCTCGCTCTTTAGCCGGGATCATAGGATTAAGCTCTTTTTCGATCTTCGTCGGATCAGTGAAAGCGGTAAGGCCAATCCTTTGAGATAAGCGAGTTACGTGAGTGTCAACAGGCAGCCCTGGCAGCCCTAAAGCTACACTACGCACTACATTTGCCGTTTTACGACCTACCCCTGGCAAGCGAATCAAGTCTGTCAGTTTTTCAGGTACTTTGCCATGGTAATCTTCTACCAGCATTCTAGCCATTCCCACTAGGTTTTTTGATTTACTACGAAATAATCCTATGCTGTTTACGTATGATTCCACTTGCTCTGGTTCCACCGCAGCAAGGTCTTCAGCATCTTTGAAACGAGCAAATAAGGTAGGAGTCACCTTGTTTACGCTGACATCGGTAGCTTGAGCGGCGAGTATGGTTGCGACAAGCAGTTCAAACGGATTGCGAAAATCAAGCTCACAAATCGCTTCCGGGTATTCAACAGCCAGTCGCCGATGTGTTGCCAAAGCTCGACCTTTCGGTGATCTAGGACGTCCCATAACTGCAGAATACAAAAAAATCAGGCTACTACAGCATGGTTGGCAGTACCTTTGTCGTATTTGTTAATATTGTGACCGTGAATTACCAACTTAGAAGCCACGAACGAAATGGTGTTGCATATCCACAAATCGTGATACCCGCGAGTCACGAAACAGAACAGCTCACTTTTGATTTAGCCGCAGCCCTGAACGATGTCAATGACACGCGCACTGCTCCATCTCATCAACCACTACCAGCACTGAAACCTGCAGCAACCATCAAAAATACTGATAACAGCCACACTGTTTCACCAGTGATGCTATGGATTCATGAGGCCACTTCAGCTGATGATGGGATAGCATCTACTTTCGGTTTCACCCCTTATCGCGACCTTTGGCAAATGCGTTGCCGTTTACCGATGGTCTCCGATGCTCTTGCGGTTGAATCTTCAGAATTTCAGATAAGGGCATTTGGTCAAGAAGACATAGGCCAACTCATAGCCGTGAATAATCGGGCTTTCCATTGGCATCCCGAGCAAGGCAAGTTGACTCCTGGCAAAATGCAGGATTTAATGTCTAAGCCCTGGTTTGACGCTGATGGGATTCTTTTGTGTCATCGTCACAAGCGTTTAGCAGCATTTTGCTGGACCAAAATACATGAAGCTCCTTCATCTCCGCTCGGCGAGTTATATGTTGTCGCTGTTGATCCCGATTTTAGTGGCAAAGGTTTGGGGATGCTGATTACTTTTGCTGGTCTACACTGGTTATCGGATCGTGATCTACAAACCGGAATGCTGTACGTGGAGTCTGATAACCACCGTGCTCTCAAGATGTACAGGCGTATCGGCTTCCTCTACCATCACACAAATCGTGCATACTGGTATGTGCACTAGTCTGAACGGAGACCGGAACAAATCGTCAATTGAACCCAGCGCAGGTAGCAGTTAAGGCTTCAGCAATATCCAAAACTCTGTGGAATTACCGAACCAAAGCCCCGATATGCTAATCAGTCATACGCTGTAGCTTCAGCAATAGCCACAAACTTTTTGGGGGAATGTAGTCAAAAAATGAGTGAAACACCTGCAGAGAACAGGCTACCCACAGGCAACGAGAAAAGAAAAGCTGTTCGAGCGATGTTCGATGTTATCGCGCCACGATACGACCTGCTCAATCGTCTTTTGACATTTCGGCTCGATGTGCGCTGGCGGCGACTGCTCGTAAAAACGCTTGACTTGCCCCCACAATCGCAGTTAGCCGATTTAGCTTGTGGAACCGGTGATTTCTGCCGAGAACTCGCCGGCAAAGGCCACTTGGCTTTCGGGTTTGATCTGTCGATGGGAATGCTCCAAGCGGCTAGATGCCCGAGGTCCTCACTAGTGCAAGCTGACGTGTTGGCCTTACCGCTTGAAGATGCCTGCGTAGACGGTGTTACCTGCGGTTTTGCATTACGCAATTTAGTGGATATACCAGCACTGTTTGAGGAGGTAGCTCGTATTGTCAGACCAGGTGGACGTGTTGGACTACTTGAAATAGCAGAACCCTCCAACCGGTTGCTACGTTACGGCCACGGCGTGTATTTTAGTCGTGTTGTGCCTTTTGTCGGGGGTCTTATATCGAATCGTGAAGCCTACCGGTACCTACCTCGCTCTGCAGCTTACCTGCCTTCAGCCAACGAACTCAGGTCGTTTTTGGAGTCCACTGGCTTCACAGACATTCGGCATCAACGCCTCAGCGGAGGTATTGCTCAAATCATAACAGCCACACGCAAACGCATAACGGTGCACAAATCACAATAAAAACTTTGAGGTTGTGTTCAAAGGTCGTATACTGTAGCCTTGAGTGTGGTCAGTATCTTGTGGTTGAACACTTCAAAGTTGTTTTCTTCGGTATTGGTTTAGGTCACTACTTGTAGATCGATTACTTGGTGCCGGTGCCTACCCCCCACCCAAGGCACCGGTACCATCTTTGCATCAGTACTGGGCTGAGTGCGCTGAGTGCTGGATTTGTGCGGACCTACTCCCACAGGACAGACACACTGCAAGGAGCAGGTAAGGCGTTTTCAAGTGCCTTTTCGGGGTTGGAGTTGCTTACCGCTGATACGTCCCGCACACACCCTCTTTATCCTCACCGCTGATGACGTACCCGCAGTTTGATAGCGGTAGTGTTCAAATTGAGGGTTTCTTTCAAACTGCGTTTGATGTAACGCAGATAAGTGCTGGGTATTTTACGGTTCACGAAGAGTGTGAAAGTGGGTGGATGGGTAGCACCTTGCACTGCATATAAGATTCGAGCCCCGTTTGGGGCGGGATGACGTAGCTGCGCGGTTTGTATTGCATGGTTGACATGACTGGTGGGAATGTGGCTTTGATGATTGCGTATGGCAACTTCCAGTAAACGCCATAGGCGTGAGAGGTTCCTACCGGTAAGACCGCTTGCTTGTAAAACAGGCATATCCCCTAGAAAACCAAGCTTGCGTTTTACTTCACCTCGAACTCTTAAGCGAGTTTCTGTGTCAGGCGAATCCCATTTGTTGAGTAGCAGCACTATCGGGCAGCCTGCAGCATTCACACGTTCCACTATGCGTTGATCCTGTCGAGTGATACCTACCACAGAATCAACGACAACTACTGCAACATCCACCGACTCCACAGATTTCAGGGTTTGTATCAGCGAGTAATATTCAACCGATGAGTCAATATTGGCACGGCGGCGTAAACCAGCAGTATCCACAAAACGTACAACCCCGATCTCTGTTTCGATCACAGTGTCAATCGAGTCTCGTGTAGTTCCGGGCTGGTCGTGAACAATGGCGAGCTCCTCATTGGTCAAACGGTTGAATAAGGTTGATTTGCCAGTGTTCGGACGCCCCACCAGAACTACAGAAAAATCGCATTCCTTCAAGGTGTTTGCGATTTTGAGGGGATCAGAACTTCCTGTGTTGCCCGAACTGTCTGTGGACTGGTTGTCTGCGAACTGGGACACTAGAACGTCAAGCAGCTCTGAAAAACCGTTTCCGTTCAAGCAGCTCACAGGATGAGGATCACCCATTCCGAGTCCTACGAACTCCCACATCGAATCATCTTGGTTGGGGTGGTCGATCTTGTTGGCAACAACAAGAATGGCTGCTTTCGTGGAATGCAGTTGCTGAGCTATGAGATGGTCGTCTTTTGTCAATCCGGTGCGAGAATCAACCACAAAAAGTATCACGTCCGCCCTGTTGATAGCTTTTTGTGCTTGTGCGTTGACTTTGACTGTGAGTGTGTTGTTGCGGTCGTTGCTCCATCCACCTGTATCAACCAGTACAAACCTTTGATTATCCCAATCAGCCTCCACCACTTTGCTGTCGCGGGTCACACCCGGCTCTTCTTGCACGATGACTTCACGTCTTCTTGCAGCTCGATTCACTAAAGTAGATTTCCCTACGTTAGGACGTCCAACCACAGCCACTACAGGACAACTCTCTTTCAAGGGGTGGTTTTCAAGTTTGTTCAGCATTTTCTGCTATGTCCTAGCTTGTCGTCCATAACGACTAACACTCAAAAGTAGCCGCATAGTTCATTTCAGGTCTCAGTCACCAATGTTGCAATGCTAAAATCTAACGTAGCAAAACGAATAGTCGGATATGGCATTTTTTCAACTCAACCTAGTTGTGGGGCAAAAACAGCAAAAATACATCGATTGCGGTTCGGTGTTCTGTTTTCTGGCTGGCGATGCCAATGTTCCATTGGAATCCAAAAACAGTCAGCACTCATAATCCGGACAGTCAATACTCATAAATAAGGAGATTCTATACATGGTTCGATATACGAAATATGAGCCCGGCACTCCCTCATGGGCGGACGTGGCAAGTCCTGATGTGGAAGCGTCACGCGCTTTCTACGGCGGTTTATTCGGTTGGACGGGTGAGCCTTCAACTGATCCGGAAGCTGGTGGTTACATGGTTTTCATGCAGGGTGACGCTAAGGTGGCAGGTCTTGGCCCTGTTGTTGATGGCATAACACCTCACTGGAGTGTCTACGTAACCGTTGCTGACATTGACGAAACAGCAGCCAATGCACTAGCAGCTGGTGGGCAGGTACTGATGGAACCCATGGATGTGCTTGAAGCTGGTCGTATGGCTATCATAGCTGATCCAACGGGTGCCGCGTTAGCACTATGGCAACCCCGTGAGCATATAGGTGCCGAAGTCCGCATGCAACCGGGCACGTTTTGTTGGGCTGAACTCAACACCCGCGATTCCAACACGGCTGTAACATTTTTCGAAAGGCTGTTCGGATGGAAAGCCGAACCGCAACCCATGCCGGGAAGCAGCAGCGGTTTTGGCTACATCACATTGAAGTTGGACGACACTAACGTCGCTGGTATTATCACCATGGACGAGAATTGGCCCACAGATGTGCCCGCCCATTGGATGTCGTATTTTGCTGTGACCGACTGCGATGTGGCTGCGGCTCGTGTCACCGAACTAGGTGGACAGGTATGTGTGCCGCCAACCGACATACCCCAAGGGCGGTTTGCGGTTGTGAACGACCCCCACGGGGCGGTTTTCACCATAATAGTTTTAAATCGAGAAATCTTCGGACAAGTCCTCAACGGCTCTTTCGTTACCAATGGAAATGCTTAAAGCCTCGGAGGTCGAGAAATCTTCGGACAAGCCCTCAACGGCTGGTATGTCATGTCGAAACAGGCCCGGCGGTTAAGTCAGCCCGTAAGTCGAAACGATCGAGGTTCATCACCTTGTGCCAGGCAGCCACGAAGTCGTGCACGAACTTTTCTTGGACATCGTCAGATCCGTATACTTCGGCTATGGCCCGCAGTTGCGAGTTCGAGCCGAACACTAGGTCAACCGCGCTAGCCGTCCATTTGATCTCACCGTTTTCACGGTTGCGACCTTCATAAACGTTGCCGGTTGTCGATACTTGCCATTGTGTGCCCATGTCCAGTAGGTTCACAAAGAAGTCGTTGGTCAACGTTTCGGTGCGGTCGGTGAGAACACCAAGCGGCGATCCGGCGGAATTGGCGTTCAAAACTCGCAGACCACCGACGAGCACGGTCATCTCCGGTGCCGTCAACGATAACAGACTGGCTCGATCTATCAGCACTACCTCCGGCCGACGTTTGTCAGTTTCTCGCCAATAGTTGCGGAAGCCGTCAGCAGTCGGTTCCAACACGGCGAAGGAGTCCACGTCGGTTTGTTCCGGTGATGCGTCGGTACGTCCCGGGGAGAACGGGACCGTTATATCACAGCCTGCGTCACGAGCTGCTTTTTCGATAGCGGCACATCCGCCCAAAACAATCAAATCCGCTAGTGAGACTCTCTTATCGCCGTTCTGGGAGTCGTTGAATTCGCTTTGGACTTTTTCAAGGGTTTTCAGTATGACCTGCAACTCGGACGGGTTGTTGACTTCCCAGTCTTTTTGAGGTGCGAGTCGGATGCGAGCACCGTTGGCTCCACCGCGTTTGTCGCTGTCACGGAACGTTGACGCCGATGCCCAGGCAGTCGACACCAACTGGGATGTTGAAAGCTCAGAGTCAAGGATCAGTTCTTTGAGAAGAGTTATGTCATGATCGTCGATCAGATCATGATCCACCGCGGGAACAGGGTCCTGCCAGATGAATACTTCGCCGGGCACTTCAGGCCCCAGATACCTGCTTATGGGCCCCATGTCGCGGTGGACGAGCTTGTACCACGCTTTCGCGAAAGCATCTGCTAGTTCATCAGGATTTTCTGAGAAGTGACGGGAAATCGGCTCATATACAGGATCCATTCGCAACGAAAGATCAGTGGTCAACATTACCGGGGTGTGGCGTTTCGACGAGTCGTGAGCGTCAGGTACTGTGCCGGCCGCGGCAGGGTCTGTGGGAATCCACTGCCACGCTCCTGCGGGACTTTTTGAGAGTTTCCAGTCGTATGCGAACAAGGTCTCAAAGAAAGTGTTGTCCCATTTCACCGGTGTGGGAGTCCAGGCTCCTTCAAGGCCGCTTGTGATCGAGTCGTTCGCTTTACCGCTGCCATGAGTGTTCGACCATCCTAGGCCTTGTTCTTCTAAGCCGGCGGCTTCCGGTTCTGGGCCGACATGCTGTTCTTGATCGGCGGCACCATGGGTTTTCCCGAAGGTATGGCCGCCTGCGATAAGTGCGACTGTTTCCGTGTCGTCCATGGCCATACGTGCGAATGTTTCTCGAATGTCTTCAGCGGCTGCTATGGGGTCCGGTTCTCCGTTCGGCCCTTCGGGGTTCACGTATATCAGTCCCATCTGCACCGCACCGAAGGGGTCGGCTAGTTCGCGGTCACCGCTGTAACGTTCGTCTGCGAGCCATTCGGTTTCAGGGCCCCAGTCGATGTCTTCTTCGGGTTCCCACACGTCTTCACGGCCACCACCGAAACCAAAGGTTGTGAAACCCATCGACTCCAAGGCGACGTTTCCGGCTAGTATCATCAGATCGGCCCAGGAGATCTTGCGGCCGTACTTCTGTTTTACGGGCCACAGTAGTCGCCGTGCTTTGTCGAGGTTGGCGTTGTCGGGCCAACTGTTGAGCGGTGCGAAACGATGAGTACCTGAGCCGCCGCCGCCTCGTCCGTCAAAAGTACGGTAGGTTCCGGCACTGTGCCAAGCCATGCGGATGATCAGCGGACCATAATGCCCGTAATCGGCTGGCCACCAGTCCTGTGAGGTTGTCAAAACTTTTTCGATGTCAACTTTTACGGCGTTAAGATCGAGGCTACTGAATTCTGCGGCGTAGTCGAAGTCATCACCCATCGGGTCGATCAGCGGCGAGTTTTTATTCAGAGGCCTCAGGTTCAGTTGTTCTGGCCACCAATGCTGATTTGCGAGTGAACCTGTCATTCCATGTACAACAGGACATTCAGCAGCTGGAGCTGCCTGTTTGGTAGTGTCAGTGTCTTCAATCATCATAATCGCTCCTGTGTATTTTCGTGCGCATTGACCATCTCACTTAAAATATAGTATCCTCAGCGGTCCACATGTGCTCTCTTCTAGTTTGATCGCGCTCTCTTCCGGTTCGATCTCCATAGCAGCTATATGATACTGACTGTTTTCCATTTACTTGTAATCTCCGTATCGAGGTTTTAAGTTTTCAACACAGTTCGTTGACTGTCTGGGTGAGAGAGTATGAGCCTGTCCCTTGTCGCGATTCCAAACTTACGAGGCCGTGTATGGTGCTGTGTGCCTGTCCAACCGCTGAAAACCGGTTCGAGGCTGCAGGAAAACCGGTTCGAGGCTGTAGGATGGCCATTTGAAAGAGTGGAGGGCTTATCAGATGGGTCTTTCACGTGTCAATGGAGAAAGAATGGGAGGCAGATAGATCGTGTTGTTCCAAAACGATCCTTTCCGTGAGCTTGATAGTTGGCTCAACACCACCGGACGCCGCCGGAGTTCGGCGTTGTCGTCTATGGCGATGGACGCGTATCAGAGAAACGATGACGTGTGGGTGCACATCGACTTGCCGGGTGTTACCGCTGATAGTATCGATATCGACTTGGATCGTAACGTGCTCACTGTCAGTGCTGAGCGTTCCATCACTCGCAAGGATGGGGATCAGGCCTACATCTTTGAGCGCCCTAAGGGCCGATTCCAGCGGCAGGTGCACCTCGGTGACGGCCTCGACTCAAACGATATCACCGCCGATTACAGCAACGGTGTGCTCACTTTGAAGATTCCCCTCTCCGAGCAGGCACAGCCTCGCAAGATCAGTGTAGGCACCAGCCAAGACGCCAACGACACCGAAACAGTGGAGATCGAGGACTGAACACGGCCTTGTGCCGGTGTGCGACACGGTGAGCGCGAAGGCCTGAACACGGCCTTGTGATTCAGTGAAGATCCATGCAGGTATGATCTCGAGTCGGGTCGTTTCATACCTGTTCGAATTTCCCAAAACCTCTGGATCGCGCTGCTTGTCGGACTACCCACCCAACACGTTGCTACCCACCCAACACGTTGACACTGTCGGAGTCTTACACGACGTTTGGTGATGTGAGCCGCTGTCGCTAGAGTGGGTTGTCAGTTCGAATGTTCGCCTGTCACCATTTTGAGTGCCTGCCCGTCAAGCGGTGGCCTGTCGAAAGGAGTCATTATGTCTATCCGTACACCCCTGCTACTTGTTGTGCACTTGCTCTCCGTGCTGCTGATGCTAGCGGCGTGCTCCTCCGAGGAAGCACTCCCCGAACCAGACGAAACATCTGAGACACCTACAACGACTTCACAGAACGCATCTGATCCTGAAACGCTCACAGGAACACCCGACACACCACCCTCAAACTCCGAAACCGCATCCGCTGAGCCTTCCGACTCGGTCTTGGGTGTCTCCACCTCTGCCTGGCAGGATGGAGACGCTATTCCGGTGAAGTACAGCTGTGATGGAAGTGACGTCTCGCCTCCTCTTGATTTGGAAAATGTACCGTTTGACACTCGTTCGTTGGCTTTGATCATGAACGACCCGGATGCACCAAGCGGGAACTTCGTGCACTGGGTGATCTTCAACCTGGATCCGAGCCGTCGTGACATCAGTGAAGGACTGGGACAGTCCGGTGCTGCGACGGCGAGTGAGGGCTTGCAGGGTCTGAACGATTTCAGACAACTGGGCTATAGCGGTCCATGTCCACCTCAAGGAACGGCTCACACCTATGTCTTAACCGTGTACGCTTTGGACGGAATACTGGATCTACCGTCCAGTGCTACCGCCGATGAGCTACTGGAAGCGATGCAAGAGAACATCCTGGCATCGGCCGAGCTGCGGGGTGCTTTCACCAGAGGCTGACAAGGATTGAGGGATGGAAGCAAAACGCTGAATGATCCCATCACCCGGCAGTGTCTTGACACTGAATGCGTCAGCAGTGTTCGTGTCTTTGGTAAGACTTTACACGAGTTTTCAATATGCTTGAAAGCATTACTGGCAGATGAGTGAAGTTTATTTGGACTATAATGCTTCAGCTCCGCTGGATCCGCGGGTGATGGATGCGATGGTGCCTGTTTTGCGGGAATCAGTGGGCAACGCCTCATCAGTGCATCGTTTCGGACGCAGGCAGGCAGCAGCCGTGAATGACGCCCGAGACCTTGTATCAGCCCTAGTGGGTGGCCGGGCTTCGGGTGTGGTATTCACTTCGGGAGCCACCGAGGCCAACAATCTCGCTCTGCGCGGTGCTGTCGATTTTGCGGTTGCCGCAAACACCGGCAAACAGCGGAGGCAGCGTATTCTCATATCAGCGGTGGAGCATTCTTCAGTGTCTCAGACAGCAGGTTGGCTAAGCGATCGTGGGTTGGTGAAACTAGACGTGATCGGGGTAACCGAAGGAGGTTATGTAGACTCGAATGTTCTGGTAGGCCTATTGGACGATGATGTGCTGCTGGTTTCTGTGATGGCTGCGAACAGTGAAACCGGAGTGCTTAACCCGATAACCGAGATCGCCGAACATGTGCGAACCTCCGGGGCGATTTTGCATTGCGATGCCACTCAAATTGTGGGTCGCCTACCGTTTGACATGAATGCTTCAGGTGCGGATTTGGTTTCGGTTAGCAGTCATAAGATTTGTGGGCCTGGTGGTGTGGGTGCTCTGATCGGCACTCACCGGGCTCTACAACAATTGGAACCTGTATTATACGGCGGAGGCCATGAACGGGGGCTTCGTTCGGGTTCGTTGAATGTTGCTGGAATCGTCGGTTTTGGAGAAGCAGCACGTTTGGCCATGCAAGAACAAGAACAAGGATTGGAAGCAATTAGGGTTTCAGCATTGCGGGATAGTTTGGTTGAACGGTTGCAAAGCAATCTTGCAGGTGTTTCGCAAAACGGTGATACTAGCAGGCGACTTCCCAATACGGCTAGTATCCGTTTTGAAGGTGCTGACGCTGAAGCGGTTGTTGTGAACATGGATCCGATAGCAGCGTCCACTGGCAGTGCATGCAACGCGGGTTCCATTGAACCATCGGAGGTGCTGTTGGCCATGGGCTTGTCACGTGAAACAGCTTTTGAGTCGATACGTTTCAGTCTTGGCCGTTTCACCACCGAAGCAGACATCAGCACAGCTGTCGAAAGTGTCGCGAAAGCGATAACTCGTGTGCGTGCCCTCAAACAGGTATGAGTTTGGTTAGTTGGCCAGTTGTTATACCGAAACTATGAAGTACGTCATATCCGACTCGTAAGCATAGGACGTTGAGGGCATCTGGTTGTGTTTCCCGTAGTTGGTCGATAGCTGCATCCTCATCAATACCCATCCCCCAGTGGCCAGTGTCTGCGTCTACGGCGACGATTTCTCCGCGGTGGTCGGTTTCGACCAGATGGCGGATGTCGCGTTCGTAGATTCCTCTAGCGAGACTGCCTGCCTCTTCAAGAGGACGTCTTTTAACTGCCATGTTTTACTCTCCTGCATATCCCCTGTATAGTGTTTTCTCGTTACTACCCGTATTTACGGTATTGCTTGTAACACAATATGAGTGTGGTATTGTGTGGGTCTCATTTACAGAGTGCCACATTATTGTTGTCGACTGCGTTAGCCATGTTGGTAAAAGTGTCACACGCTGTAGTTATGGTTGTTGGCTGAAAGGTTTTTTCGGATGGTTAAGCTAGCTGAGGTAGCGGAACGTTCTTTTGCGCGACATGAAACCTTTCATCCTCGTTACAGTTGGTTTCGTAAGGCTTATATTCACACTGTTGAGGACAGCAACATTTTCAACAGTGAGGATGCTCCCGTAAGGATCGGCGTGGGTAAGAACATGGTACGGGCTATTCGTTTTTGGGGCACAGCAGCGAAGCTGATTACTCCAGTATCGCAGGACTCTGCGAAACGTGCAACTTCAAGGCAGGCCTCAGGGTATGCTTGCACACGCAAAGGCTGGGCATTGTTCGACGTTGACGGATGGGACCCGTATATGGAAGATCCGGGTACGCTGTGGCTGCTTCATTGGTTTATGTTGTCACCCCGAACTAAACTACCGGTTTGGTGGTTGACGTTCAACGAGTTCGAAGCTGTGGAGTTCATGGAAACTGACCTAGTATCAGCGGTTTCCACTTTGCTTGACACGGTATCGCAATGGAACAAGCCACACCTCAACTCCATCAAAAAAGATGTCAGTGTCTTACTGCGTACTTATACTCAAGCATACAAGACAAGCCACACCCGTTTTGATGATATGCTGGATTGCCCACTTCGAGAGTTGAATCTACTACGTCGTTCAGCGGCAACGGGCAGATACCGTTTCACTTTGGGCCCGAAATCGACTCTGCCTTCTGAAGTAGTGGCTTATGCTGTGCTTGACTATATCGCGCTCACTGCCATTAGCAGACACAGTAAGACTGTGACCCTGAGTCGTCTCACACGCGAACCTGGAGCACCAGGTAAAGCTTTCAAGCTGACCGAGTCAGAGTTACACGACTCTCTCAGACAAGCAGTTGATGATGAAAACATGCTGGAACTAGCTAGTCCAACAGGTGATGTGCAGCTTAGTTGGTCCGATGATCCAGTGAAGATCGCCACTGGAATCCTAGATCGTTACTACAAACCAGGAAAATCCCGAAAACCCGAAATCTGCGCTGGCCCTGAAGGTGATAAGCTAGCTAAAGGCACACAGATGGACACTGTTTCAGACACCACTTCAGGTAAAAAGCCTCGATTCAAGGCCCGGGCAGGGCTCAGCGGAGGTTGATTGATGTCTAAGCTGGCCGCTGACATTTCAGTACGACCTCGGTTCGCTCGTTCGGTGAACCTTGAGCGCGATATCGCACGAAGTGAGCCTCTGGACGGCTACATCGTCACCACTCGAGCCTTAGAGGTGGTTGAACGGATAGCAGAAACTGCTGCTACCAGCACTGCCGGAGGAGCTTGGTCGTTGACCGGTCCCTACGGATCAGGCAAGTCTTCGCTGGCCTTACTTATTGACGCTGCATTCGGTGCAGACAACCACATCCGACAAATAGCACTGCAACTGATCGATGAAACCTCGCCACAAGTAGGGAAACTGATCCGTGATGCTCACCGCCGACACGACACCGACACTCGAGGGTTTCATCAAGGACTCGTGACCGCGGGCCGTGATCCGATAACTCTCACCGTCTTGCATGCGTTGTACTCGGCGGTGTTGCGTCGCTATGGGAGAATTCCCCCTCGCAGAACATTCGCAGCTGCTCCAATGTTGAAAGAAGCCTTGAAGGACGCCAAGTCGGACGACCCCAGATGCACTGGCCCCTCGCCTTCAACTCTCGTGACTATAGCCCGTTGTCTCGCTGAGGATGCTCCCCTACTCTTGGTGATTGACGAGTTCGGCAAGAATCTTGAAATGATCCGTGATAGTGGTGATACCGATCCGTACCTTCTTCAACGACTCGCAGAAGCCGGGCAGGGTTCTGGGCTTCCCATATTCATACTAACGCTTCAGCACTTGGCATTTGAAGATCACATAGCAGGTGCTAATAATGTTCAACGTCGTGAGTGGGCCAAAGTGCAAGGCCGGTTCGAGGATATCGCTTTCATCGAATCGGCTGCTCAAACTCGTGCTCTCATCGGCACTGTCTTCAAAGTCCACAACAGCTCGTTGCAAACACGCATAAACCGTTGGGCACGCATACAAGCCAAAGCAATGCAAGAATTGGGGATAGCCGATCTCGCTGATTCGCGGACTGTGGCGTCTTGCTACCCGTTACACCCTCTTACCACTCTCATGCTGCCGGAATTGTGCAATCGGTACGGTCAACGCGAGCGTACTCTGTTCTCGTTCTTAGCGAGTCGTCACGCTGCGAGTGCTTCTTCCTTCCTCACCGAGACTGATCTGCCGACTCGCGGAGTCCTACCATCTGTGGGTCTCGACGCTGTCTACGACTATTTCGTCGGTAATGGTGCCCTACACATTGAATCGGCTCGCATGTCGGGTCGATGGGCCGAAATAGCGGTCAGGTTGAGGGATTCCCACGGACTCACGCCACGTCAGATCCGCCTAGCTAAGGCCGTTGCTCTGCTGAACCTCGTGTCGATGACAGGCACGATCAGAGCTTCGCGTGCGTTGCTAGCACTCACTAGCCACGACACTGAAGAGATCCTGGATGAATTAGAGGAACAAGGCCTTGTCATCTATCGTGATTTCGCCGATGAGTACCGCGTCTGGCAGGGAACCGATGTTGACATCAGATTGCTCCTCGACATGGCCAGACGACAAGTTGCGAAGCAGTCGCTGGTTGAGATCCTCAATGAAATCGATCAACCTCAGCCTGTGGTGGTGGCCAGACACAGTGCTCGATATGACGTGCTCAGAGTGTTCTCAAGGCGTTATGCAGGCTCTGGTGAGCTGGTAGAACCTCTCGGTGCCTTCTCCCAACACGACGGAGAAGTACTCTTGATCGTCGACGATGGAGAGGAACTGCCAACCATGACTCAAACAGGGGAGCATTTGAAACCGACTGTGGCAGCAGTCCCAGCGGAGTTAACAACTCTTGATGCCGCAGCGCGGGAGGTTGCCACTGTTCAAGCGGTACTCAGCAATCCGCTGGTGGCTGATGATTGGGTGGCACGGAGTGAGCTGGGCGAGCAGCTCGCTCAAACTCAAGTCATCCTGGATCAAGCCCTCACCCGCACTTTCAGATCGGACTCGTGTCGGTGGGTGTTTCTCGACACTCGAGATGGTCGTGAACTCTCGGGTGGGAGGGGAAGCGCAGCACTGTCGGAAGCCGCTGATATCGCCTACAAGGACACACCAAGCGTGAAAAACGAGATGCTCAACCGCACCGAACTCACCACGCAGGGAGCAAAAGCCCGCAGGCTTCTCCTGATAGCCATGATCGAACACGAGACCAAGCCTGATTTGGGGATGAAGGGTTACGGTCCTGAAATGGCGATGTACCAGGCTTTCTTGAAACGCACTGGACTTCACGACCAGGACAGGCGTAATAAAGTGATGACCTTCCGCAAGCCTAAAGACGAATCGTTGAAATCGGTCTGGGAGACGCTCGACAGTAGGCTCAAGCGATCTACAAGACGGCGCGTCAATCTGACGGAGATATACGCCATTCTGACATTACCTCCATACGGGATGAAATCTGGGGCGATACCCGTGTTCGTCACCGCCGCACTGATCGCTTTCTCCGATGAGGTCGCCATATACGAGCACGGCACTTTCAAGCCGATCCTCAGTGTTGAGCTCTCAGAACGGATGGTACGCAACCCCGGCCATTTCGACATCAAACACTTCGCTAACACGACCGGGGCTAGACGGTTGGTAGTCGACGCTCTTGCCAGGCGATTTCAGTTGCGGCCCAGCTTTCGCAAACACCGAGTCTCGAATGTGCTCACCGTGATCGGCCATCTAGTCTCAAGGATCAACCGCCTCGATAACTACACACGCCGAACTCACAATCTGAAACATAAGACGGTTGGAGCGAGAGATATACTGCTGAAAGCCGTCGAGCCTGACGAGTTGTTATTCAACTCACTGCCTGAGGCACT
Source organism: Acidimicrobiaceae bacterium (assembly GCA_028820455.1). Lineage (GTDB taxonomy): Bacteria > Actinomycetota > Acidimicrobiia > Acidimicrobiales > Aldehydirespiratoraceae > JAAXHB01. Next base: position 82,513 of record JAPPJC010000053.1, read on the forward strand.
TGGCTTCCCACCGGTGCCCGCTAAGGCAGACGCCTACGCCCATGCGGACGCCTACGCTGCTAGTATGGGCGATGTCATGGATGAACTCGAGAAGTGTTTCGGGCGGATGCTCGGCGAACAGCTTGACTACTTACTACGCATGAGTGCTGAAACAACTCGGAAAGCGATAATGGATCAGGCCGCCGCTCTTGAAGGCAAAGTCTTCGAACCTGAGCTGAAGGCGTTTGTTCTATCACTAGCGAACAACACGGTGGAATCCAGCATGGACTGGATCAAAATGGTGGCCACCGTGGTAACCAAGAAGGCTCCACCAGAGTGGACTGATAACGATCTACTGCACTTTCAGAGCGCACTACACCAGCAGTTCTCAGCTTTCCACCGGCTCGTGGCCCTACATTCCGAGCACTCCAGTAATGGCGGAGATCTAGACGCCTATCGTGTGATAGTGACCCGTTCCGATGGTAGTGAACAGGCACGTCTGGTTAGAATCGACCAAGAACTGAAACATGAGTTCGACGATGCATTTGAGGACGCGCTGCGTAGCTTCACCAGTATCACAGGTTCTCGCCAGCGAGCGCACCACACCCTGCTCGCTCTGATAGGTGAACAACTTCTACCCGTCGTATCAATGGACGACACAAACGAAACGAACACGAACACTTCCCGCAGCGGCATTTCCCAGAACGGATCCGAGCCAAGGACGTCACATAAAGATGTCACAAGCACGGCTGCACTCCGTGAGGAAGTCCCCCACAAGACGAAGTGAGAAAACGTGAGAACTCGTGACTGAACCGGTCCGACATATCTGCGGTATCTCTGGTGGCAAGGATTCCAGTGCACTTGCGGTGTATCTGCACGACAAGGTGCCTGAGATGGAGTATTTCTTCTGCGACACTGGTGCAGAGTTACCTGAAACCTACGAATATTTGACCCGTCTTGAAGTGATCCTCGCCAAGCCTATTGTGCGGCTGAACGCGTCGCGGGGTTTCGACCACTGGTTTGAGGTGTTCCGGGGGACACTCCCATCGCCGCAGATGCGCTGGTGCACCAGGAACATGAAGATAAAGCCGATCGAGGAATGGATCGGTGACGCTCCAGCAGTGTCATACGTGGCGATCCGCGCTGACGAGTCAAACCGCAAAGGACACGTTTCCACCAAGCCCAACATTTCCACACGGTTCCCGTTCGTGGAAGACGGCATCGACCACGAAGGAGTCATGCAGATACTCGAAGACGCCGGGATTGGTCTGCCCGATTATTACGAATGGCGTACCCGCTCAGGCTGCTACTTCTGCTTCTACCAGCGTAAAGCAGAGTGGATCGGCCTTTCTGAACGCCATCCTGATCTTTTCGAACGAGCTGTTGCTATCGAGCAGAAGGTACTGAGAGATGCCGGTGTTAACGGTGACGCCAACTTCAGTGACCGGGCCATGCGTAGCCGTCAATACACGTGGTCGGGTGGCGAAACCCTAGTGGAACTGCGCAACCGCCGTGACGAGATACTCGAACGTCATAGCACCGCAATGGCTAGAGCCAATAAGAGAAAAGCCAACCTTCCCTTGGTCGAAGCCCTAGCCGAAGCCTTCAACGAAGATGACGACGCCGACCCTTGCACGGTTTGTGCACTATGAGTACTGCAGTAGAAGACAGCCCTGGAGTATCTCCAGCGCAAATCTTTGAGGTGCTAGATGATCAAGCGGCTGTACGGCTTCTACCCAAAGGTGCTTACAACTTGATAAAGACACTTAGGCCTCAATCCTTGACAGGCCCAGAACGCCATCAAACGTTAGGAAAACTATTTTCAGTTGAACTAGCAATCGACGATCCGGAAAGACGAGTCGAGCTTCTATCTGCATTGCCGGACGCCAAGGTAAAAGAACTGGAAAAGCGAGTTGGGGTGAGCTTCGAGGAGCTGTTCTCTTCATCGTTTCTCAGTTCACGGACGCGTAGAGAAGTCTTAGGTTTCTATGGCGTATCCACACTCCCTGAGCGACCAGTAGTAACTCTTGAAGCGAACTTGGAAGTCCAGGCTTCATATGGCCTCTTTCCTCATCAGAAAAAAGCAGCAGTAGATATTGAACGATACTTGTACTTTGAGGACGGCCGTGTGATGCTTCACCTGCCGACTGGTGTAGGAAAAACTAGAACGGCAATGAGTGTGGTGGCTTCCCACTTGCGTAGTCGACAACAAGCTTTGGTTATCTGGCTTGCAAGTAGTCAAGAATTGCTTGAACAGGCTGCCAATGAGTTCGAAGCTACCTGGCACGCCATTGGCGATAGACCCATAAAGTGTCATCGCTTCTGGTCAAACTACGAAGCACCGCCAGAAGATCTCGTTGATGGCATAGTCATCGCAGGACTCGCTAAGTTGCATTCATATGGAAAGGTGAGAAAACATCTGTGGAGTCTTGGCGATCGAGTAAGTTTCGTAGTATTTGACGAAGCACACCAAGCTGTCGCTACGACTTATAAAGACCTAGTGGAAACACTTGTGACCAGGAATCCTCGCACAGGACTGCTCGGTTTAAGTGCCACACCAGGACGAACATGGAACGAACCGCATATCGATGAAGCATTGGCTGAACTATTCTTTGGCAACAAAGTCACTCTCAACTTTGGCACCGAAAACCCCATTGAGCGTCTCACTCGTGACGGGTATATTTCCAGAGTAAGCTTTTCGCTTCTCAATGTCAAACCCAGGTTGCATCTGTCGGCTCAAGACATCGATGAGTTAACCAAAACCCTAGACGTCCCAGAGAGTCTAGCAGAGGTTCTAGGTGAAGATGAGCAACGCAATATACGCATCATACAGCACCTGCTTGAGTTAATTGAACACCATGACCGCATCCTAGTCTTTGCGGCTTCGGTCTCTAATGCCCGCCTGTTATGTAGTGTGTGCCGAGCCTTAGGATTGCAGGCAGATGTTGTGACCGGCACCACTGACAAAGTTAGCCGTAGACACTCCATCGAACGATTCCGACGGCTGGACATGAGAAAACGTGTACTTATCAACTTTGGTGTGCTCACTACTGGATTCGACGCACCTGCAGCAAGTGCTGCGCTAGTCGCTCGCCCAACGCGATCTTTGGTGTTATATAGTCAAATGATCGGTCGCATCATTCGTGGCCCCAAAGCAGGTGGCACCACGGACTGTGAGGTGGTCACAGTGGTAGATACCACGCTACCAGGCTTCGGTGATGTAGCTGAAGCTTTCATTAACTGGGAGGATATATGGACTCCGTAGAAACAATACAACCGGGCGATTCAGGCGATTTTTCAATTGTCTCACCATCGCTCACAGTTCAAGCAATGCGCGACAGTGGGTACAAGGACACAGATCATGCGCTGGCTGAGCTAATCGATAACTCGATAGACGCCCATGCTCGTACAGTAGAACTCATAGCAGTTGAAAAACCACGAAACCCCAGTGTGCCGCATTCAAGGGCACGAATAAGCGAAATCGCTGTTGCGGACGATGGTACAGGTATGGGACATGTGACTCTGAGGCGGGCTCTTCGATACGGAGATGGTACGAGATTAGATAGAGTCGGTGGACGTATAGGACGTTTTGGTATGGGCTTACCTAATGCATCAATGTCTCAGTGCACTCGTGTTGATGTCTGGACTTGGAAAAATGGCCCTGACAATGCACTCCGTAGCTATCTAGATCTTGAAAAGATAAAGAAAGGTATGAACTATGTGCCGGATCCCTGGTCTGACCCAGTGCCCGACCGCTGGAGAGAAGTAGCAGGATCAACTGTGGAGTCATCTGGAACACTCGTTGTCTGGAGCCAACTTGACAGAGTTCGCTGGCGTGGTGCCGAAAAAACCATAGAACGTACCGCTGAATTATGTGGACGTATCTACCGAAAGTTTCTAACCTGTGAATCTAGGCCGGTAAGTATCTCACTCATCTTGGCTGAAGGCTCAGAGTCCAAACTGACACGCAAATCTACCCGAAAGTGTTATCCGAATGACCCTCTCTATCTTATGGCACCATCATCTGCTCCAGAGCCATTTCATGATAAGCCTATGTTTCAAGATTTTAATAGTCGGATATGGCCAGTAGACCAGTTGAATGGTCAGATCAAGGTTTCGTGTTCTCTCGCACGACCTGATGCCATCAACAAAAAGAGATCAGAAATTGTCTGGCCAAAATCTTACCCCAAAGCAGGCGATGCACCTTGGGGTAAACATGCAAATCGGAATAACGGGGTCTCAATCGTTCGTGCACAACGTGAACTTGAACTAAGCCTTGCATGGACGAACAACTATCAGCCTGAAGAACGATGGTGGTCTGTAGAGGTAGAATTTGATTCTGCTTTGGATGAGATCTTTGGTGTAACCAACAATAAGCAGCATGCTCATGCTTTTGTTAAGGGAGCGGGATTCAAATGGCAAGATCATGCCGATCCAGATGAAACCCGACGCACTTTTATAGAACGACTTAAGGAGGCTAAGGATCCTAGAGCTCATTTAATCGAAGTGTGGGAGTGGATTGACAATCAGATCCGCCGCATGCGTGAAGAGCGCAAAAAGATCATGAAGGGTACTGGCACGAGCCGTTCCCGGCACCCACAGACCGGTGAGGAAGTCGAGGATGTCGCCACCGGCATTATCCGAAAGCAAGCCGAAGGCGGCGATCTCGGTACGAGTGACGAAGCTCCCGACATACCGCCCGAAGAAAAGATCAGCCAAATAGCCACTTCAGCTATGTCAAGACGAGTTGATGAAGAAACAGCACTAGAGTGGGCTGAACAAACTGTTGACGGCGGTCGTCGTGTCCTGATGAGGAGTGTTACGCTTGGCCACAAGCACGCATTCTTCGATGTGGAATCTGTCAACAACATTGTTGAGGTGTGGCTCAATGCCGAACACCCTGTGCATGAGCACCTCATTGAGGTAATGAGTGGCTTTGCGGATGACGAAAGTCCAGCTGAACTGCTTCATCGCCTAGAGAAAGCTTCATTTACATTAAAAATGATCCTCATTGCATGGGCACGCCATGAGGACAAAGTTGGTACCTCTGATAAAGAATGGCTGAAAGATGCACGAATGGCCTGGGGACGAGAAGCTCGCAAATTTTTAGATTCATCAATTGAGCAATGATGTCGTGGGGAGACTATCTCATATCTTTCCTCAAAGAGGCGAGTAACAATGTTCTGATAGCTGCTCCTTTCATTCGCTCTGCTGCACTTTCGAGGCTTCTTGAGAGCATTCCCGAATCTGTTGACACACGAATCATAACTCGTTGGCGGCCAGCTGATGTTCTCAGTGGTGCGTCAGATCTCGGAGTGTACGATATAGCAGAGGCTAAGTCCATTCCGTTGTTACTACGGAACGATTTACATGCAAAGCTGTTCATTGCAGATGATCAAAGTATCGTAGGATCCGCAAACGTGACTGAAATAGCCTTAGGCTGGCGACAACCTCCGAATTTAGAGCTACTTGTACAGGTGAATCCTTTTTCATCTGGTATTGAGGCATTTGTTGAGGAACTCATCACAGGTTCAGTTCGCGCGACGCGAATCCATCAACACCATCTAGCAAGACTGGTAGAACAGCTTAGTTCAAGCCCACCTACGGCATTTAATGAGGTATCCAAAGGCGAAACCACATCTAGTGTGTTGCCTCCTAACTGGATTCCTCGTGCGATGAACCCTGAGGAACTCTACGATGTATACTCACTCGGCCACGAGGCTGATGTCAGTAGGACAACCCTCCCTGGTATGCTTGAGGAAGTTGCTCGATTCAGTGTTATACCGAACTTGTCTGAACCTGAATTCATAGCATGGATTGCATGTTCAATCATACAAACACCACTCGTTCAAGGCGTATTTGAACACATTGGCTGTCAAGGATCGGTCAACGAAATAGCACTTACGCAACTACTCAACAACATCGGGATCAAAGATGATAACTCACCTCGTGCAGTGCTACTCACTCTTCAGCGTTGGCTGACGCACTTTCTTGAAGATAGTTATGAGACGACCCCTGAATCAATCCGATTGATGCGAACTAAGCGAGTATAGAGATAATGATTTTGCCACAGTACGGTAAGATATGACAGCACTCGGTCGAGGTTGATGACACGCCAGCGTTTGGCCGGGCAGTTGTTTGATACTGGTAAGCATCGTTGTAGGTGCACGCGTGAGAGCTGTGAGATGAGGTCCTTCACAGACCAAATCTACACTATGGAACCTCTAAGAAGCTGTCGTGAATGTTTTTGCTGTTGGTGTGGTTGTGGTTGTTTTGTG
>JAPPJC010000068.1 GCA_028820455.1 Acidimicrobiaceae bacterium
TTTGGGCGTAGTGTTCTTATTTGTCGATTAAGGTTTTTGTGGTACCATAGTTCTCGTATGGTGTTCATGACTGCATTTCTAGTTTAGACAAACCTGCGACTGTGAGTTTCAGCTCTTAGTCGGTTAAATCAGTAAATGGCCATGACCATGTTTGCCTGGCAGCTGATATACAAAGAGAACAATGTGTTTTTATCTGTAAGTTTTTGCACATACCTATTACCCTTGACTCAACCCCTGAATTTTGGTGTCTGTGAATTGTGCAAGTTTTTCCCATTGAGCAAGTTCTTGTCTGAAGCCTTACTTGACTGAAGCCCTGAATTTTGGTGTCTGTGAATTGTGCAAGTTTTTCCCATTGAGCAAGTTCTTGTCTGAAGCCTTACTTGACTGAAGCCTTATAAGGTTTCGATGAAATCAGAATCGTAAAAATGACAAAGAAATCATATATATAGCCTATAAGTTGTGTGCGTGTACTTGAGTCAGTGACTGTAAGTTATAAGTACCTACGAATTATATAAACTATCAAGACTATAAATGGAGATTTAGATGACTTTAGTAATGGCTGATAAGTGATGATTGGTAGTCGTATGCTCAGAGCAGTCGTGCCGACATTTTTTGCAGCACCGTTGGATAGATTGGCCGCCGCTACGCGTGAGCGTATTCCCAGAGCAGTCATGAGGGCAGTCGTGCCGACATTTTTTGCAGCGGCTTTTGCGGCAACTGCGTTTCTTGGTTTAGCGCATGCACATGCGCACGCTGATTCCAGTGCCGATATGCCAGTAGTAGAACAGCATCCTACTGTTTCTGGAGATGCTGGAGCAGAGTCTCTTGAGGTAGGTGCTTCTGAGCAGTTTATATTCAACACCTTCTCTTTTTTGATATTGGGGGCTTTGGTTATGTGGATGTGTGCTGGATTCACAATGCTCGAATCTGGTGCTGTCCGAACTAAGAATGCCTCGATGATTTGTTTGAAGAATGTGGGCATCTACTCTATTGCTGGTCTAGCGTTTTTTGTGATCGGCTACAACATTATGTACGTGGATGTGGGGGATGTGATCGGCTCATTCCGATTCTTTTACCTACCTTCAAGTGAAGAAGTCGCATTGTTGGAGGAAGGAGCAGAACTCACCACGGATGTGGTCGACAATGGCTATTCTGTCATGTCGGACTGGTTCTTTCAAATGGTTTTTGTAGCTACTACAGCCTCAATCGTGTCGGGTGCGATCGCAGGACGTGTCAAGCTGGGACCGTTCTTCTTTTTCACGCTGGTGTTAACAGCATTCATCTACCCGATCGTGGGGGCTTGGACCTGGGGAGGGGGATGGCTGAGCGAGATGGGTTTTGTCGATTTCGCTGGTTCAACGATAGTTCATGGCACCGGGGGTTGGGCTGCTCTTGCGGGAGTGCTGATTATAGGGCCAAGGCTTGGCAAGTTCAGGAGTGACGGTACTGTTAAACCTACACCACCTTCCAACGTGCTGACGGTGACTTTAGGAGTATTTATTCTTTGGTTGGGATGGTTTGGTTTCAATGGTGGGTCACAGCTTGCGTTGGGCACTCCAACAGATGTAATAGCCATGAGTAATATTTTTGTCAATACGAACTTGGCAGCTGCAGCAGGTGTGATAGCGGCCTTATATGTTTCGCGTCCGCTATTGGGGCGTGTCGATTTGTTCGCAGGTCTTAACGGAGCTATTGCAGGACTTGTGTCGATCACAGCTGGTCCGAACATAACAGAGCTTTGGTTGTCGATCATTATCGGTGCGGTGGGTGGAGTGCTTTGCACCCTGGGAATCAAACTACTTGAGCAGTTCAAGTTGGATGATGTCGTTGGGGCGATACCAGCTCACCTGATATCAGGAATATGGGGGACTTTGATAGCTAGTGTTGCAGCAGGAGGCAGGTTCCATATACAGCTTCTCGGTGTGGTATCGGTAGGCGTTTTTGTGTTTACAGTTTCTGCTATTTGCTGGAAACTCATAGATCTGGTTGTGGGTTTGCGTGTTTCTCGTCAGGTGGAAGAGATCGGCCAGGATGCTGGAGAGCTGGGAATTGAATCCTATCCTGAGTTTGTGCTCATGCCAGAAGACGATTATGAGATAATCAAAGAGGGTGTTGAAGCAACTAGCGGCTCCAAATCCAGTAAAACAAAGGACACTGAAACAGCAGACACCGATAGCTGATTCCAGGCCTCCAGAGGTTTGCAGCGTTACTCGGAACATTACTCTCCGCAACATTGTGACAGCTACAGAAAGCGAACAACTTCGTTATATCGCAGCTCAGGCTGCTGATGCTCGTGTAAATCTGGAGATTGAGACGGAGGGGATGACCCTCAACATCGGCCCTCAGCATCCTGCCACGCATGGTACTTTGCGTATTGTCGTGAAGCTTGACGGTGAGCAGGTGATAGAAGCTGAACCTGTTATGGGTTACATGCACCGCGGCTATGAGAAGCTCGCTGAGGTGCGAACCTACCCGCAGGTCACGACCCTGGTCAACCGTATTGATTGGCTGGGCAGTTTCGCTAATGAGGTTCCGTTCATTTTGGCTGCGGAACGGTTGATGGAGGTGGAAGCTCCGCCGCGGGCGCAGTGGATACGCACAATACTCTTCGAGCTGAGCCGTATCGCTAATGTGACTTTGTTTTTGGGTGACATGGCAGTGCAGGTTGGTGCTATCACACCGGTGTTTTTCGCTTTTCGTGACCGTGAACATGTGCTCAACCAGATCGAGTCAGCAACTGGAGGGCGTTTCCATCCTAACTTCGACCGTATAGGCGGCCTCAAAGACGACTTGCCTGCAGGCTGGGTGGCTGAAACCAGGCAGGCCATGGTCAAGATACGTTCTTTTTGTGATCAGATCAGCGAACTAGTCGAAGGAAACGAGATATTCCAGGCTCGCACTAGGGGGGTGGGGGTGGTGCCAGCTGATGTGGGGTTGTCCTATGGTCTATCTGGCCCGAACATACGTGCTTCCGGGGTGGATTGGGATGTTCGGCGTGACAGTCCTTGTGGTCTTGTTTACGATCAAGTGGACTGGAAAGTTTGGACGCATCCTGGCTGTGACTCATTTGCTCGTTTCTGGGTGCGTCTTCAGGAAACCCGCGAAGCCACAAAAATTGTTGATCAGCTATTGGATGACATACCTTCAGGCCCAACGATGGCTAAAGTGCCGAGAATCATCAAAGTTCCTGCGGGTGAAGCATATGTGGAAACAGAAAACCCTCTCGGTGTGATGGGCTACTATGTTGTGTCTAAAGGTGATCTGGTTCCTTTCCGTGTGAAGATACGCTCGGCTTCGTTTTCTAATATTTCGATTGTTCCTTGGCTGTTGCGCGGTGTGTATGTTCCGGATATCATCACAATTCTCGGTAGTCTGTATTTTATACTCGGAGACATAGATCGGTGACTGCTGTGCTTGAGATCGCCCCATTTGCGATATTGGCTGATCTTGCCTACTGGCAGGTCACTTCAATTCGGGCTATCGCTGGTCTGGCGGCTGTGCTTTTGGTGGCTGGTACGCTTGTGTACGTCCACCTTTTCAAGCTTGTTAGTTTCATGCAGAGCCGTTTGGGGCCTATGGAGGCTGGCCCTTACGGTTCTCTACAACTGCTGGCTGAGACGGGGAAGTTTTTACAAAAAGAAGATATCATACCCCGCCGGGCTGACCGGTTCGTGTTTTGTACAGCCCCGTTCGTGGTGCTTGTGTCTACGTTTTTGCTGGTGGTGGTATTACCTGCTGGTCCAGATGCTTGGTTTATATCCAATGATTTGGGTATTTATCTGGCTATGGCGGTGAGTTCTGTGAGTGTTATCGGTATTTTGATGGCAGGCTGGGGGTCGGCTTCTAAGTATTCACTTATCGGTGGACTGCGTGCTACCGGGCAGCTTATCGCTTATGAACTACCGCTGCTGCTTGCGGTTGTCGGTGTAGTGATTCAGGCTGAGACCATGAACCTGCAAAGCATAGTTCTGACGCAAGCTGAAGGGGAGATTTTCGGTTGGAGCGGCATTGGCAATCCGTTTATTCTCACCCAGTTCTTGGGGTTTGCGATTTTTATGATCGCATTGCAAGCCGAGCTCACTCAGACCCCTTTTGATATGCCGGTAGCGGAATCTGAGCTTGTCACGGGGTATATGACGGAATACTCCGGGTTGAGGTTCCTGCTTTTCTTCATTGGTGAGTTCGCTACTGCTGGAGTGTTTTCTGCTATTGCAGCAGTATTGTTTTTGGGCGGCTGGTATATTCCTGGCCTGGATGCCGGCAGTGAACTGTTCAACGTTATCGGGCCTTTGGTTTTGGTTGGGAAAGTGGTGTTGTTGTCGCTGCTGATTTTCTGGTTCAGGTTCACTTTTCCACGTTTTCGCGAAGACCAGTTGCAAAAGCTGGCTTGGAAATATTTGATACCGCTGTCGCTGGCTAACATTTTTGTTACCGCGGTACTGAAGGTGCTATGGTAGTTCCGGTGATTGCGGTGATTTAGCAGGTGTTCATATGAAGTTAATCCCTGGTTTGGTTAAAGGTTTAGCGGTGACAGGTGCGACCGTGGTTCGCACTGTTTTTCCTAAACGTGGATTGCGGACTCTAATCCCTGCACCTTCAAAAGGTGCGGATACTGTGCAATATCCCCACGTTAAAGAAGCACCGCCCACTCGTGCTCGTGGTGTCATTGCCTTGCATGAGGGCAACTGCACGGCTTGTATGCTGTGTGCTAGAGAATGCCCTGACTGGTGTATTTACATTGAGGGCCACAAAGAGAAGGCCCCGCCGCGGCGTCCAGGTGGTAAGCCGCGGCTGGTCAACAAGCTCGATCGGTTCGACATCGACTACGCATTATGCATGTTCTGTGGTATTTGTGTGGAGGTTTGCCCGTTTGAGGCTTTGTTTTGGAGTCCTGAGTACGAGTTTTCTGAGCCTCGCATAGCTGATTTGCTGCATGACAAGTCGCGGCTGTCGGAGTGGATGGAAACAGTCCCCGACTTCGAGGATTACGAAACCGGTTCTGTTGCCAAGAAATTGAAGGTGCCACCCACATGAGATGGTTGAATGTTATTTCGGGGGTTGTGGCTGAGTTGTTGCCAAGAATTGAAGGTGCCGCCCACATGAGATTCTGCCTGTTATCGATATGAGTGATCTTTTAGTAGCGCAGAACGTATTCTTCGGGTTGATCGCTGTGGTGATGCTGGTTTCTGCTGTGCGATGTGTCACAACCCGAAATGTTGTTCATGCTGCTTTGTGGTTGGTGCTGGTATTCGCAGGGTCGGCAGCCTTGTTCATCCTCTTAGGGTCTGAGTTTGTGGCTGTTACCCAGGTACTTGTTTACATCGGTGCTATTATCGTGCTGTTTCTATTCGGGGTTATGCTCACCCGCGCTTCAATGGGGGATGATGCTTCAGTGGCAAGCGAGAAGCGAGCTATGGCAGCCTTGGTTGCGGTTTTGCTGGCAGCGGTGATGGGGCTGGCATTGTTTGACAGTTTTTCTGACACCCGTCTGGTGATAGACGAACCGCAACGTTTCGGTGTGGTCTCTGACGCTATCTTCAGTCAGTACATAGTGGCTTTTGAGGCTGTTTCCGTGTTGCTTTTAGCGGCTCTCATAGGGGCGATAGTCATAGCCCGCAAAGACTGACGAGATCTTCGGCCGAGAAATCTCACCGAGTTCGCATGAGCACAGAGTTTGGTGGTTTGGCACTGAGTTTGTTGGTTCGGCTGTTGTGGCTAGTTGTATGACCACAACGTTCGGCGATCAGTTGGAGCGGATACGTTTTAGCAGCACTTCCGAAGTTGGGAAGGGCCGCGATTTTTGACAGTCTTCGCTGGTTTGGTTGTCAGTGTGTTTGGAGTGCGGGTGGTGTTCCGCTGATGATGGTGATTACTAGAGTGAGATGATGGTGATTACTAGAGTGAGATGATGGTGATTACTAGAGTGAGATGATGGTGATCACTAGGGTGATCAGTACGCCGATGAGTGCTATCCAGGTTGGTAGTGCCAGGCTGAGTCCTATGACGAAGATTTTTTTGGATTGCTGAGCGAATCCCAGGACCATTTCACTGCGGATTTCTTTGAATCCGGCATCGACTTTCGAGTCTAGACGATCTATCTTGGCGTCTAAGCGGGTTTCGGCCATTTCGACGTCTTTTCTTAGCATATCGATTTCGTTTCTTACCATGTCAACGTCTTTTCTCACCAGAGTCAGGTCGTCTTTGGTGGCGAGTTGTTCGATGTTGACTGGGGGTATGTGCGCCATGAGGGTTCTTGCTGTGTCTGTGCCGAGGGTTTCTTCGAGTTGGCTGGTTAGTTCCATTCGTTCTAACTCTATCTTTGGTGTTACTACCATTATAATCTATCTCCCATCACGTTCAAGCTTTTCCATGCCTGCCCAGTCAGGCTAACTGTTGAACAATTTCATATTATAAGTATTTATTATACACAGAAACTACTGGAATTACTTATAATTGGATTGTGAGGAGGAGCGGTGTTAGGTACTACAGACTAATAGTAGGGGTGTATTAGCTGTTGGCTACTGACAGTAGGTTGTTGGGTAGCCCGAATGAACGCGCCGCGAACGCCGAAGTGCTGGTTAACGACTGTAGGCTTTTGCTTTGGTTGGGTTGTTTCTTAGCTGTGTTACGGGTTGTGATTGTGGGGATGGGTCTGTGCCTGGCGTGTCTGGCATTTCGTGCCATATGCTGGTGGGATCGGCTTCTGCTCCGCAGTCCGCTCCGTAGCCTACTTGGGTCAGTTCTGCAGATACTGCTTGCCACCCTTCACCGCTTACGCGAGCGTGCGAGTCATCGGCTACCAAGATAACGCAGAAGCTGCTGCCGCTAGCGGAGATAGTGCCCATTCTGATGAGGTCGCCTGCTCGTATGTGAGTGCTTGCTGCAATAGGGGAACTATTTCTAGTGAATGCATTGGGGTTGGTGTAATTGGTGAGCAGGATGTCAGTGTTGTCCGAATCTAGTATTGTCTCGTTTACTTGAACCCACACTATGTTGAGCAGGGCTGCTCTGTTTGGTCTTACCATCTTTGAAGCTATATCTTGAAATGCGATGTTGGGTTCTTCACCTTTAAGGGCGTCTAATGCCTTGGTTGTTGCGTTGGGGATGTCGCCGTTGGCATCTGGTACTGTTCCTGCAAAGTTGTTGTATCCGCCTGGTTGCATAGTTGCGTATACTGCGTATGCTGCTGCTATGGCTGCGCGTAGGGTTCTTAGGGCTTCAGAGTCTTGTTGCTGTATCTGTATGTTGTTGGTTTTAGAGCAACTCGTAGTTACGGCTACTAGCAGCAACGTCGCACCCCATACCACAGACATGGTACGTGCTCTCATGTTCGGGAGAGGGTAGGAGTTAGTCTCTTCAACTGCGGAGGTACGTGACATTAACAGCATATTATGAAGCCAGCATCTAAATTTCATTCGTTGCATCTGAGATCATTCCTTGTGGTGCTTTCGGCAACAATTTAGCTTGTTGTCCAACGATGACCCTGGATTAGTGTATCATCGGAGCCTTGACCTTTCAAGTGAGGTTTGTGGGGATGGTAGGCGGGTTAATGTGCTAGTCTAGTAGTGTTTTGGTAACGTCCTCAGGGTGGCGTTGCCGTACTCTACGGGGGAGGCGTCGCGTCGGGTTCCAACGTGAGTGTGTTGATATACCCGAGTGGTTACTTGGCAACTGCGAATGGCCATATTTTCAGGATGTCACCGAGCAACTTTTTCCCATGACTTTCAGTCGCTTCGTCGGATCAGTCATCTGTTTGCGCAACATCTTTGTTCATATGCACCCACATATCACGCCACTGTTTTGTTGCCTGACTTGTTGTATTCACTTCTAAGATGGAGATATGTGTTTCCGCTTGTGTGTGCTGTTGGTCGGGTTTGCGTTCTTGGCTGCTGCCTGCTCGGACGACGACTCGGATAGTGACACGGACGACACGGAAGCAGTGGTATCGTCTAGCACGTCGGCGCCGGTGGCGGAGTCGGATGCGCATTCTGACCAGCCGGGTCCGACAGAGGAAACCCCGCAGAACTACCTCGGATACGTTTTTCCTGCCGCACCAAAGGCGCCGACGGGTCCGCTCGAACAGGTCGCTGTCGATGGCCTTGAGGCTGTCTGGGCTGGTCTAGGTACCGAATTGGACGGTACTGCGGTCGCCGGGCTCGGACAGTCGGGAGACCCGAGACTGGCTTGGATACTCTCCGACATACTCAGGTTCTTCCAGGTCGGCGAAATCCGTGATGAGGCAGTAGCAGCCTTTGAAACGTTGACAGGTGTGAGGCTGGCCGACGACCCCATATCCCGTAGGAGCCTGTGGCAATCGGTCACCGATCATTTGATCGCATGGGATCTTCCTGTTTTCGACGGCTACGCCGACTACAAGGCACGATTGTTCACACTGATCGAACCGGGCTGGCAACCGTTCTTCGATGATTCCGAGGCTGATATCGACTGGCGTTTCGTGAGCTGGGGTGGGGTGCTGATAGACGACCGCGAGCTGGGTGACCCGAACCCGTGTCCTCAAGGCTGCATCCCGGCTCTCGACGATCCCGTTGTCACCGACGCTGCCGGAGGTTCGTGGTATCCCGATGATGGCATCGTATTCGCAGTCGTTATCGACGGCGAGGCCCGAGCCTACCCGCGTAACATCATGGAAGTCCATGAGATGGTGAACGACACGCTTGGGGGACGCAGGATCGCCATACCGTACTGTACACTGTGTGGCTCCGCCCAAGCCTATTTCATCGACGACATTCCCGACGGCGTGGCCACACCCGTTCTGCGGACATCGGGTCTGCTCTCACGATCGAACAAGGTCATGTACGATCTGAACAGCTGGTCAGTGTTCGACACGTTCACAGGGAAAGCACTCTCGGGCCCTCTCCACCGGCAGGGTGTCGTCCTCAATCAGACGACTGTGATCACCACCACCTGGGGTGAATGGAGAAACGCCCATCCCGAGACCACGATCATCGCCGAAGATGGAGGGATCGGCCGCAGTTATCCGCTCGATCCGTTGCGAGGTCGCGATGATGACGGCCCCATTTTTCCGATCGGTGACGTAGACGATCGCCTTGATGTCCACGATCAGGTCTTCGGTGTGGTCATCGACGACGGCACTCCTATCGCATTCCCCGCTGCTGCTGTGACCGCCGCCCTCGAAGACGGTAGGACTGTAGAGCTCGGTGGTGTGGTACTGAGCCTCGATGGAGGCGGACTACGCGCCGTCGACGCCGCTGGCAACACGGTTGAGGGTCACAGATCGTTCTGGTTCGCGTGGAGCCAGTTCATGCCCGACACACTCCTGTGGGAACCCTGAACCCGCCCTCTTCCTGACTTCCGTTCTGTTAACGAACAGCAGCAAGAGAATTCGAGATCCTCACTCGTTCGTATAGACTGGAATCCATGCTGGCGATTTTGTTGTTTGCGCTGCTGTGCATTCCTCTGTTGGAGTTGTTTGTGATAGTCCAGCTGTCGGACTTTGCGGGGTTCTGGCAGACTATCACCCTGATGGTTCTGGTGTCGGTAGTGGGAGCCTTCATGGTGCGCCATTCTGGTTTCGGGATCATGCAGAAGATGAGAAGCCGACTCGCTCAAGGTGAGCTACCGGCTGCGGAACTTGTGGAAGGAGTGTTGATCCTTGTGTCGGGGGCACTCATGCTCACGCCCGGTTTTTTCACAGACACGATCGGTTTGTTGCTGTTAGTCCAACCCACACGAGTGATAGTCCGCAAAGCATTGATGCGTTATTTCTCCAAGAAGATACAAGTTGTCGGATGGTCAGACAATTTGAGTAGCGGCGGATTCTGGTTTGGTGAGGGCCGTGGGAGGTACCGGGGGTTCGGTCCGGACGACGATGATCTTGTTCCTTAGATTTGGCCCAAATCCACGACTGGGCCAGGCTGTTCGCGAGTTTCCGTGAAGAGACCAAAGGTGGTACGTGGTTGTCAAAGAAGGATGGAACTACCCTGGCAATCGTTGATCGGGTTTATGCGGATCGTTACTAACCCCACGGGCAGCGCCAAGTCCTTTAGAACCCGGTTGATGCTTGGATAAATAGCTGTATAATCCTTACTATGCTGGTCTTTATCATCACTCCCTGGCCGGTATGACGAACTCAATGACTCGTACGCCAGTTGAAGAGGCGAGTCCTGCTGCTCGCTTGGGGGCTTGGATGATCGACACCTTGTTCACAATGGGTGCGGGCGGCTGCGTGACACCGATTATCTTCTACATCGACAAACTCATAAATCCGAATGTATGTGCCCCTGACTCATTGTTCAAAGAACCTTGTGAGATCATTGGATTCCCCATTGTGGATCCAAGGATGATCGTATGGATCATGGTATGTGTTTTTTGCAGACCGATCTACGAGACTATTATGATTGCATGGAGGGGTCGGACATTCGGCAAAATGATCGTAGGAATCAAAGTTGTTCGATTCAATGATCATTTGAAACCCGGCTTGACGAGATCCGCTGTACGTTGTTTTCAACGCTGGCCAGCTGCCATAGGTGTGACATTGATGATCTTGGATGATATCGGTATTTTTGATGCTCTGGAAGGCTACCCCTTCTATGACTATATAGATTACGTGTCCGTACCGTTTTTTGTGCTAACTGCGCTGGCACCAATAACTTTCTTGGTTGTGTACACTTCATTTTCCTGGAACAAGGAACACGGCCAAGGATTGCACGATACGTTAGCGGGGACACTCGTGGTCAAGCATGAAAACAGACGCAGGTCGAACCTCATTCCCGATTCGTTCCGAAGCAGTTCGCCTGGAAACGATCTAGACCTTGCATCACGATCATCACCTCAAGACGGCCTTCTCGTTTCGAGTCCTCCCATGAGTGAGGGTTGGATCAAGTTGGGAACTGGAGAATCGGTCGAACTCGCTAGTATCACTTCCAGATTCATAGCACGATTGCTTGATTATCTGCTATTAACATTTGTATTATCCCCATTTTTGATCTTCGGAGCATTTTTCGAATCATTCGGAGGATTTGAAGCAATCTTCGTGTTGTCAGTAGTTCTACTTGAAATCACAATGACCGCACGGCGAGGGCAAACCTTTGGCAAAATGGTCACGGAGGTCAAAGTCGTAGGAGCTGACAGTGGTTCGAATCCCAAGTTCACAAGTTCACTGAAACGCTCACTACTGGTGGCAATGGCATACCTCACCATCTTATTGTCATTTTTGCCATTGATGATACTGATGGTCTTGTTGGTGGTCTTGTTCACAACCAAGTCGGACAAGTCACGACAAGGCCCACACGACAAAATCGCAGACACATACGTGATCAAACCACCGATCATACGTGATCGAATCTCCAAATAGGAGATACGGTATTTGAAGGCGGAAACGGGGCCTCCATCTACCACCGCCTACTTCTGGTGTTGTTGTGAGACTCGATGGTGGGCGGACTCTACCGGTGAATGCGACCCGCTATAGGTGTTGGTTCGGGTAGCGGTAAAACCGACTCGATGGTGGGCGGACTCTACCGGTGAATGCGACATTATAGGGTCGTATAGACACTGTAGACTGGTTTTGGTGTAGGGTGGTGTCATGCAGAGGCGTAAGCTTCCCATCGGGATACAGACATTTCGCAAGGTGCGGGAGTCGGGCTGCTATTATGTGGACAAGACTGCATATGTTGAACGGCTCGTCAGCGGGGAGGGGGGAGATTGCTATTTTCTGTCCCGGCCACGACGTTTCGGGAAGAGCCTATTTTTGAGCACTCTGAAAGAAGTCTTTGAAGGCAGTCGGGAACTGTTTGCAGGGCTCGCAATATACGACAGGTGGGACTGGTCTGTGCGGTATCCCGTGGTGAGGCTGAGTTTCGGCAGGGGTGACTACAAAGATCCGGGATACCTGCAACAGAATCTTCACGGGCAGATGGATTCTGTGCAACGCCGCACAGGTGTCGCTGTTGATTCTCCTTCAGCGTCTGAACGGTTCGCTTACATCCTGGAAGAGTTGCATCACCAAACCGCCCGGCGTGTAGTTGTGCTGGTGGACGAATACGACAAACCGATTCTGGACGCTCTTACAGAACCGGAGGTGGCCAGGGCTAACCGGGATTTTCTGCGTGGATTGTATGCGACTGTCAAAGATTCTGACGAGCACGTCCGTTTCGTATTTCTGACGGGGGTGAGCAAGTTCTCCAAAGTGAGCCTGTTCTCGGGGTTGAACAATCTCAACGACATCACGTTGGATCCGCGTTACTCATCTGTGTGCGGTTACACAGACGCCGACCTTGACACGGTTTTCACGCCCGAGCTTGACGGGCTGGACCGTGACCGGGTGCGTGAATGGTACAACGGCTACAGCTGGCTCGGTGATGAGCGGGTGTACAATCCGTTCGACATCCTACGACTGTTCGATCAACGCATGTTCGGGGCATACTGGTTCGAAACCGGCACCCCGAAATTCCTGGTGGACACTCTCACCGAACGCGGTGTACCTTCGATAACGCTAAGCGGTGCAACAGCCAGCGCGGAACTATTATCGGCTTTCGATGTGGACCATATCGGCACCGAAGCATTGCTGTTTCAAACGGGGTATCTCACTATCACAGCCCGTGAAGAGCTAGGGGGATTGGCACTGTACAGGCTGGACTATCCCAACAGAGAAGTCCGCCAAAGCCTCAACGGGGTGCTATTACGCCACCTGCTGCAGAACTCCACACACCAAACTGCTAACAGTGTCCGCTTGCAACAACTGCTACACGACGGCGACATAGATGGCTTGCGTGACCTGTTCCACGCGTTCTACGCCAGCATCCCATACGAATGGTACACCAATAACGACATCGCCCGCTTCGAAGGCTACTACGCTAGTGTGTTCTACTCTTACTTCGCGGCTCTCGGGCTTGATATCACCGTAGAAGACAGTACCAACCTCGGACGTATCGACATGACAGTACGCTGCGCCGGCCGTGTCTACATATTCGAATTCACAGTAGTGGAGTTCACTCCATCGGATTCAGCACTAGCCCAGCTGCGTGATCGCGACTACGCAGACAAATACCGCTCCACCCGCTGGCCGGTTCATCTCATCGGTGTGGTATTCAGCAGCAAGGAACGCAACATCGTAGCCTTTGAAACCGCTACCATCCAACCGTCACACTCCATGAGAGAGACGTGATAACCGCATAAGGTGATGCGAGGCTGAACATCAACCGCTTGACTTCAATTCGTCGTGATTGGAATCCGTTCAATCCCGTCAAAGCAGCCGAAGTGTCTGTTGGCAGAAACGAGGCCAGCTATCACCTCACAGGCAACCTTGTGTCTGACGCTATGCTGGCCGCTCTAGGGGTCGAGAGCACGGTCTGGCGATTATGAGCACTGACACCTATGAGTGCTGGCACCGATTTTGCCCGCTTTACAGAGATCCGATGGGATAATCCTCTGGCTGGATTGTCTTGAGATGTTCGAAGATGGAGATGTAATTGTGGCGAAATGTTAAAGCCACTGCACGAGTACAAACAACCAAAACCACCGATCCAGTCTGGGAACTCTCACACGCACATAACAGCTGGATCAGTTGAAGACGTTTAGAGGGCTGTCTCAGCTGAGGGCTCTGGTGGATGTGGGGCGCGCACTTACACCGAGCGGCTCTTCACTTTCCCCAAGGTCGGTTTCCTACAGAAGTCATGCAGTCTCTCAGTTATGTCTGGAGTCAGATCTGACGAAAGAACTCGGATGCGTTCTTACATCACAGGAATTGGCATGTGGGCGAGAAAACGTGATGCGGAGGCGTGCATCGGACTGTGTGATATTTTCTTGTCGCGAAAATGTGTCATATAGCATCAAAAACGCGACAAGAATTTTTCGGGACTAGTGATCTCACCTCTGGGTGCTGCTGGCTCCGTTGGGTGTACGTTCAGCCGACAAGAGCACAACTCCGTTGTCAATCATACCTCTTGTAATGCATTATGTATCACTCGTGATACAATAAGCATATGGCTACTGTGACAATCAGAGAACTCCGCAATCACGGGGGTGCCGTGATCGACCGCGTACAAACCGGTGAATGCTTAACCGTGACACGATTGGGCCGTCCGGTTGCCGAACTGCATCCTCTAACCCGAACAGGGCCTGATCCGACGACTTTGCTAGAGCGGTGGAGCCGTTTGCCCCATATCAACCCAGAGGCACTGCGACACGACATCGACCAGATCGTCGATCCGTCACTATGACCACTCCAGCACGAAGGACAGGACATACCAAGTCGGGAACATTCACCTCAGCACGCCAAGCCACCGAGATCACCAACAGTAAAGAGCAGGGCATTCTCGATACCAATACTGTCATCCTGTTGTCACAGATATCCGATCCGTCCGTACTGCCTGGCGAGTCGATGATCACTGCGGTCACACTCGCCGAGCTTTCTGCTGGTCCGCTGGTCGCGGCTGATGAATCCGAGCAAGCCCGTCGCCAGGCTATCCTGCAGCAAGCAGAGGCCGACTTCGACCCTCTTCCTTTCAATGACGCTGCAGCCCGTACCTTCGGCCGTGTTGCTGCCAACTTACGAGCCGCAGGCCGCAAACCTGCCGCCCGTGCCTACGACGCACTTATCGCCGCTACCGCAATCGCTAATGGACTCCCGCTCTACACAACCAACCCGGACGACTTCGCAGCAATCGACGAACTCGAACTGGTCGCCGTACCCCACCCCAACCAATCCGTCAAAAACTAAAAACAGAGCCTGAAGTCCTGACTATCGAACAATCATCACAGCCACAACAGATCCCGCAAAGGCAATAAAGTCTTCATCCTTGCAGCACATAGATCGGCTGCGTTCCGAGAAGCCGTCCCAGATCGACACCGGGGTCGTTCACGTACTCGGGCGGTTCGCACACAGAATCAGTACAGAAATACAAATTCCACCCGGCTTGCCGGATTGCTGCTTTGAGCTGCGGATGCGGATGCTGTCTCTCGGTAAGCATTCCTGCCCAGAACGGCATGTAGCACAGGTTCCACCCAGCGGTGAAAGCTTCTGGATCCCAAGGGTTGCCCCAGATATGACGAACCCCGAACCCGGACCCTCGCTCGATCGGACGTCCGGTGTATTTGGCCCATGCGTGCTGCGCGTACGAGTTGTCGCCGAGCGTGACCGAGCGACCTCGCCACAGTGCTATGTCGCCGCGATCCCGACCCGGATAGTGCTTTCGGCTGGTTCTGGCCCGCTCCGGGTACCACGGCGTTCTGCGCCGTACCGCATCGGGATGAGCGAAGAACGAGTACTTGAACGCAGCGCGCACGATGGTGGTGCCGCCTTGCTGCAGAAGTCTCTCCAAGGCATCGATCGGAGACGGCAACGGCCTTCCTTGCCACGACTCGATCCAGATCTGCTGCGACGGAGGAGGCTGCGAATAAGCGAGCTTCGGTGTTGCCGGTTGGTCGGCGGAAGCCCACTCGCAGAATACCTTCAAGTTTGACGTGTAGGCGAGACGCGAACCCGCCGACAATGCGCCTCTGTTGTTTCTACAGGCACGACGGTCAAGCAGTGTGTCGACGAACGCCTGATCGAACGCTGCAGGGTCGCGTCCGCGTTCCAGAGAAAACCCGATCCAGTCCTTGACAATGCTCAGATACTGATGTTGAGCACTCGAGCCGACACGCCGTTCACGCTGCAAGTACTCGACGAACTGCTCAATCCTTTGCTCCCAATCAGCCATATCGCTCCAAAACCAGTCGCGAAAGATGCGTTTTCGCTTCATGCATATTAACAATCCGCATACTCAGCTCCCGTCTAGCAGATCTCTACTTAGTCCATTAAAGCCAGTTTACTGTACCGCATGCGGATTGTGGCACAGCGACCGCTTGCCATCACTCGTCACAGTCGGCGTTTTACCGGCTCCCCTCTGCTTTGTTGACAGCAGCAGAGATCACCTCGTGGGGAAGCGATGCTCAGACCTCATGATTCGTGACTCCTCGCAATGTTCGACCGAAATCCCCGGTCAGGTGTTGGGATACCTTGGGTGCGGGGGT
Organism: Acidimicrobiaceae bacterium; assembly: GCA_028820455.1. Classification (GTDB taxonomy): domain Bacteria; phylum Actinomycetota; class Acidimicrobiia; order Acidimicrobiales; family Aldehydirespiratoraceae; genus JAAXHB01. The sequence goes on from JAPPJC010000068.1 coordinate 15,994, forward strand.
AGTTTGACTGAGTGACTTCTTCTGGGCCACACGAGTCGGTTGTTGACCCGACAGAGCGTGCGACAGGTGACTCGACGGTGGACAACCAGGCGGGAGTAGCGACGACAGCGGCAGGGCATACGACGGGCGATCCTACGAAGGCCTCTACGTCAACGGGGTCGGTGATACGCACGACGAGTAGGCGTCTGGATTTGCTAGGTGTGTGTTTCGCATAGGTTGTATCCGATGGTGGATGCGGGGGTGGCCC
>JAPPJC010000081.1 GCA_028820455.1 Acidimicrobiaceae bacterium
GAATAGCACCATCGGATTGCAACCCGCAAGCATGTAAACCACCACTTGCGATGGTTGTGAAAATTTGTGATGGCGTATTGTTCCACAAATTTTCTACCCCGCCCCAACATGTCACGGTTCCACTGGTTCTCAGCCCACAGCTGTGGCCCCATCCAGATGAAATTTCAGTATAATTCCCTGTGGGAACAGGTGATGCTTGTCCATTATTATTTGAACCCCAGCAAGATATAGTTCCGTAAGTGCTGTCTGGATTGCCCGTGATAAGTCCACAAGCATGGTCTCTTCCAGTAGCAACGGTAAAAAAGCTGCCCGGTTCTCCCTTTGTTGGGTTGCCATTATTTTCTGCTGGGACTTTCAAGTCCGCGTAACCCCAGCAATGAACAGAATTATTGATGTCAATCGCGCATGTGTTCAAAGCGTTAGCGGAAACATCGATAAACAATTGGTCGGGCAGAGGATCGATTTGGTTGTGCGCATTATCACCTTCACAAGTTATTTTTTGATCTCCGCGTAAGATACAGTAATGCCAACTACCGACTGTTATGTCTATGGTCTGGTCAGCAAGCCCGGTATAACCCCAGCAGGTGGTGGTGCCGTCGGTTTTTAGTGCGCAGGTGTGGTATGCGCCTGCGGTGATGGTTTGGAAGGTTTGTTGTGGTGGTGTGCTTTGCCCGTATTCGTTGGAGCCCCAGCAGGTGGTGGTGCCGTCGGTTTTTAGTGCGCAGGTGTGGTTCCATCCGTTGGTTATAGCTGAAAAGCTTCCTTCTGGTTGATCTGTTTGTCCGTGGCTATTATGACCATTACAGATTATGGTATTACTTGAGTCTAATTGGCAGTAGTGTGATCTTTCAGGGCTGAGAAGGCCACTCAGCACCTGTTCAGAACCTGGCTCTAGCACTGTGGGTGCGTCGGCATTATCATTGCCGCAAGCCTCAAGTAGTACTGCTAACACGAAGACAATGAAAGCAGTTTTGTTGATTGGTGGCTTTAGGTATTGATTGGTGGCTCTAGGATTTGATATGTGTGATCGAAACATGGATGTGATCAAAACATGAATTTACGGATATAACACGATAAATTAAATGGAGGAACGACTAAAGTTCACTAAGACCTCCTGCGTAGTGCATAACGCTCATTCACCGATGGGTATACTATAATTCTAGTCAAAATACGCATTCAACAAAACTTCTGCAAACAAATATCATCATCCTGTCCAAAGTATTTTTGTCCATCTTACTCATTCTCGGCTTTTTTTGTTACTGGTATTGGAGTTTCGTAGACGTTCAATGGCTAAGCTCAAACGAGCCAAGGTTTTATCCTTACCCAGAAGTTCAAGTGGTTTCCAAAGTGGTAAGCCGACATTAGTGCCGGTCACAGCTACACGTACAGGTGCTTGGGACAAAACTCGCACTCCTGAACGTTTGGTAAGTTCATCACCGACCCCCATGACAATAGATTCGATACGTTCTGGCGAGGTGAAACTGTCCTCCGATATTCTGGTAGCTACCTCAGTTAGTACTTCGACTACCAAATGGCCCTTCAACATCACCTTTTGCCAGGCTTTGCCATCATATGTAATCGTATCTTCCAAAATCCACTGGACCCAATTCGGTACCTCACTTAAGGTTGTCACACGTTGTTGAATATCAGCTGCAAGAGTTGTCACGACATTGCCAGCTGCTGCAGACTTTACTTTGCAGGTGGGTGAAGTGCTATTGCTTGCTACTCGAGTATTGCGATAGTCTGTGTTTCGTCGTCGATCTTGGGTGTCGGTATTTTGCGTTGTGTTTTTCTGCCTGGAATCACCACTGTCATCTGTGGTGCGATCTTTACCTGATGTTAGGAAAGGTTCAGCTCTTTCGGCTAGTTCCTCAGGGTTTAAGGAGCGTATGTAAGTAGCATTGAAATGAGCTAATTTGTTGCGGTCAAAGAAAGCAGATCCGGGTTTTACCGTAGTGAGGTCGAATAGTCTGATTATCTCTTCCAATGGACGGATCTCTACTCCATCAGTTGGCCCCCAACCTAGTAGAGCCAGGTAGTTGACCAGTGCCTCAGGTAGAAATCCACGCTCGCGATATTCGTTAAGAGCCACATCGTCACGCCTTTTTGAAAGCTTTTGACGTTTGGAATTCACCAGTAAAGGTAAGTGGGCATATGTTGCTGGCTTGCCGTATTTGAGGGCTTCCCAAATCAGTAGAACCCGAGGCGTTGTGTTCAGCAGATCTTCACCTCGGATAACATGGCTGATACCCATGTCGTGGTCGTCAACTGCGTTGGCTAAATGGAAGGTAGGTGATCCGTTGCCTCTACGAATCACAAAGTCTTCTAATGTCTCGTTCTTGAAATGTACTTGGCCGCGTATCAGGTCGTTGACGGTAGTCGTACCAGAATCTGGGCTGCGAAAGCGTACCACCACGCCTGGACCGTCTTCAATGCTACGGTTACGTGACCAACCATGGTATCCGGGAGGCAATCCGGAGCTTTCAGCTTTTTGTTTGACTTCTTCGGCGGTGAGATTGCAATAGTATGCATGACCGCTTGTTATCAAACGTTCTATGGCTGCTTCGTATTCTTGGAGGCGATCTGACTGGAAATGAGGACCGGAATCCCAATCAATGCCCAGCCAGCGTAAGGGTTCGATGATGGCATCGACGTAAGCTTGAGCTTTGAGTGCGGCATTGGTATCCTCTATGCGTAGCCACATTTCACCACCGCAGTTGCGAGCAAACAACCAGTTGAATAGTGCTGTGCGTGCACTACCAACGTGTAAAAACCCTGTAGGAGCGGGAGCGAAACGTGTTCTGATAGGGTTTGTCACGTGAGTCGATTGTTCAGCTCAGTATTCAACGGATGTTCTTTACGGCAAACAGCTTGAGTTCAAGTCAAGTAATCAGAATACCAATTTCAAAGACCATATAGACATATGACACAGATTAAAATACAAAATTAAGCGTAGATTACGCTTAGAATGTGAACTAAGTCAGAATGCGCTAGCAAACAACCAAACCGGTATTACCGGTATTGCGTGTTACCAATATGCATGAATGGCTGGCAAGAAGTATGGAGCTCTTAATCGAAAGTCTTATAAATTTCACTGAATTCAGGCAGGACGTATCAGGTGCTGGCAACGATATGCAAGTTTCGCTCAAAGATTGAGCAGTGGTTTCATGTTGATGAATAAGCCTTCGCCGGATTCATTCTCCGAAGGTGTTGCCGCGTTGCATAATGGAGAGATAGTCGAATTAGCAACTCCCAGTTCACGAATCATTGCAAAATTCATTGACTGGCTAGTGGTGGCGACTATAATAGCCATCCCCCTGATTTTGTCAGTTATTCTAGCTGATCTTGCAAACACAAGCCGAACAATTGCCAACCAAGAGGCAGCCTTTAGTCTGAACAAGCTGCTAGTGTTTACGGTTTTTGCCACTGCATTCCTATATGAACCCTACATGTTGGCCCGCAACGGGCAGACCTTCGGGCGAGCGATTGCAGATATAAGAGTTGTCCGAATTGATGATGGTGATAAACCAGCCTTCATAAGGTCGACAGTCAGGGCGTTGATTTACTGGCTTTTCGGGCTGTTCAATTATTTACCGCTCATGTGGAACAAGAATTCTCAAGGAATACACAACAAAATTACTGCGACTGTAGTCGTGTTTTGTCGATCAACCTCAAAAGCACGCCCACAGAGGTGAAGATGCTATTGGTCGGCGACCTCTATGGAGCAGGGTTCCGGCTCTTTGGTTTCCAATACCTATATAAGGAAATGGTGGCTGAAAGCGTATGACAGCATCGTCAATAGATGATTTGAAGACGAAAGGTTCACCTAAGTTGTTGCTGAAGCAATGGGTCAAGTCCAATAACAAGAGTATAAGTGACCCAGCTAAACTCGGTGCCAGATTAGGAGCTCGAATCATCGATGTAGTATTTATCGGTACTATCTCAGCGGTAGGATTTTATCTTTTCTTTATAATGCTTGGGATATTTTTTGTACATCGGAATGGATTGGGAAATCTCCCTGATTCTGATGAGTTGATAAGAACTTTGGTATTTCTTTTGCAACTACAAATACCTGTCAGCTTGTTTTTGGCTGACATAGTCACGATGGCAAAGAAATCCCGAAGTATTGGAAAATCTATGGCGAATATCAAGGTCGCTTCAATTACCAATAAGTCTTCACCAGGTTTTCTTAGATCATTTTCTCGATCTTCGATTTTATTGGGCTTACTGTCGATTCAATCTATATTTTTTGTGTTGGCAATATTCATGGGAGATAGTACACCACAATACATAAAGCTTTTTACTGAAGGATTATTCATCTACTTGCCGCTCTTTGTTTTAGCGGTTTGCTTGGTGGGATTATCTATAAACAAATATCAAGGGCTACATGATATTATCTCTAAGACAGCTGTGATCACAAAATATCCGCATTTCTATTCTTTTTCCAAATTGGCGGATGGCACTCCGGAGAAAGGATATGCCTTACTTCAAACTGGTAGCACTCTGCAGCTAGCCAGTTGTTTTAGTCGTTTTATAGCTAGAGGTATCGATCTAATGATCATATCATTTTTTTTAGTCACATTTTTCTTGCTGTCACTGATCACAGTGGTAGCGATATCCAATGGATACATAGGCGACTTAATCGGACCATTGGGGAGTGCAATATTATTAGCTCTGTTTGCACTTATCGCTATATTGGTCATTGTGTACTATGAGAATGCTCTGATAGTTATGCGTGGGCAAACTTTGGGGAAGATGGCTATGAATATCAAGGTGATACGATCTGATGATGCCGGCCTTCCCGACTGGAATAAAGCAGCAGCGCGTATGATTGTCTTTTTTTCTTTAGGTGGATTGTTCAGTAGTATGACCATGCTGTGGGATAAAGAACGACAGGCCATTCATGATATGGGATCATCCACGTTTGTGGTGCAGACAGCTCCCCCTCGTTTGCGGATAGGTAGGCTACTTAAACCTTCGACTTACTACCGCAAATTCCTGCGAAGTGTTTGAGTCGATATCAGTAAGGTGGGATTGAGTGGCTTTTAGGCCTAAGGGGTATCTCAAGCTGAAGATTGAAGTAAGCCGTAAACAATAGAGTCGGCTAATGCTTGCCATGATGCCTCAATAATATTCTCAGACACCCCTATGGTCGTCCAAATCTTATGGTAGCCGGCTGAATCGAGCAGTACACGTGTGACAGCACCTGTCCCCTTGTGAGTATCGAGCACTCTGACCTTGTAATCGGTCAAGCCGATATTGTCGAGTGACGGGTAAACATCTTTTAGAGCATAGCGCAAAGCATTGTCCAAAGCGTTAACCGGGCCGTTTCCCTCGCCTACTGCGACCCTGCGTTCCCCATCTACCCAAAGCTTTACAGTGGCCTCACTTTCAATGCCGACAGATACGTAGTTCCAAGCCTGTGTTTCCGAGTCTGAGCGATGGTCAAGCAACACGCGAAATGACTCAAGACGAAAAAAGTCTTGTTGCCATCCGGAAGCTGAGCGCATCAATAATTCAAGTGAAGCATCAGCAGCTTCAAAATGATATCCTTCGTATTCCAACCTTTTCAAGGTATCAACAATGTCGTTAAGGGTTTTTACGTCCAATTCCAACCCAAACTCACGAGCGCGCATTTCCAGAGTTGATCGTCCAGCCATTTCCGATACTAGGACTCTTGTAACGTTTCCTACCCAGCTGGGGTTTATATGTTCGTATGCGTCGGGCCGGTGTTTAAGCGCACTGGTATGTAATCCCGCTTTATGAGCAAAAGCAGACGTTCCCACATAAGGCTGCTGGGAATTTATGGGCAGATTTACCAGTTCGGCTATATGGTGGGACACCGATGTCAGTCGTGACAAATAGCCGGCAGGCAGAGCTCTTATGCCCATCTTCAATTCCAGATTACTGATTATGGGTATTAAATCACAATTGCCAACCCGTTCCCCGTAACCATTGATTGTTCCTTGCACGTGTAATGCTCCAGCACGCACCGCAGCCAAAGCATTCGCGACTCCGCAACCTGTATCGTTGTGGAAATGCACTCCTATATCGCAATCCACATAGTTGACCACTTCTTTCACAAACTTGTAAACGTCAGGAGGCAAAGTTCCTCCATTAGTGTCACACAGCACCACTGTAGTAGCTCCAGCTATCGCAACGGCTTCTACAATACGTAGACTGAACTCGGGATTAGTGCGATAGCCATCAAAAAAATGCTCGCAATCAAAAATTACTTTTTTGCCGGCGTTCACTAAATACTCGACTGATTCAGCTGCCATAGCAACACCCTCGGCAAGAGTTGTTTTCAGTGCTTCCGTAACGTGGTAGTCCCAGCATTTGCCAACGATACATACCGTTGAAGTGCCCGCGGCGATAAGTTTTGCCAAGGTCGGGTCGGCATCGACCTTTCCACGAACTCGGCGAGTAGACCCAAAAGCGACAAGTTCACTATTCTGTAAATCAAGCTCTGAGATGGCCTTGGCAAAAAACTCATCATCTTTAGGGTTGGCCCCTGGCCATCCTCCTTCGATAAAAGCCACTCCAAGGTAGTCGAGCTGCTGGGATATATGCAGCTTATCAGTGACAGTTAGAGATATTCCCTCAAGCTGAGCACCGTCACGAAGTGTGGTATCGTAGATCTCCACTGAATTTGGCCATGAAGGATTCCGTGGTCTCATCCGGTCGTCGGTTGGAGTGACTTCAAGATGTTGCTGTTTGCTCAAGCTTAGCTTCCTTCCTTAGCAGTAATTGTTGCAACACGAATTCCCATGACTTTCGAGCGCGTCGACTGTCAACGAGGAAATTTAGAGCTAGCAGTAATTGTTGCAACACGAATTCCCGTAATTCAAAAAAGCATGGTTCCTTTATTCATACACGTATTCGTTCCACTTTTCATAGCGTTCATTGCGACCATGCACCAAATCATTGTATGCCTCACCAATGGCTTGAGTACGAGGTCCAGGACAAGGCAAACTCCGATCGTCGATTGAATTGACTGCACATACTTCTGCAGCTGTTCCACACACAAGGACTTCATCAGCTATATAAAGATCACTACGTGCGAGTTCACCGACCCGTGTTTTAAATCCTAAGTCGGCTGATAGTGCCATTATGGAGTTTTCAGTTATACCTGATAGCGAACTGGCTGATCCGGGGGGAACTACCAGTTCGTCTCCTAACCCAGCGAAAATGTTTTCGCCGGAGCATTCGGATACAAGGCCATTTGTGTTAAGCATGATTGCTTCATCGTATCCGGCTCTGAGAGCTTCCATTTTGGCTAACGTGGAATTCACGTAGTTGCCTGTTGTTTTAGAAGCGGGGGGCATGACATTGGGGACATGTCGAGCCCAAGAGGATACCTTCATACGAATACCTTTGGTAAGAGCGTCCTCTCCTAAGTAAGCACCCCAAGGCCATACAGCGATAGCGATGTCTGTTTTGCATTCTGTGGTAGCCAATCCCATACTGCCGAAGCCGTAAAAAGCGATAGGCCGCATATAGCCGGACTTGAGGTCGTTGTCACGTACCACGAGTTTGCAGGCTTCCACTAACTCTGAAACTGAATAAGGCATCGGCATGTCAAGAATCTTGGCCGAGTTATGAAGACGTTGGATGTGATCTGTAAGCCGAAAAACAGCTGGCCCGTTATCAGTCTCATACACCCGGATGCCTTCGAATACTGCTGTTCCATAATGCAGCGAATGTGTTAGAACGTGGATTTTAGCCTCAGCAAAAGGCAGCAACTTACCATTCATCCAAATGCTTTTTGTGTGCGAGAACGACATAATGGCCTCCTTGGCTGGCAAGATTGTTTGTAGGTTTTGTGGATCACAGAAGCAATTCCAATAACAGCAATTCTATTGATTGAGCACTAGCACTTGATCAGTAGCCGTGATCATACAGAATGAATACTTTTTATTGTGCTAGGTCGATAGTTGTGAGTCGATAGTTGCGATCATATGAGCCGCGCCACAACAGAATCGCCGATTTCAGCAGTGCTACCTGTAAGTTCTGCTGGGTTTGCACAAGCATTACGTATACGTTTTGCAGTTCCGCTTTCTCCAAGGTGTTCCAACATCATAGCACCCGAAAGAATCGCAGCTATCGGGTTGGCTTGGCTGGTGCCGACGATATCGGGTGCTGAACCATGCACGGGTTCAAACATCGAAACCTTATGCGGGTGTAAGTTGGCTGTGGGTGCAAGCCCTATACCACCGGACACAGCACCTCCCAGATCTGTGAGTATGTCACCAAAAAGGTTGTCGGTTACTATCACATCGTAACGACCAGGATCATTGACAAAGTAAATACAAGCTGCATCGACATGGTTGTAGTCTGTTCCCACTTGTGGATAATCAACGGCTACTTCGTCGAAGGTTCTTTCCCAAAGATCCCCGGAAAACGTCAACACATTCGTTTTGTGGACCAAAGTAACATGTTTTTTTCTGTTCATGGCTAAATCAAATGCATAACGTATTGTTCTCTCTACTCCATAACGGGTGTTGACTGATCCTTGGGTAGCGATTTCATGTGGAGTGCCTTTACGTAATAAGCCACCTTCGCCTGCATAGGCTCCTTCAGTATTCTCACGAATCACCACAAAATCGTGGCCTAGGGCGATAAACGGTCGTAGATTGATGTAAAGGTCAAGCTCAAAACGCATTTTGAGTAGCATGCCTCGTTCAATTATTCCTGGTGGTACAGCAGGTGTACCTATAGCCCCCAAATACAGGGCGTCAAGATCACGCCACTCCTTTATGGTGTTGTCATCCAAGACAGTGCCGTCACGCAGATAGCGTTCCCCTCCGAGGTCATAAAAGACAGTATCAAACTCCACGCCTGTGGCAGAGATGACTTTCAATCCTTCGGCGATTACTTCTGGCCCTATCCCATCACCGCCGATAACTCCAATTTTATGTGCCATTGCTTGCAGATAGCCTCCTTGTTTTATTGTTTTCTGGCTTTGTAGAAGCAGTATAGGTTTGTTGTCAGTACAGTTTGTGCAGAGACTCTTTGTTCAAAACATCGGTCATTTAATGTTACACAGGATACTACTAAAGGCTAAAATGTAACCCATGGCAGAGACTCATAAACTTTCTGAAGCAGCATACGACCGGCTTTCAGCAGAACTTGCTGATCTTACGACTAGGGGCCGTATCGATATTGCCCGTAAAATTGAGACAGCACGAGAACTGGGTGACCTTTCTGAGAATGGTGATTATCAGGCAGCCAAAGAAGAGCAGGGAAAGATGGAAGGTCGCATAAGGCATCTCACTAAGATACTTGCTGATGCTGTCATCATAGACGCATCTGAAAAAGCTGATTCCGAAGAAGTGACTTTAGGTTCATATGTAGAGATTACCTGGGACGATGAAGATGAGCCTGAGAGGTACTTCGTAGGTTCTATCGAGGAGCAGCCTGATGATGTATTCGTGGTATCACCGGGTTCTCCTATGGGCGAAGCTCTTCTGGGTGCTTCTATCGGCGACAGGGTTGAGTTTGAATCACCAGGCGGAATGTTGAGGGTCACTGTTGTAAGTGTCGGAAACTAGCTTAGATTTTGAATGAAGTATCATGCTCGAACATCGACCTAAAACCTTAAGTGAGAAAATTTGGGATCGCCATCTCGTAAAAGTAGGACAAAACAGTGAGCCGGACCTACTTTACATAGACCTTCACCTTATACATGAGGTGACATCTCCGCAGGCTTTTGAGGGGCTGCGCATATCGGGTCGTACAATACGCCGTCCAGATCTCACCTTAGCCACTGAAGATCATAATGTTCCCACAACTGATATCGACAAGCCCATAAAAGACGAAATCAGCCGTAAACAAGTAGAGACATTAAGACGAAATGTAGAGGATTTCGGTATTACCAGTTTTCCTATGGGGCACCCCAACCAGGGTATAGTCCATGTAATCGGTCCTGAGTTGGGTTTAACCCAGCCTGGTATGACAATCGTTTGTGGCGATTCTCACACATCCACGCATGGAGCATTTGGTGCGATAGCGTTTGGGATTGGTACCAGTGAAGTGGAACATGTGCTAGCCACACAAACCCTGCCACAATCCCGAACTGGCACAATGTCGGTGAAAGTCACCGGTGAGCTGCCACCTGATGCCACCGCCAAAGACGTGGTCCTCACGATCATTGGCACCATAGGCACAGGAGGCGGGATTGGTAAGATCATTGAATATCGAGGTCCGGTCATTGCAGGGCTGTCAATGGAAGGACGCATGACAGTATGCAACATGTCCATTGAAGCAGGAGCCAAGGCTGGACTGATAGCTCCGGATGAAGTGACTTTCAGCTATTTGAGAGACAAACCCCATGCTCCCAAAGGAGCGGATTGGGATGAAGCGATAGCTGACTGGAAAACACTGTGTACAGATCAGGGGGCGAGCTTTGATGATGAAGTAACGATTGACGGTTCGAAGATCGGTCCCATGGTAACCTGGGGCACCAATCCTGGACAGGTTGTAGCCTTGGATGACGTAGTACCCGACCCCGACTCCTTCAAGGAGTCACCCTACCGCGAATCAGCATCCAGGGCTTTGGAGTATATGGGTATCACAGCGGGTACAGCTATGCGCGACATTACAGTGGACACTGTGTTTATCGGTTCGTGTACCAACAGTCGTATCGAAGATCTTCGATCTGCTGCTGCTGTGGTTGATGGACGAAGAGTGGCTAAAGGGGTGCGGACTTTAGTGGTGCCAGGTTCTGGTCAGGTGAGAGCACAGGCTGAAGCTGAAGGACTACCTGAGATATTCAGGGCTGCTGGTTTCGATTGGCGCGAACCTGGGTGTTCAATGTGTTTAGCGATGAACCCGGATAAGCTTTCACCTGGAGAACGATCTGCCAGTACGTCCAACCGTAATTTTGAGGGCCGTCAGGGCAGCCTCGGACGTACTCATTTGGTGTCACCACCCGTAGCGGCTGCCACTGCTATAGCGGGCACTTTCGCTGCACCGGCTGATCTGGCATGAAAGCAGTAAGAATCGTTCAAGGTCGCGCGGTCCCCCTTGATCGCAGTGACGTGGACACAGACCAGATCATTCCTTCAGATTGGCTCAAACGAGTGGAACGTACAGGCTTCGATGAAGGCTTGTTTGCCACATGGCGGGATGATCCCGATTTCATACTGAACAACAAAAACTATCGGGGTGCCAAGATTCTAGTTGCAGGAACCAATTTCGGGACTGGATCGTCACGTGAACATGCGGTGTGGGCCATACAGCAGTACGGTTTTGAAGCTGTTGTAAGTCCTCGTTTTGCAGATATTTTCCGCAACAACTGCACCAAAAACGGCTTAGTAGCTGTCCAGGTATCGCCAGATTGCGGTTCTGATTTGATGGCAGCCGTACAAGCTGCCCCGGATCTGCAGGTTACGATTGACGTAACGCAGCTCACTGTCAAAGTTCCTGCTATAAAATTTGCCACTACCTACAAAATGGATGTTGCAACACAACGACGCCTACTTGAAGGCTTGGGTGATATTGAGTTGACATTACAACACGCAAACGATATTGTTACCTATGAGCAGAACAGGCGACATTGGTTGCCTCGCTCTGTGAGTTTCCCAGAGTGAAGATACTCCGAAAATCAGGGCATTCCAGAGAATACTGTGGATAGGCAGTAGCTTTGGGCTTGGTTGAGGCTGAATTGTGGATGGTGTTTTGACAAATTTTGTCATAAATTTGTCAAAATCTGTGTAACAAGTGTCCTATATGGCCTGTAATATTACTTTATGATTAGTCATTTATCCAAATTAATGCGTCTTTGTAAACTAGCTGTCATAGGCGGTCTGGTTTTTGGTGGGGTGCAGGCAGTTTTACGCTATCGCAAAAGTTCTAGCAAAAATAGTTCCGATTCTAGTGAAATGAACTGGCCGACGTTGGCTGAAAGTGCCAGCGAACGAGTTCCAGGTGTTGAAGAGGATGACATCCAAAGTCATGTCAGTGAGTCGGATGATAGCGAATCCCTTGTTGACGATTCAGCTGAAGCTGAAGATGATATTGTCGGTGAACAGGAATACGATAAGGATTCGGACGAAGACGAAGACTGAGTCTGGAAAGCACTGACTGAGTTTGTGTGGAACTTCCTGCCTTAATCTTTATCTTCTTGTGAATCTTCCTCGGTCCTCGGTTGTGGATCATGGGGAGCCCGTCTAACGGGGCTTGGGTTTTAACGGTTATTGTTCTTAAACGGGAAACCTAGTACCTCGGCAAAAAATTTTAACTCGGATTCCAGCGCAGTTTTAATGTTTTCAGCCTGGCGGAAGCCGTGCTGCTCCCCTTTGAATAACACGTACGAAACGGGGACTCGCCTTTTCTGGAGTCCTTCTACGAGCATTTCCGATTGGCTAGGAGGGACTATTCTATCTTCATCGCCTTGCAGTATGATTACTGGTGCATGAAAATTCTCTAAATGCAGAATCGGTGATCTTTGCTCGTAGATATAGCGTTCTTCAGGCCAGGAGCCAATAAGCGTATCCAAGTAATGGGCCTCGAACTTGTGAGTGTCTTTCACTAAAAGCGCAAGATCAGAAATACCATAGCGGCTAGCTCCAGCAGCAAACAAATCATGGAAGGCTAAGGCGGCTAGTACTGTGAAACCGCCCGCACTGCTGCCTTTGATGATCAGCTTCTCCGGGTCGACATCACCACGTTCGGCTAAAAAGCTGGCAGCGGCTACGCAGTCATATACGTCGGCTACTCCCCAACCACCCCTTAACGCTTGACGGTAGTTGCGACCGTAACCTGTTGAACCCCTATAATCTACGTCAACTACGGCTATACCCCGTGAAGTCCAATAAAGAATTTCAAGTTGCAACTGTCGGCGAGCTGATGCTGTAGGCCCACCGTGGGCGACCACCAGCAGCGGCGGAAGCTCATTTGCAGGAGCGTCACAGTGTGGGTTGGTTGCTGGATAGTAGAGGGCGTGAGCGATGTCCAAGTCACTCGTTTTTTTGGTTTCCGGATATGGCTCTGTAGGGAAACTAATCGCTTCTGGTTCCACAAAAAAACCAGCATGCAAGCCTAAGTCTCTTGTTTGGCGTATTACTTTGCGTTTTACTTCATGTTGTGATGCTTGTGTTGATGGTCGCGTACGAGGTGTCTGGTCTGAGTGCTGTGTTTTCTCGTACTGTGGGGGTAATGGTGTCTTATCGATGGCTAAAGCTACTATCTCTGTCTCATGTGAGTAGCTTGCGCCTGCATAGGCCACGATTATGGCTTCACCAGATGATGTCATTTCGTTTTTCTTGGTTTCATCGGCTATGGCTGGTGGAACACAGCTCCGGTTTTGTTGTTTGATGCCGTGTTGCAGCATCACTAAAGACGAAATTGTTGTGTCCTCAACTTCAAAAGCAGACGCAGCCTCAGCAATCTTCAGGTGTTTTGATTGTTGTCGGCTGCTTTGCTCGATGTGATCAGCATCTGCGTTTGTATCTATTTTTGTGAGAGCTAACTGTGAATGAGTTTGGTTATTCTGCAAATACGCCAGCTTCAATACGTTCTGCTTTTTTGATTTGGCAGTTGCTACGAGATGAGTACTTGAAGCAGCCCAGTTTTGCATTCCAAACACCCAAGGTGGGTCTGCTATATCAAACTTACCTGTTATCCCCGGAATAAGTTTGCCGTTGTCGAGGTTTACCTCGTAAAGATTCCACCAGTTTTCGTGGTCACTGCAGACGAACAGTCGATCTGTGTTGTCTGCAGCCGATGAAACCCAATCGGGTTGACACAAACTGCGGTTGTTTTGTGTCCCCAGTACTAAAATTTCGTCAGCTAGTCCTCTGTTGTTCAAGTCGTCTAAATAGTAGACGTAGAGCTGTGTGTTATCCCATGGCATATGTGGATGATCCCAGGCAATCCAGGCTAACTTGGTGCCGTCAGGTGAAATACGAGGCGACATGACGAAGTCTGCATCATTCCATAACAGTTTCACTTGTTGTGAGCCGTCGGTAGCAACAGCTACCAGTTCGTTGAACGGTTCGTCGTGTGTAGGTTCATGGCGTTCACGCACGCAAATCGACCATTTTCCATCTTTCGTTACTCGTCCGTCGGCGTAGCGCAAGGCTGTCGGTTCTGCGTACTCTGGTGTGAGTAAGAGTGGTTCGCTACTGTTGAGGCGGTTTATTCGTCGCAGTCGTTGGTCTGCAAAATCAACGTAGTAGAGTACACCATCATAAGGCCACCAGGCACCGCCCCCATATTCATGCACACGAGTACGAACATCTGCGTTCTCCGGTGTTACCTCACTGACTGGCAGAACGACGTCATTATAAAGCGTAGGAAGTTCACAGCACATCACAGCGGTACGGCCGTTCTCGTCGGGTCGTGTTTCAGCCCACCACAACAAGTCAGAACGTTTAGGGTCGGTTCGTATCTCTGATATACGGGAAGAGCCTGTAACCAGTAATGAAGCCGTTATTTGCGAAGGCCATGATCCGTAAGGAAAGACTGCTGACACAGTAAAGTTCCAATGTCAACTCAATAGTTCAGCGATTCTATTCACACCTTCGATCAGGTCGTTGTCGTTGAGAGCAAAAGATAGTCGTATCCCACCAGGATCACCGAATGCTTCGCCAGGAACCACTGCTACCTGAGCCTGATCTAAGAGGAGTTCGGTTAATTCGAGACTGTTGTTAGGGGTGACACCTCCAAAGGTTCTTCCCAAAGTGCTTCGTATATCACAATAAACATAGAAGGCCCCTTGAGGCTTTGGGCATTTTATGCCGTCAATGGAAGACAAGACTCCATGCATAAGACTACGACGACGGTTAAAATGGACGAGCATTTCTTCTACCGCATCCAACGGCCCTGCCACTGCAGCTAGTGCGGCCATTTGAGCCACGTTACAAACATTGCTGGTGGAATGTGATTGTAGATTGGTTGCGATGGTGATAACTGTAGACGGGCCTATCATCCACCCCACTCTCCAACCTGTCATCGCATACGTTTTGGCAACTCCGTTCAAGATCAAACATTTGTCGCGAATTTCAGGCACTAGCACTGGCATGGAGTGATGTTCAACTTCGTCGTATGTGAGATGCTCATAGATTTCATCGGTTACTATCCAGATGTTACGTTCGACTGCCCATTTGCCTATTGCTTCAATCTCAGATCGTGGGTAAACAGCCCCGGTTGGGTTGGATGGTGACACGAATACCAGTGCTTTAGTGCGGGAGGTGTAAGCAGCCTCTAGTTGCTCCACTGTAACACGGAAACCTGATGCAGTGGTAGTCGTAATGGGTATTGCAGAACCGCCGAACAGGCTGATGGGTTCGGGGTATGTGGTCCAGTAAGGAGCGGGCAGTAATACTTCATCGCCTGGATTGATTAGAGCTGCAAAAGCATTATAGACAGCCTGCTTACCCCCGTTTGTGATCAGCACTTGTTCCGGATGAATCTCTAATCCGGTGTCTCGCATTGTCTTGGCTGCAACAGCTTCACGTAGTGCCGGTAGCCCTTTTGGTGGTGAGTACTTGTGATATTTAGGATTCTTACAAGCGGTTACAGCTGCTTCTACAATGTGACTTGGTGTAGGAAAGTCAGGCTCCCCGACACCGAATCCGACCACTTTTATGCCCGCGGCTTTCAGTTCGTTTGCCCTCATTGAAATTGCTAGCGTAGCTGAAGGGGTGATTGCACTTGCTAGACGTGAAACTCGTTCTATAGGCATAGCTTCTACAAGCATAGATGTGATTGTACTGGAATAGTTTGGATAGCTGCGAATCAATCACCTAAATATTAACAGGAACCTTATTGCATTGTTAACAGGAACCTATTGCATCGATTTGGAATATTATTTGTTGGTCGTTACAGTGTTGTTGGTTGTTTTGATACTTAGGCTTATTTATTCTATGGTTTTGAAATCTGTTCTTTCCCCACAATCTATTTCTACGGCCTCCTGTCTCGACATAGTCATACCAGACGCCATGACCCCCAAGGACGGCCGCTTTGGTAGTGGACCCTCTAAATTCCGGATTGAAGCTGTGCAAGCTCTTGTTGAAAGATCTGATGGTTACCTTGGCACTAGTCACCGTTATGACACGGTCCGTGATGTGGTTCGTGAACTTCGTTCTGGCTTCAAGGAACTGTTTGATTTACCCGAAGGCTACGAAGTAGCTCTCGGCAACGGCGGATCAACAGCCTTTTGGGATGCTGCAAGTTTCCAACTGATAAGTAAAAAAAGCCATCATCTATCTTTTGGCGAGTTTAGTGCGAAATTTGCTGTAGTGACTACCGCAGCTCCTCATCTTGACAATCCATCGATTGCCAGAGCAGAACCTGGAACAGTTCTACCTTTGACAGTACCTGACGGAGTAGATGCGTGCTGTTATCCACATAACGAAACGTCAACCGGTGTCAGTATCCAACCACAGCGTGTATCAGGATTTGAGCAAACTCTCATGCTCGTAGACGCCACATCTGCTGCTGGAGCTTTGCGCTTGGATCCTGAGACTGTGGATGCATACTATTTTTCACCGCAGAAAGCTCTGTCAAGTGATGGTGGTTTGTGGATTGCATTACTGTCTCCTGCAGCGATTGAACGAATAGAAGATATTGCAGCTTCGGGACGTTGGGTCCCTGCTTTTCTGAATCTCAAGACGGCGTTGGATAATTCCCGCAGGAATCAGACCTACAACACTCCGTCATTAGCCACCTTATTCTGCACCGCTTATCAATTGAACTGGTTAAATCGTAGCGGCGGCTTGGAGTGGGCCGCTAAACGTTGTGAACGTTCGTCCCAAATACTGTATGACTGGATTGAGGCATCGGATCTGGCATCAGCTTTTGTAGCTGATCCTTTGATGCGCAGTCGGGTGACGGTCACCATTGATTTCGATGACCGAGTAGATGCTGGGGTTTTATGTGATGTGCTGAGATCTAATGGTATAGTCGACATCAACAGCTACCGTAAGCTAGAACGCAATCAGATACGTGTCGGCACTTTCCCAGCTGTTGAACCTGATGATGTGGCTGCGCTCACTGTTTGCATAGACTACGCCCTAGAACGTCTCGTTGTTTAGTCTAAGCTTTAGGTTCAGCCCTAGTCCCAGTCTAGATTATTTTTATTTTGCGCAACTCTTTTGGTGTTCGTGCTTTTTCTGTCCTGCTACTGTTGTTGCGCGTGCTTAGCTTGAGAAGAAGTTGAAGACTTCTAGAAAATTAGCGTCATCATTGCTGGGAGATTGTGTAAGCAATTCGCGCATCGTTCAAAAGTTTCCATCCTTCATTTCCGGGTATGTGCCGGATTTGTGCTATTGGATGTGGCCCTCTACGATTCGTGAGTAATACCCAAGTTTTACCAGGTGTTAGAGAAAGTTGCGTATCTTCATTATCTGTAAGGTGGAATCCGATCCGATCTTCTGTGCGTTTCCAAAATGCTTGGATGATTTCACCTTGAGTGAGCAGCCAAGCTTCGCCTTCACCGTAGGTGATAGCGTGCGGTGATCCTCTATCGGCTTCAGAGGTTTTATAATCTATACTCAAGACCAACACATTGGTGGGTGCTATTTCGGCCATACCATAGTCTGTCTCTACCACGTGCAGAGTACCGTCCTGGATGCGTACCCAGCCTTGCACTGTCTCATCCCATATATGCATGACATCGACACCCGCGGGTTGCCTGTATGTGATCCTTAGACCAACGGTGTTGTCGCCTGAATCGGTGTCGGACATTTCAGTTGAGAAGGGTGTTTTGTTTAAGTCGAGGTTTGAACTGTATTTGAAAATTGAGGGAAGAGCTTCAGTGAGCGCGTTGTCAAAAATCTGGGGTTCGAAATCTATATCCATATTTTCGTTATCCTCCTCAGGAGGAGAATACGCAAAAACCAGATTGTACGGAGAGCGTCGAGATTTGTCACGTATGTAGTATGCTTTTGAACTGCTAGCACTACCGTCGATCATAATTTGCTTCCTAGCAGCAGATTTCATTTCGTTAAGTACTTTGCTGTTGCCTCCGGATGACACGAAATAAGGATTGCCTAGGTCACGGATTAAATCAAAATCGCTGCTTCTGGCTGATCGAACAGGGCTTATACGTTTAGGGATTTCAGTATGATAAACAGCCAAAAACCTTGTCCTGATTCCTTCTATGAGAAGTTCAAACACGATATCAGCCGAATTGAGACCAACTTGAGGCCGAGATGATGAGTTGTTGTTACCGATTTTGACTACTACCGCTCGCCGAAGCTCGTTGTTTTGACCAGATATTTGAAGTTGTGTAAAAGGGGCCGTATAACTATAGTTGACGGTCTCCGTGTTTGAGATGTCGACAGTAGAGTCATTTTGAGTATTGTGTGTTTCACTTTCAAGCTCGCTGACGATGTTTTCAGTATTCTTCTCAATTTGAGAAGAAGGTGAAGGCGAAAGTGGCTCTTCATCTCCTCTACTGTCAGAGTGATCTGGCGTGTCGGGTGATTCCTCGCAAGTTGTAGCCATTAGCGTAATGGCCGCTAAAGTCATTATCATTCGTACGAACTGCAAGACTGCTAGTGGCCTCATAGCACGACCGTATAGGATCACAGTAATGAAATGCTACTGGTTTTGGCTGAATTAAAGTTCTTGCAATGCGTTGATGCGGATATGCAAGTGAGGCTGCAGTTTATCGGTGAGCAAAGAATTCTGAGGTGCTACCAGCCACAAATGAACAAATGCTGACGGTGATTCCACTTCAGGGGCTTCCCATATTCTCTTGAATGCTGAAATAAGTGCAGGCGGATAACGAGTTGTTTGTACCGTTAAACGATCGTGTCCAAGTATGATCTCATGATTGTGAATAGGTAGAAGCATGTTCTCAACAAAGATCCGACTACTGTTGAGTAGTTTAGCCACACTAGCTAATAAAGTGGGAATTTCCAATCTACTTTGCAGTTTAAGCAGTTGCCACGAAACGATTGCTTCTAATTCCAGCCTGTCCAGCTTGTCGAGAGCTCCCCGCGTGAGCACCAAGTGAGCTTTTAGGTGATCCTTTCCCAAAGCGGCAATATTCACAGCTTCTGTTTCTACCACGTATAATGCAGGCATGGGTAGTCCGTAGATGGTGCATAAGCTTGCCACCACACTATTGAGCCTTTTTTCTGAGATTTCCTGTGGATCTGACGAAACCGGTTGGACATTTAAAGCATCCAAAATTATATTTGGTGATTTTTGCCATAACCATATGCATGTGTAGGTGGTTAGAACAGCAGTCGGTATTATTGCAGTCAGCGGGTGGAACTCAAAAACCAATATAGCAACCACGCCAAACAATAAACCTATTGCAAGTGCAGGCAGAGCAACGATAAAGACAGGTTTTACAACCAGATAGATTTGTTTGAATCGACCGACTTTGGCCACTTCTTTTCGGTATTCCATTGAGGTTATTTACGTTTGACAACTGCTGGTGTTGCTGTTTTCGGGGTAGATGTACTTAGTCGAAATCTTTGCATTGATCAATATAGCGGAGCATTGCTCACTGTTTGGCTTAACAGTACATAAATGATATGAGCGACCATATAGTGGCAGATATGATAGTAGCAGATATGACTACAACTTCAACCAACGACATTAACTCTCCTGCAGAGATAAGTGATACTTTACCCGCGGATCTTGACACAAGTACTGTTGTGGAGTCTTATGTATGCCCAAACAACAGTCGTCGGCGTATTCCAGGTGTGCTGTATCTTTTGATTGGTGCTGGCTCTATTTCAATAGGTTTTGTGTTTAGCAACAGCAGCATTTTAATCAATGAAGGATTCTTAGTGGGTGGCTTGACTATTATCTTATTCGGGTTGTATCACCTGCAAGCGGGTTGGCACCTTGTGGCATGTGAGACTGATGCATTGACAGAAGCTGTTCGTTCAGTTGGTTTTCCGGTTGGGCATGCCTCTGCGCAGCTTTCGTGGCGTGGCCTTAGAAGTCGTCCAACATGGCGCATTATGCTCTATTCCAGTGAACCTGCTCAGGAATTTCCGACAAGAAGAGGACTGGTTTTAGTTGATGGAGTGACAGGTGACACAGTTGAATGTTTTGTAGAAGAGAATCCTGAAGATTGGAGTATTTTCTAAAGACGCAGTGCACAAGACATAGCGCACATCGAGTATTTCGATAGGCCAGCGGTGCGAAAGAATTTTCGCTTGCACTTGACCTATCGAAATGTCAGGTTCATCGGTATTGTCTTGAAGTCGGAAATCGAAATCAAATCATTGATCTCGATGAGTTTCCTTAACAAGTCGATGAGACGCTTTGGCTAGGTGAAGCAGTGTCCTTTCAGCTTTCGTCAACGTTGTGAACTGAATACTCCATCTCAGTTACCAGGCAAGCTGTACTAGCTAGGTTGGCAACTTCCTGACATATGGTATCACACTTATTACTGCTACTCATGATTGTCGTCGTTACTTTCAGGCCTTCGTCGTAGATCAAGCTCACTGCTATCACATTGTCGTCATGTGCAGGCTCGCTATTCGAATCAGATGATGAGGTAGCGTTTAAGCCATATTCCAAGGGGTATTTTGTTTTCATTGTCGACAAAATAGCATCTACAACATCGGCAGGCAAAAGTGTGACAAACGCATATGAGGTTGCCTCATCATTAATTATGCGGTATACGCCTCCACCTAGATGATGCACACCCGGCATAGCCATAGTCAATGAAATACTTGGAACAGAACTTTGCCCGTTTTCTTTGCTGTTCGAGTCATTGTCATTATTGCTATTGTCGGGTAAATAGCCTTTTGACAATGACATTAATGACTTCATGGTTCCGCCTGTTGTTACGATCAGGTCTCGAAATTCAGCTGGATGAAGAATGCACTGCGGATCGGTAAGAGGTCCGATTGAACACTTCAAGCCTTCACCATTTGACAGGTCGAGTCGAGCACCTGGTAGGTGGAAAGCTAAGGCAGCAGCTATTTGAAGTTGTCCGGATGATATAAATGAGTACGCCACAGTAGTTTCCTTTCGTATCTATTTGCCTCCATAAGTTGCAGGAGTAGTGGAATCAGAGTGATACTCAATAGGCCAGCAACTGGAATCAAGCCACGTGACTTCCACTCATCTTAAACACAACTTACAGAATTTACAACTAAGTTTACTTAAAGTAAATGAGAATATCTGTTATGACTTGTAAAGCAATTTTAGTTAACTTTTAGAGCAAGACAGATAAATCTTCACTAAAGCATTCAATCGGATGAACATGGTTTAGTAAGCCAAGTACTGGTCATCTAAATTGTCTGCCAATAGTGTCCTCACCAAGCTACGCACGCGTGGCTTAACGGCTTTTCAGCTATAGTAAGGACTAGTACCAGCAGTGTGGTCAGTGGCGTCGATCACATTTGTCACTTCTGGTATGGCTTCTAGTATCAGCTGCTTGATTCCTTCAGACAATGTCAATTGGCTCAACGAGCAGCCTTGACATCCACCACCCATTGTTATTACAACTGAACTGTTATCGCGGATTTCCACTAGTTGAGCAAATCCGCCATGAGAAGCCAACATTGGATTAATACGCTGTTCAAGTATTTGCTTTACTTTGCTGCTGATATCTCCGGTTAAATTCAATTGCTCCATCTCGCCTGGTAAGTTAGGACGATTGGGGTTGCGGATCACTAAGCCACCAGTTTGGAGATTGGAGAGATCCAGGGTAGCACCTTGAAGTTTTTGAATACTTTCGGCAGGAATGATAACTGTCAATCCATCCAAATGATCGATATAGTCATCTTCGGCAATATCAGCTATTGTCGCCAGGCAAAGGTCATAGGAATAGTCGAGGCCAGCAGATCCGGTCACTTCTATTCGCAAGCCAAGAGTGTCAGCATCCTCCTCTTGATCCCGAATGCCGATAATCGTAGACCTAGCTGCTTCAGTTACGGTCAACAGCTGGCGAGTCTCGTCATGGCTTTTATTTTCTAAGTTTCTAGGATCGTTGGAATGCATTTGCCATGAATTTCTAGAGTTGCCGGTTTCGTCATTTTCTTTGGAGAAGTTAGAAGTGGTCAAATCATTTTTTGGCCAACAAAAGGATTAGGGACACGAGAATTATCAAGTGACGTGGTAAAGATGTCTTTTGAGGTCATCTCTCTAGGATAATGGCATGAAATGATTTATCACAAGATGCGGACAAACATTATGTGCCCGAGTTTTGTCGGTAATTCCGGTCGATGGTCGAGGGAATCCGCAACGGTCAGGTGGACAAACATTATGTGCCCGAGTTTTGTCGGTAATTCCGGTCGATGGTCGAGGGAATCCGCAACGGTCAGGTGGACAAACATTATGTGCCCGAGTTTTGTCGGTAGGACTTTGTTTCTGGTGGATACCATCCCGAGTTGTGTTTTCTGAATCAAGTAGGTGTTTTCTTCTAAAGTCGCATAGTTCTCGGTTGGTCTATTTTGCTGAGGTAAACATGGCTTGGGAATGGGCTATGATTATTGTGACTATAGGTTACTTAATGTGCTTGCCCTCGTAGCTCAGTGGATAGAGCATCGGTCTCCTAAACCGTGTGCGCAGGTTCGACTCCTGCCGGGGGCACCATACCATTAGGTGACAGACAAGTAAGACAACAAATGTTCAACATGAAAATATAAGAAAAGATAAGGAGTGATCATGAAAATTCTTTTTCGAGGGGCAGGCCTTTATCTTGTCCTAGTGGCTGTAGCAGTGACAGTGCAGTTTTTTGCTTTTCCATTCTATGCATATGATGCCGCAGACAAACTAATAGAAGATGGATCGGCTATGACGGTATGGCTAGTGCTTGACTGGTTTATGGCAGTTGGCCTTGTTATCGTAGTTATAACCGCTTTAGCAGGTAAGAAGTTCATTGATATAGAATCTCGCCTCAATGAAAAGCACAAGAGTGGGTCTGCTGAAGCTGGTTGTTGCAATACTGCTGACAGTGCTGGTTGTTGTGATAGTGGTGATAGTTGTGGCGACCCAAAGAAGTGGATAGAAGCAAATGTGATGTTCTACGGTAGTGTGATATTAACGATTGCTTTTGTTCCCAACTGGTTTGAGGTGGTATGGGGAGCCAGCCCCAACTGGACGATCTGGCATATTATCGATTCTGTACTACCAGTCATATTCGTAGTTCAGGCTCTTCGCATCTGGCGGGCAGTAAGCCAGAAAGAGGGCATGGACAGTTGAAATCTTGTCGAAAACAAGTTTCGATTCAGACAAATCAGCGACAAATCAGCATTGCCAGGAAACTAGAAGTTGCTGGTTTTAGGCTAACACTTTACCATGCCGGGCTGGCTTGCTGATGTCTTGTCATTTTGGACTCATTTCTCCGACCCCAACAGTATGGAACTGCTATATCAGGCCTGGCTTGCTTTTCAGCTAGTTTTCACTTTGCTTGCCGCCTTGCTTGTTTAGCTTGAATAACCCTACTGCCCTATTGTGAGTCCTGCTTACACAGCACGAGAAATACTCAGTAGCGGTAGGTCTCCTTCTTGTAGGGGCCTTCTATGCTGATTCCGCTGTATTCTGCTTGCTGAGGCGTTAACTTAGTGAGACGCACCCCTAAAGCATCTAAATGTAGACGTGCTACCTCTTCATCGAGATGTCTGGGCAATGTCTTTATGATTGTAGGCATATTCGTGCCATTGGCGAATAGATCCATCTGTGCCAGTACCTGATTGGTAAAGCTGCAAGACATGACAAAGCTGGGATGACCTGTAGCGTTGCCGAGATTGAGTAGGCGTCCTTCAGAGAGTATGATCACACTGTGACCATCACTGAACACATACTCGTCCACTTGTGGCTTAATATTCTTTTGTGTTATACCTGGCGTGCTCTTCAGGCCCGCTATGTCAATCTCGTTGTCGAAATGGCCGATATTGCCAACAACAGCCATGTCTTTCATTGCAGCCATATGTTCTGCTTGAATTACGTTTGAACAGCCAGTAGCTGTGATGAAGATATCACCGATTGAGAGAACTTCTTCAAGCGTGTTGACTTCGTATCCCTCCATTGCAGCTTGCAAAGCACAGATCGGGTCGACTTCTGTGACAATAACCCGGGCTCCTTGACCACGAAATGCTGAAGCGCAGCCTTTACCAACGTCACCGTAGCCACAGACCACGGCCACTCTGCCACTGATCATTACGTCTGTAGCACGGTTTATGCCGTCGATCAATGACTGCCGGCATCCGTAGTAGTTGTCGAACTTTGATTTTGTAACCGAGCTGTTCACATTGATTGCGGGAAACAGCAGTTCACCCCGATCTTTCATCTGTTGAAGACGTCTTACACCGGTAGTGGTTTCTTCTGATACACCAAGGATGTCCGGAACTCTGCGTCGAAAGAAATAAGGATCGTTTATCGCTATGGTCTTTAGAGATTCCAGGAATATCTTCCATTCCTCAGAGTCATCTTCGCTTGGAACGGGTATAGAACCTGCTTGTTCGAATTCTATGCCTTTATGTGCTAGTAAAGTAGCGTCACCACCGTCATCGACAATGAGGTTTGGACCGAGATGAGAATCAGTAGTATCATTCTCCCAACGAAATATCTGCGAATTGCACCACCAGTATTCTTCGAGGGTTTCACCTTTCCAAGCGAATACAGGTACACCACGAGGCTCTTCCAAAGTACCTCTGGGTCCGACTGCCACAGCTGCAGCGGCATGGTCTTCAGTTGAAAATATGTTGCAACCGGCCCAACGTACACGAGCCCCTAAGTCGACCAGAGTTTCGATAAGCACTGCTGTCTGAATTGTCATATGCAAAGAACCCGCTATGCGAGCACCGGTTAGAGGTTGACTATCGCGATAGCGAGATCGTAGTGCCATAAGGCCGGGCATTTCATGCTCAGCGAGGCGTATTTCTTCACGTCCGAAAGAAGCCAACGAAAGGTCAGCTACCTTGAAGTCGCCGAAACTGCTATTAGCTTCCGAGCTGTTCTTCTCAGCTAAGGATTTGCCCTCAATCATTGATATTGTGTAGTCCCTTCTTAATCTCAATTTATGCATAGTAGCGCACTTATTTTGAATCCAACTTTGAATTCAGCATTACGCAAATTGTGAAGGCGAAAAAAGTTCAACCCCACTGATCTTTAGAGCACACAAATGCCGTCCCGAGCCCTTTTAGGTTGATTAGTTCTTCTGAAAAAGAAATCCATGCTGCTTGACCTCGTTCAAGGGTGAGATTATTGACTTGAACACGGCCATTGGTACACAACAATATAGCAGGACCACTTTGAATGGCAGTAGAAAAGTCGGATTGCAGTTCTATTCGTGTAAGCGAGAATTCTGTGGCGTGGGATTCATAAGTGGTAATTCCGTGAGTTGTTTTGGGTTGTTGTATTTCTATCGCCAATGGGGTTGTGTCGATGACCTCGAGCAAGGTGTTGATATCAGTGTGCTTGCTAGTGAGACCGCCACGTACAACATTGTCTGAGCAGGCCATTACCTCTACTGCAGAACCACGCAGATAACAGTGAGGTGTTCCCGGGGGTAAAAACATTGCTTCACCTGGCCTCAATATAATATAGTTCAGCAGTAAAGACACAATTACACCAGCGTCTTGCGGATAATGTTCTCCTAGCTTGATAGCAGTGGTCAGTTGCCTTATCCACTGCTGCCAGTGGTAGGAAGTGTCGGCCACTTCGGTGTTTGAGTCTGCTGGGATTCTCGTTTTGTCAGTATCGGTTGTCCAGGGGGATGTGTCGACATTTCGTGCAACAATTTCCGAGCATACTCGCAGCATAGAGTTTAGAAGCATGGCAACTTCAGTTTTTTCTAACGACAGCAACCAACCAACTAGAGCGTGTAGTCCTTGTGGTGAAAGTTTTTTCCGCAATTGATCGCGCATTGGATCGAGTTCTTTTGAATGAATAGTATCCAAAAGGGCTAGCGTAAACTGAACGTCACGAAAGCCACATAACAATTCAAAAGAGGTGAGTGCACAAACCAGCTCAGGTTTATGGCAAGAATCCCGAAAGGATCGCTTAGGAGAGTCGATTGGAATTCCCATAGCTTGTTCACGTTTGAATCCTTCTTGAGCTTGCTCAACAGTTGGATGAACCTGTAGAGATAGAGGATGTTCCACAGCCAGGACTTTCATCAAGAATGGAAGATTTTTTGATGTCGATGTGATATCAGAGCCAAGTAAATTGTGTGGATCCTTGGAAATCAGAAGGTTTAAAGGTTTGTCGTCCACTGTGGCTGGAGCTGTGGGATGTGCGCCTAACCACAATTCCGCCCAAGGCTTGCCGTTTGGGGGTAGCCCAAGCAGATGAGGGATAACAGTAGGCGATCCCCAGTCATAATGCCGCACTACTCCTTTCAATATTTTTACCATGATCGTAATTAGAGTAGCCCACAACAATGCTCAGAAGTATATACTCATAAATCCTGAGATACTGTGCAACACAGCCTGATAGCACAGATTTATAAGTCGTTCTCCTTTGTTTTATTCTTTAGGCGTTGATGTCCGGTATCATTGATTGGTTGTGCTTCCCCCACAAGCATGACTGGAATACCGTCGACTATCCGATAAAGTAGCTTCATACGGGGATTGTAAAGACACTTTTCGTCTTCGAAGTAAAGTAGCGGGCCCTTGTCTGCGGGGCATGCCAATATTTTCAACAGCGATAAGTCAAGTGCCATTTTGTTGCCATTTTGTTCGCGATTCAAGTTGCCACAGGTCAAGTTTTAGTGGCATTTCAATGATCGACATCTGGTTTAGCCGCTTCTGACAAAACCAGAGTTTGTATTTGTTTGACTCTATCTTCTACGATAGCAGGTGTATCCGCTTCTAGGTTCAGCCTCAACAGTGGCTCTGTATTCGATGGTCTGAGATTAAACCACCACTTGTGACAACGGACGGTAAGACCGTCAAGGCGATCTTGATCTTCGCCGTTGAAATAGGCGGCCACTCTGTTGATCACAGAGTCTACATCGGATACTTGCATGTTGATTTCCCCTGAAGCTGAGTAGCGGTGCAAAGGCGCGATCGAATCGCTGAAACTTTCTTCATGTCGACTAAGAGCTTCCAAAACCAAAAGAGTGGCAATCATCGCACTGTCAGCATTGTAGTTGTCTTTGAAATAGTAGTGACCGGAATGTTCACCACCGAATGCAGCACCAGTGGACCTCATAAGTTGCTTCATGAAAGAATGTCCCACTCTACTTCGCACAGCTCTCCCCCCGTTTTCTGCTATAACTTCAGGCACAGAAGCGGAGCAGATCAAGTTGTGAATGATGACGCTTTTTGGTTCACGCTGAAGTATTTCCTTGGAGATTAAAGCGGTTATAAGAGATCCTGATAGTACTTGTGCTTTTTCATCTACTACGAACACACGGTCTGCATCTCCATCGAAAGCCAAACCAATGTCAGCTGATGAGTTCAAGACTTGATTTTGTAGGTCTAACAAGTTTTTTGGCTGGAGCGGGTCGGCGGGATGGTTGGGGAAGGTTCCGTCAAGTTCGGGGTACATCACATCAAGTTGAAAAGGCAACCTGTCGAACACGGCTGGAACTACAAGCCCGGCCATACCGTTAGCAGCATCTACCACAACTCTAAGGGGTCGCAAAACAGATTTGTCTATGAAAGCCAAGACATGATCCACATAGTCGGAGAGCATGTTCTGATTAGTAACGGTGCCAGGTATTGCTACCGAAGGCGATGTACGCTTTTTCGCTAAAGTTTTGATTTCCTCAAGTCCGGTAGCAGCACCGATGGGAGCAGCCCCAGCCCCACACAGTTTGATGCCGTTGTAACCTACCGGGTTGTGTGAAGCTGTAAACATCGCACCAGGTGTGTTGAACAAGCCTGATGCGAAGTAAACCATTTCTGTGGCACACAAGCCGATGTCAACAACGTCTATGCCCGCATCAACAATTCCAGCGGTGAACGCTTTCAACAGTTCAACACCATCAGGACGCATATCGCGCCCCACTACTATCCTTGAAGCCCCGAAGTTTTTGACATAGTTGGCGAATGCAGTTCCTATTCGGTTGCAAATCCCAGTGTTCATCTGGTCGTCGACAGTGCCGCGGATATCGTAAGCTTTGAAAATAGTGTCGAGGTTGTTATTCACTTTTGATGCTTAAGTGGGTTGGCGACAGTACGTGTTTTCGTTGTTCTAGCACCTTGCAGAAAAAGTAATCCGATTATTATGAGTCCGATGAGTGTGCTTAAGTGCGAGAACCGTTCGACACTGCTGTAGTCATAATAGAGGCTCACTTCGGTTTTTGTGGGCACTACAACCATGAGGTTGGGTGTAACTCGGTACGGCCCTTCTGCGCCTTCTACAGACCAGTTGGGGAAAAATGATGTACTGACCAATACTGGTACACCCACGTTGCTGACTGAGAAGGATATCCGGTGAGGCTGGTATTCTGTTCCGGTTACCTCGGTTGTGGCAGTGATTGCATGACGCGGTAGTTCATTGTTCAGCGTCTCGGCTAAGTGGAGCATCTTTTTCTTTCGGGGTGTATCACTTTGACGGGGCGAATTAATTGGTTCATCAATGTTGAAATCTTCGACAAGTGAAGCCATTGCTACCTTGGGCCATTCGATTGGACCCTCAGATGCGAGTAATGGAATACTGTCATCTGCTAGAAATGCCCCCACGCCAACTGTTAGCCAGTCGTCTGCTGAGTTAGGTATGTCCTCCACTACTACAGGCAACGTGCTTAGAGGTTTTATCCGCTCACTATCGGCTACCGAGAATATGACCCACGGACCAGAAGTTGCTATTTCGGTTAGTCCAGTCGTTTGACGTGCTTGATTCACCGCTTCGGAAGAGAGAGCCAGGTAGTAGCGCACACCCAAGAGTTTTAGATGTTCCAAGCCTTTGGCTACATCAAGATTTGAGTATGGCAGATCGCGTTGAGCGCGTGAAGGTGCTGCTGAAAGTTCTGACTGCATCAAAAAATGGTAAGGTGTTGTAGCGGATGACTCAAAATAGAGGCCTTCCATTGATCCAATGCATCTATCGGTATAGTGTGGTAAAAGCATTGCCGCCATTGGCGAACCGTAAGAGTTGAGCTTTCCTGCTTCGTATTCCCACAGAGATGGGCCGCAACCGTAATCGGAGCCCACAGCTTGTAACGTTTCGATTAGGTTTTGGTATTCAACTAGGTCTTGGTGTTCAACATACCTGCTATCAGATTCTTCTGCTGGTCTTTGTTGGTATCCTCTGTAGTTGTATTCAACCCAGTGTGGGCCAGGATTGGCATATAAATTGCGTCCTATCGTACTGATAATCAGGCCGATGGCTAGCAGAGTGGCCGCGAATCCGAGTCCTGCAGTCCACCCTCTATCCAATGTGTTTTCGACTGCTTGTCCTGTGACAATGGCTTTTCTCAAAAAAGCAGTGAAGAACCGCAGGATCTCACCCAGTCCGAGCAAGGCCAAGGTATATACCAGGAAGTAGTAGAAGGGAAGCAACCGGGTGTTCCATAGTCGTCCCTCAGGAAGCAGTATAAAGCCCACAGCGAAAATTAGTGTGGTTACAGCTAATACCACTATGAAATGGTTGCGACGTCGGAAAAGAACCTGAACGAATCCTATAACTGCTGCCAATGCTGCCAATACAACAAAAACCTGCAAAACAGGCACATTCACCAAGAAGGTCTCATCAAATTGTGACCGAGACCACAGTGCAGACAGGTAGCTTCGCCTTTTTACCCAGCCCATGTTATTGTACATTGCCCGATTCCACCAAAATGGCAATACCCACCAACTGCTCAAGGCTGCGGCTAATGCCCCCATCGTAATTGTCCACCGAAAAACCGTTTTGTCGCGAAGCATCGTTAGAGCTTTTTTAGTGGTTCGGCTATTCTTCGTGATGGGTTGTTGCCTTTTGAAATACTTGTAATGCCAGGGAAGTATTAGGAGCATGGCTCCAGTGGCTGCAAGAGCTAAGAAAGCTGTGATTAGATGAGTCAGGCCGGTGAGTGCCAACAGTATGGCAGCAAGAATTTTATGGTTGCCTGTTTTCATACCGTGGAATGCCACGCCCATATAGAAAACTGCGCAAAGCAAGCCGAGAGAATAGGCGAACTCCCCTGCCATGGTAGACATCAGATTGCCGCCGTAGATATTCTGCGAACGGTCGAACACGAACAGAACAGCAGCTACCGCCGCTAGAGCAGGACCTGGAAAAGCAACATCTGCCAGACGCGCCATTGTGTAGGCAGCTATTGGCAGGAACACGACTCCGGCTATACCTACCAGTTTTATGGCAACTTCGTAAGGTACCGGAATAATGAGCAAGATCGAAACCACTGCCAGTGTTGTTATGGGCAAGCGAAAATATCGCCAGTGAACACTGAGAGTTATAAAATTGTAAAGTCTTTGTGGGAGTACTGACCGAGCTAGACTAAAACTTAGCGTGGTTGTGTTGTTGTTGCCGTTATCTGTTGAGCCGAGGCCATCTCGTTTCGCAGGCTTCTGAGATGCAGTTTTACGACTTTTTGAAAATTGTGCTGCACCTGGAGATGTAAGAGCCGTCGCTGTCGGTGAATGTGAAAATGAAGACCACACCAGCCGCCCACAAGCTATTGGAAGTAGTACGCAAGCTAGAAACAAGTCTACTGATGTGTCATTATAAGTAAATTCAAATAATTCAAATAATATAAAAGATACGGTACGGCCATCCAAACTATTTAAAATCACTGATATTACAATTGCTGCTAGAGCAGCAATCAGACTTGCCAGAGGAGCAAACAGGCTGTTAAGAGGTGGTGGAAAGTTGATGATGTGCAACTTTTCCTGCTTAGTTCTCAAGTAGCTTGCTATATTCCAGGCAATCATCCCTCCGCTCAAGCTCATGGCCATTAACGCGTAAATGCCCATAGAAATTTGTGAACTGACATTCAAGATCACAATCAAAATAAATGGGGTCACCATGTAAAAAGTGAAAACAGGAAACCCTACATACCAATCATGTGACCATCCGGTAAGACGTAACTCACTTAAGAGTACATCACGCAGATAAGCGGGAGCCCACACGTGAGCTGCAAAGTCGCCACCAGTTGGCATCGTATCCAGAACCCATAGCCATGGTCTTGTGTTTACAACCACGAATAGCGTGGCGAGGGTCACGATACAAGTCGTGGTAAATCTTTCAATCTTTTGGATGGAAGCCATATCAGATAGCACCACATTAGAAGAATTCGCGTGTGATGTCACTGGTTTTCTCACCTCTTGCTCAGCCATCATCATATTTTCGCTGGTTCTGAAAATCTTCGCAGGCAGTAATTATCGGCTAGATGGTTTGGTTGAGTAGTCAAAAAAAGTTTCGTATTCTCCGTCAAAACCTTACATTTCCACCGAAGTTCTGTAACAGTTCTGTTCTACTTTCGGAGCAGTAGTCCTTCTTACAGTAAATAGAAAATTGTGATTGCATTGAATGACATATGAGATAAGACAGAAGCCCCTATTCGTTCGGTGTGCCAAAATAGGATTCCCTGTACTGCGCCTACAACCAGCAATCCAGGTAGTTGCAGTAGTTGGAAGTGAGTGACCCCGAAAATAATTGAAACTGCCACTATGGCCAATGCGGAATTGAAGCGGTCTTGCAGAGCTCCTTGCACAAGGCCACGGTAGAAGATTTCCTCTACTAGAGGGGCGAATATAATCGACATCAATATCAAAAAGGCTACTTCAACCGGCGTATGAGCCGTATCGACAAGTTCTTCGGCTACTCTTTCGACGTCTTCTTTTCTGATATCGGAGAAGCCAAAGAAATTGATAATCGCAGATAGAAGATTGTATAGAATAGGTATTATCGCAAGTTGTAGGGCAGATCCACTGATGATACCAATGGGGATGTCGATGATTCGTATGCGCCAGCCAAGCTGTTTGCGCCAGTTGAGCTTGTACTTGCGAGCTATGAGTGGTGCACCGACCATTCCTGCCCACAGAGGTAGCTGGAAGAAAAACAGTTGAACCGGTGAAACATGGGTTAGAACTGATTCTAGCAATGAATCCCTGGAGTCTAATCGTGCATCAAGCTCAAGGTTGTTTGAAACATAGAAAATCCAGGTGAACAAAAAAACACTTGAGAGACTACCAATAAGCCAGCCAGCGGCAGCCCATTTCAGTCGGTCGTTTGTTGACATCATGTCACTGAGCGATTCTGTTGAATATTCACAGCGAATTGCAGTATTGTCGCAAGATTGATTTCAATGCTTGTCAAACATGATTGGTTCAAGATAGTTGAGGGAGCATCTAGTTTCGACAGTAAGTTTTCAGTGTATGAAAATCTTTAATCCTCGACTCGCATTCAGCATATTTTCCACGCGACCATGAATGATCACCTATTGAATGATCACCAATTTGAAAGTTTCATAACACAGTCCCCAGTCTCTTTCTAGTAGCCGTGTTTTCCCAGTGGCGGCTGCTCGGCCCGTGTGATACACGATCGCCAATTGGAAGTTCCATGGAGTTGAGAATATAGTTAGTAAAGTAAAAATTATAGTAGTCGCCCCAAACAAATTATCGCATTTACACATAGACTAGTACATCCAAATGTCATCAGGTCACTCTAGCCTGATCCTGTGGTCAAAAATATGCAAAGCACTCCCCCACCACCACCGCGCAAACGACGCAAGCCGTCTCCACTACGGTCGAATTCCTCGGGTTCGAAGAGTTCGAGAAACCATCCAAAGTATCGGTTGATCTCGTGGATAGCATTTGTCCTTGTTGGTTTGTTTCTTGTGTTCAACGTTATGCGGCCTGATAGTTCCAGCAACGAAGTGCCGTACTCCCGCTTTCTTGAGAATGTGGCGGAAGGTTGTGTTGAAGGATTCAAATACAATAATGACACCGGCATTATCCGATTTATTCTCAAGTCCGATCAGTCATCAGTTACAAACTGTTCTGTGGGAGGCTTAGTTGACAATCTTGTCACTAGTGGTCCTGTTCCTTTGCCGGATCAACATGTGGAACTGATCAGAGAGCAAGTACCCGAAGTTCGTTTTGTCACTCCAGAGACGAACTTTTTTATTTCGATGATTCCTTTGATATTGCCTATCGGGCTTTTGATCCTGTTTTTTTGGTGGATGCAACGTAAAGCGCAGGGCCAGGTAGGAAACATTATGTCGATCGGTAGAAGTCGTGCAAAGACGTATGCGACCGAACGACCTGACACGACCTTTGATGATGTTGCCGGCTATGAAAATGTCAAGCAAGAAATCACCGAGGTTGTCGATTTTTTGAAAAAGTCACATAGTTTTGTAGAGATTGGTGCTCGGGTGCCTAAAGGTGTTTTACTAGTAGGTCCTCCTGGCACGGGTAAGACACTGATAGCTAAAGCAGTAGCTGGTGAAGCTGGGGTGCCTTTCCTATCGGTAACCGGTTCCGACTTTATGGAAATGTTTGTCGGAGTAGGAGCTAGTCGGGTGCGTGATTTGTTTGATTCCGCGAGAAAACTGGGTAAAGCTATCATCTTTATAGATGAGATCGACTCTATTGGTCGTAAGCGGGGTGCAGGTTTGGGTGGAGGCCACGATGAAAGAGAGCAGACCCTTAATCAAATGCTTTCAGAGATGGATGGTTTTGAAGCTTCTGAGGGTATTGTTTTGATGGCAGCTACCAACAGGCCTGATATTTTGGATCCCGCATTGCTCAGACCGGGGCGTTTTGATCGGCAGGTGATAGTGCCGTTACCTGAATTATCCGACCGGGTTGCCATTTTGAAAGTCCACACTAAGGGCAAACGTATAGCTGATGATGTTGACTTGGATGTTGTGGCTCGTAGTACGCCGGGAATGAGTGGTGCGGACTTGGCCAATCTCATCAACGAAGCAGCACTTTATGCGGTGCGTGACGACAAAGATCAAGTTATGGCTGAGCATATCGAACAAGCTCGTGATCGGATAGTCATGGGAATCAAACGTGAATCCATGGCGTTGACAGATGACGAGAAGAAAGCAATCGCCTATCACGAGGCTGGTCACGCGGTTTGTGCTGCAGTGATGCCTACCGCCGATCCATTACATAAGGTGACGATAATACCCAGTGGCATGGCATTGGGTGTAACCATGCAACTTCCGGAGAATGACCGACATCTCTACAGGAGTGATTATATGTTGGATCGGCTAGTAGTCATGTTTGGTGGTCGCGTGGCTGAAGAGATAGTTTTTGGGATTGTCAGCACAGGTGCCGGTGATGATCTGGTCAAAGCGACAGCCATGGCTCGGTCGATGGTAAGGGAATGGGGTATGTCTGATGAGATAGGGCCTATGGCATGGGGATCTCAGGAGCAGGTTTTCCTCGGCGAAAACCTTATGCAAACTCGTGATTATAGTGATACCACTGCTCGAGTCATCGATGAGGAGATTGAACGCATTCTACGTGAACAGTTAGAACGTTGCCGTCAAACGCTTTTAGAATACAGTGACGCACTTGACGAGGTAGCCCGATCATTGCTTGAACATGAAACAATAGATGGTAAAGCGGTAGAACGTATCGTGGAATCCTCCGTGGAATCCTCGCGGATATCTCAAGAAATTTCAGCAATTTCTCCGACTACTAGTTCTGTCTAGCTTCTGCTTCAAGGCGATGCGTTCTATACCATTCTATGGTTTGACTCAATCCCTTACGGAAATCCGTTGATGCTTGGAAGTTGAACAAGTCTCGGGCTCTACTGCTGTCAACAGAGCGTCGAGGTTGACCGTCAGGTTTTGATGAATCCCAACGTATTTCTCCCGCAAATCCTGTTAACTCAGCAATTATCTCTACCACCTCGGATATTGATATCTCCTGTTCAAAACCCAGATTGACGGGTTCGCTGCCCTGGTAGTGCTCTGCAGCTGCCACAATACCCTTAGCAGCGTCATCGACATACAAGAATTCCCGTGTCGCAGTTCCAGAGCCCCAGACATCTATGTATTGTCGGCCGGTTTCTACGGCATGTACGCATTTGCGTATAACCGCGGGAATAACATGACTCACAGCAGGATGAAACTTGTCGCCAGGGCCGTAAAGATTGGTACACATCAAATAGACACCACGTTGACCGTATTGAGCACGGTTAGCTTGAAGGTGCACAAGCAGCGCGAGTTTGGCTATGCCGTAGGGCGCGTTGGTTTCTTCAGGGTAACCTTGCCACAGTGAGGTCTCTTTAAATGGCACTGGCGTGTGTTTAGGGTATGAGCATATCGTTCCTACTATTACGGTTTTCTCCACCCCTGCGATTCGTGCTGCTTCTATCACGTTAGTGCCAAGTAGTAGGTTGTGGAGATAAAGGTCGGCCGGTTTTTTCATGTTGGCACCGATCCCTCCAACACGTGCTGCCAAATGAATCACCAAGTCCGCTTTGGCAGCTAGCAAGGCTGTTTGAGTTGTGTCAGCCTCGAGAAGGTCGATTTCATTGCTTGAAGGTGCCATCACGACCTTTACCCCACGGTTTCGCAGTTCTGATACAACTGCACCACCTAGAAAACCGGTCCCGCCGGTCACGAAAATTCGTTTCTGTTTGAAATTGTCGACCATATGAGGAAGTCAAGTTGAGGTTTGTCGAGTGTAAACGTATATCTTTGTTCAACCGGATGTTGACTGTCTACCACTACCTGTTTTTATTGGCATTTGCTTTTTCCTTGTTCTGCGGTTTGCCGTCTCATCTGTTGACTGTTTGCCACTACCTGTTTTATTAACATAGCAGTATGGTGCGAGTAGCAGCGGTTGTAGAACAATGTTGGCACAAAGTGCCAGGAGGTACCGCCATCGCTACCGTCGGTACTTTGAAAGTATTAGCTGCTCGTGACAATCTACAGCTGATAGGTTTGTCGGCTAAGCATAAAAGCTTGCCTTCTCTGGCGTTACCGCCATCTTTGTCGGTGTGTGAGTTGCCGATGCCACGCAGAGTTCTATACGACAGTTGGCACTACCTTCGTTACCCGGATGTGTCGCAGTTTGCAGGTGAAGTCGATGTGGTGCATAGCACGGGTGGTGTAGTACCACCCAAAGGGAATGCGGCCTTGGTGGTGACTGTTCATGATTTGGCTTTCCTGAAGCAACCTGCATGGTTCACTCGACGGGGAGTTCGTTTCGCCACCAAAGCATTCGAGCTAGCTCAAGCAGAAGCAACTCTTATAATCGTGCCTTCACAGTCGACCGCACAAGATTGTGTTGACAATGGTGTGCCCTCACAGCGGATACGGGTAATATCCTGGGGGGTTGACATGGAAACTGCAACCGAAGTCGATGTTCGTGTTGTAAGAGATCGGTATGGCCTACCGGAAAGTTTTGCCTTGTGGGTTGGAACAGCAGAACCCCGAAAAAACCTTGAAAGCTTGTTGGCTGCTGTTTCACGAACAGAGACCAAACCTCCGCTGGTGTTGGCCGGGCCGCTTGGTTGGGGTTTGAATTTGGAAGAACTCATTGAAGCCTACCCTGTGGAGGTTATACGAGTGGGATATGTCAGAGAAAACCGTGATCTTGCTGCCCTGTATGCAGCATCTAAAGTGTTCATATACCCGAGCTTGATGGAAGGATTCGGTTTGCCAGTGCTGGAAGCGATGACACAAGGCACACCTGTGATCACCAGCTCAGGTACAGCCACGGAAGAAGTGTGCGCTGATGCCTCTTCTACCGTGGATCCGACTGATATCGAAGAATTGGCAGCTGCTATTGATCTCATATTCACAGACGATACTGAACATGCTCGCAGGTCCGAAGTGGCTCGGACTCGTGCTACGCAATTTAGCTGGGCTACAACCGCCAAGCAGGTGCATTCCGCGTATCTGGAAGCTTGCTGTTAGATTTAGTTCAGAACCAACATGAGCCGCCGGTGTGCCCAAAATCTTGCTGTTGGATTAGTTTGGATGTCGGTTGATTTCGGTGATTCACTCCAGTTTTCGTCAATCAGCTTTTGATCTGGTTTTACATGGGAGGTGGGAGGTTGTGTTTCGATGTTGGTGTGTAGCGTTGGTTTTAGGCTTGTTCAATTAAGCAGGCCTGTGTTGTTGTATATGATTCTGAGCCGCATATATGATTCTCTTGGGCACTGCTAATGATTCTTCGACCTCAAGGGTTAACCCCAAATTCGGCATCACCTTCACCTAGGACAGCTCAAACACCCGGGACGGTTCAAACTTTGAAAGTTTTGGCAAATTTATGTTTTGTGGTGCCTGATCAAGTCGGAGGAAGCGAAGAATATGCGGTGCGGCTATTGAAAGCAGTTACCTCGGATTCTGCCCTCGAGGATGTTTCTTTGCAAAAACAAGTTTCTCTGCAACTGGAGCTGGCGGCAATGAAAAAAACCCGTGAGTGCCATCCGGATCTATCCGACATTGTTTGGCATGAAGCTCCTTGGAGTGGACATAACCGACTTAGGCGGGTAGTGGTGGAGTCAACTTGGTTATTTCATCGTTCTTCAGGTTTTGATATCGTCCACCATTTTGGTGGGAGGGTTCCAGTTTTACATCGTGGGGCTACGGTGGTTACTATTCATGATTTGCAGCCATTGGACATACCCGAGAATTTTTCTGCTGCAAAACGCCATTATCTCAAGATGGCCTTGAAGCACAGTTCACGTGCCGCTGATCTTGTGGTTGTGCCCTCAAGATGGGTGGCGGAGCGAGTTGAGCAGCACTTCAAAGTTCCTGCTGATCATATCCGAGTGGTGTCGTCAACCTATCCTCAACAGCTGTTCGATCAACTTGAAAATCAAAAAGATCGCAGTAGACGAATAAACCCGCCGAAAAAGTTGTTCAAAGCATCTGACACTGAAGATGGACTTTGGAATGACAAGCCGTTTGTTCTGTATCCGGCGGCAACTTATCCTCACAAAAATCACGCGCTTTTGATTGCTGCTCATTCGATAGTGCGAACCCGTATCAAGGATGCCATTTTAATACTCACCGGAGGCAACGGTAGAGCTCACAGTAAGGTAAACGAACTTGTTGGACAGAGTCCTGGTGTTGTGCATCTAGGACGGTGCGACAGAAAGCTTCTAGCTTCTTTATATTTTTCTGCTGCAGCGGTAGCTTTTCCTTCCCGTTACGAAGGATTCGGACTACCGGTGTTAGAAGCTATGGCAGCAGGCACGCCTGTCATAGCAGCAAACAAAACAGCACTTCCCGAGATTGTGGGTGACGCTGGCATGCTGGTGGATCCCGATGATCTTGATGGCTGGGTTGATGCTATAACAGAAGTCTTGAACAGATCATCGGATATCGACAAGCGGGTAGAAAAAGCGCGAACAAGAGCTGCATTATATTCACCGGTCAAGGCCGCTGCCCGTCTCACAGAAGTGTGGACGCGACTATGAAAGTAGCATTCTCGGTCTTTTGAGCTGACAATGTCCGCGTGTATGCAAGTAGGCAATTGGTGCCTCAAGTT
The DNA here is from genome assembly GCA_028820455.1 of Acidimicrobiaceae bacterium. GTDB lineage: Bacteria > Actinomycetota > Acidimicrobiia > Acidimicrobiales > Aldehydirespiratoraceae > JAAXHB01. The sequence goes on from JAPPJC010000081.1 coordinate 38,289, forward strand.
TTTCGCTTCGCAGGTGAATATTTGAAGGTCATGCGAATACTCATAATTTGTCCACATTTCAAACCCGATGTGGCACCCACAGGAATATTAATGACCGCGATTGTGGACGAACTGTGCAACAGCGGCCATGAAGTCTATGTGGTCACTTCGCTACCTTGGTATCGTCATCACCAGGTAGAGCCTGGATGGCGTGGATCGCTCATCCATACTCAACCTAGCCCACGAGATTCAAGAAGAACTGAAGTGAAAAGTACGGCGATCACCAAACAAGTGTTCAAACGTTTGCTATCAGTAAAACCTCGACAAGCAGAAAAAGCAGAAAGAAGGATTATCACTCGCGTTCATCCTTTTCCTATGTCTAAGACGTCTATTTTTGCTCGTGCTATAGGGTTTGTTGGTTTTTCTGGTTTAGCCACTTCGGTGGCGGTCAAACCCAGTGTCAAACCTGACGTGGTTTTGGCCATGTCCCCTCCACTGACTTTAGGTTTAGCAGGGTGGTTGGCTGCAAGACGTTGGCGGGTTCCATTGGTTCTGAATGTGCAGGACGTCTACCCGGACGCGATGATACAACTTGGTGTTATCCGCAACCGTTGTCTCATAGGCATGGCACGCCGGCTTGAAAGGTTCACTTATCGTTGCTGTGATGCTATTACGGTATTATCCGATGAGATGAGAGAAAACCTAGACTCTAAATTGAGCAGCTCAGGGCATACTCGTTTGCAAGTCATTCCCAACTTTGTCGACACAAAACGAATACATCCTCTTGCTAGGACGACCAGATATCGCTCTAGATACGGATTGGGCGATCATACTGTGGTAATGTACGCGGGCAATATTGGTTTCTCGCAGCCGCTGAATCTTATGCTGGATGCAGCGCACGCTTTCAGACACCGCAAAGATGTTGTGTTCGTGATCAACGGGATGGGTTCTGCGTTAGAGGCCTTGAAGTCCGGGGCTGTTGGATTGAACAACGTAGTATTCACCGATTTTCAACCGGAACAACACCTCAACGATGTGCTGGCTTCTGCTGATGTTCATGTGATAGTACTCAAAAAAGGGTTGGCACATTCGAGTGTACCTTCTAAGTTGTATTCAATTTTGGCGGCAGGACGTCCGGTGGTGGTGTCATTAGATGCTGAGACCGAAGTATCGCAAGTCGTCAAGCAAGCGAACAGCGGTTTAGCGGTTCCTCCAGAGGATTCTCAGGCTTTCATAGCTGCGATAGAACAGTTGATAGATGATCCTGTTCTCAGGCAGGAATTAGGGCAGAATGGGCGAGCCTTTGTGGAGTCTTGGGTGTCAGTGGATATGATCGCACAAGCCTATCTCAAGCTTTTCACAGAGCTTGCAAATACCAGTTGATATAGTCTGATATGGTTACAGTTACCCATGAATCCGTACCTTGAGAAGTTGTTATAGCGTATTCGCAGCTGCTGCAGGTTATGCCTTGACTTGTTTTGAATTCGCGAGTTATCGTAGTATCGTATTGTCTCTGTGATCAAACGAAATTCCCGATCTTTAGGTTCATCTAAAAAAATCCAAAAAGCTGCTCGCATAGCGGCTAAGTCAGGCGATTCCCACCAACGAAAAGAATTAGGATTTTCGGCCATTATTGTGGTTGTGGTGATTCTGGGTATCGTGATGGTATTGATATCCAAGGGCTTACAGACTCCTGTGACTCCACCACGAATAACCGATCATTGGCATTCAGCTTATGGTGTGTATGATTGCGACCGTTGGCTTGATCCGTTTACCAGCGACTATGATCCGGATGGTATTCATTCACACCGAGATGGGGTAATTCATATACATCCGTGGAACAGTTCTGCGACGGGCGACGATGCCAGTCTTGGAGTTTTCTTTGAATCTATGGGAGTTACTGTGACTGTTGATGAGATAAGTTCTGAATTCGGTGTTCTTAAGGCAGGGTCTGATTGTGATGGTCAACCTACCGTTATCCGAGCCGCCCGTTTCGCTCTTGGTGATCCGAGCACGGATTTGCAAGAGATCATTAATGCTTCCGATGACGCAGAGAGGGCACAAATTCTTGAGAGTAAGTACCAAGAATTCGAGCAGTACTCTACCGACTTCCATCAGATACGCATTCTGGAAGATCTGGAAGTATTTACAATTGCGCGTGTATCGGTAGATGCGACTATTCCCCTACCACCACGTGCGAGACTGTTGGAATCTTTTAACGCATCGGGGGGTCGAGTTCTTTCTTCAGGCCCTGTCCCTGTGATTCCTGATGACTTGCCACCAAATGATGGTTCGGATGTGTCAGCCGAAGATACCGAAGATGAACTGCCTCCCGGAGGTGATACTTCTAGCGAGGAGCCAACAGATATCACTGACCTGCCTGAACCCACAGGTACTGCAGGCTTTGGCACTGCCGATTCTTCTGCTGACAATTAGAAGGCTGCGATTAGAAAGGCTGGGATAACCTTTTCTAAGCTATGTTAGCTATTGTGCTCGCTGGTGGTTTTGGCACGCGTTTGCATCCTCTCACGCTCACAACGCCCAAACAAATGCTGCCAGTAGCAGGACGCCCGATGATAGAGCACATAGTTTCCACCTTATCCGAACACGGGGTAGATAAAATTGTTCTCTCGCTGGGATACCGAGACGATGTTTTTCGTGCTGCTTATCCAGACTACCGATGTGCTGGAGTTGAGCTGGTTTATGCGGTTGAAACCAAACCTTTGGGAACAGCGGGTGCCATACGCTTTGCTTGGGAAATAGCAGGCAAACCCCGCGAATCCTTTTTGGTTGTGAACGGTGATGTCATCACCGCTCTTGACTTCACAGCCCTCATGCGATGTCACAGTTCAACTGGAGCTGAAGCGACAATACATCTCATTATGGTCGACGATCCATCCCGTTATGGGCTGGTGTTAGCCGATTCTGCCGGTAAAGTGGGCAGGTTTTTAGAGAAGCCGCATAACAGTGCTAGTGGTCATTGCGGAATTGCAACCACTTTCGAAGAAGGTGGTTGGATAAATGCCGGTTCCTATGTTATGGAGCCTGCAGTTATCGATCGTATACCAGCTGATCAGGATGTGTCGATTGAACGGGATTGTTTTCCATCTATGGCTTGCGAAGACTCTTTATGGTCGCTGCCTCAACAAGTCTACTGGATAGATGCCGGCACGCCTGAATCTTACCTTCAAGTTCAGCTTGATATACTTGAGTCCAAATATTCGACGGCTGTCCAAGGGTGCGCGCCTCATATAGCTGAAGGTGTTTCTGTGGGTGCGGGGGCTCGGGTAGAGCGAAGCGTGATCATGGGAGGTGTTTCTGTGGGTGCGGGGGCTCGGGTAGAGCGAAGCGTGATCATGGAAAATGCGATTATTTCCGACCGAGCACTTATTTGTGACTCGGCTGTAGGTTCTGCAGCATTTGTTGGGGTTGAAACCAAGGTCTCTGACTTCACGCTTCTCGCTGATAATGCCAAAGCTGAAGCCAACAGGAACCTGACAACTTCAGCGGGTAACTGCTAGTGCATAAATCTCAGTCTGCCTGTTGTGTGCATGGTTGAGTTACATCTCATGCTCAGTTTGATGGGGCGGTAGGCTTCGGGTGCTTCAGTTGTGTGCATGGTTGAGTTACATCTCATGCTCAGCCGAATTTACTTGATTTTGATTGGTTGGGGATGGGAAGTAGGTTATGGCTGCCGTATTGATAACCGGTGGTGCTGGTTACATAGGTAGCCACGTAGCGGTTGCGTTGTACCGTTCGGAGCGACAAGTTGTGATTTTAGACAATTTTTCGAATGCATCACCTTCAGCAGTAGATGCTATTCGCAGTATCACAACTCCGGAATTGCCAGTGGTAGAAGGTGACGCAGCAGACTCAGCACTCCTAGAGAAAGTTGTCAGCCAATATCATATCAGTTCAATAGTTCATTTAGCAGCCTTTAAGGACGTATCTGAATCATCGGTTAGGCCTCACCGCTATTACCGCAACAATCTGAACTGCACTATCAATGTTGCGGAGGTTTCAGTTGAACATGGCCTGAAACGGATGGTCTTCAGTTCTTCGGCAGCTGTATATGGAACACCACAGACGGTTCCTGTGTGCGAGGAAACTTCACTGCAGCCGATTAGCCCGTATGGGCGTTCAAAGCTTATGTGCGAGCAGATTCTCATTGATAGTACATCCGCTGCGACACGTTTAGAGGTGGTGCTACTTCGTTATTTCAACCCTGTAGGAGCTCACCCGTCAGGAGTTATCGGTGAAGATCCAACACACTCAACTACTAGTCTGGTGTCTCAAATCATGCAGACTGCTTCAGGTAAAGCTGGTCCTGTACCGATTTTTGGAAACGATTATGACACCCCTGATGGTACGGCAATCCGAGATTTTGTGCATGTAATGGATTTAGCGGCAGGTCATGTGGCAGCACTGGAAAACGATCAGATTTTTGGGGCTGGAAGTCGTAGTGCAGCGTTCAACCTGGGAACAGGAGTGGGCAGCTCAGTGTTGGATATGCTGAATGCAGCAGGTGCCGCATTGGGCTGTGGCATTCCTTACAGAATTTCCAAAAGACGACCGGGGGATATCGCCAGTATTTGGGCCGACTGCGAAAAGGCACGTAAACAACTCGGCTGGACAGCTCAACACAATCCAGTCAGCATGATACGTGATCATTGGAATTGGCAACAGCGTAACTCCGATGGCTATCGTTAGATCAACGGAAAAGGTCTTCACTTGGAGAACGAATGATTTCATCGGCAACAGAACTTTCTCTGAACCAATGTTCGTTAAGACCGCGCAGCACAGCCATTGGGATACCGGAAGCTTTTCCCATAACCAGGTCAGCGGCTGCAGCGATCTCATCAACTACGGCTACTTCAGTTGTTTGCAGTTTACGTCCTAGGGCATCATCAGTACCCCGTAGATCCACTAACGCTGCGATGCCAGCACAGCCGATGCCTACATCTGTTACTCCACGCCGCCAAGGACGCCCAAAGGTATCAGATATCACTACTCCAACTTCAACACCTGCTTTGAACTTGAGATCTTCGCGTATCTTATGAGCTGAATAGTCGCTATCAGCGGGAAGCAAAGTTGCGTAGCCTTTTGTAACGTTGCTACGATCAACACCGGCATTAGCACACACAAAACCGTGTTTGGTTTCGGCTATTACCAAACTGCCACGCCTTCTCAATACCTTCCTGCACTCTTTTTCAACTAGTCGCCTGTAATTTAAATCACTGTTTTTGTTTTCATGTATGGCCACAAGCCGTCCTTCAGCTTTTGATACGATTTTTTGAGTTATCACCACACAGTCATTATCGCGTAAATCCGCTGCATCGAGTATCAATTGAGCGATGTCGTCGTCGGGGGTTACTTCTCTGATGCCTGTAACAGCAATAATTTGCAGTTCAACAGTCATTTGTTTGCAATTGATTCATTCTGGCAACGGTTGAGCATTGTTTCGCACAGGTCTAAATCGAGCTTGAACAGTCTGGCTGTTCTTGGTTTCTGAAGCTGTCATAACACAACGCACTAAGTTGGCGGCTGCTTTGGTTGAGCGCATGATGGTTGGTGCTACTATCACTTCCATGCCTGCTTTTTCTACAGCTGAACTCAAACAGGAATCTTTTGTATCTATGACCAGTGTTTTAGCTATTCGACGATAACGCGATGCTACACCTGTCACGGTTGCATCTTCTCCAAGTTCTCTCATCATTCGGTCTGCAGGGCCTTTAAGAGCTTTTCCTGAAATAATCGGAGAGATAGCGATAGTGTATTCTCGTCTTTTGCTTAAGGTGTCGAAGATTTCGGGTATGGACAGAATAGGATCGATCGAGACTACAGGATTCGATGGAGCGATAACCACCAAGTCGGCGTTGTTTATGGCAGCTAGCACTCCAGGTGCTGGTCGAGCTTGCTTGATGCCTGCAAAGCGCACTCCGGCTATGGCAACATTGTGGGATAAGCGGACAAAGTACTCTTGAAAATCAATTTCCTTACCGGAAGCAAGGATGATCTTGGTTTGGACGGGGTCGTTGCTCACTGGTAACACATTGCAGTCTAGCCCCCGAGCTTTGGCTAGGCGAACAGTTACTTCACTCAGGCTCAACCCCTGGCGAAGAAGCGAAGTACGAAAAAGATGCGTGCCGATATCTCGGTCGCCTAGATTGAACCAAGCATCGACTCCAAGTGTTCGTAGTTCGTTGATGGTGTGCCATGTGTCACCAGCAAGCCCCCAGCCGCGTTCAGTATCAGCCATGCCGGCAAGTGTGTAGATGACAGTGTCGATATCAGGGCTTATATGCAGACCGTGAAGTGTGGCATCATCTGCGATATTCACCACAGCAGTGATTTTTGTGGGGGGTGTTACCGATATCTGACCTGTTAGGTAGCGTGCTCCACCCACGCCACCAGTAAGTACAGTAACTGATTTGTCGGTGTTACCGTGCAAGGTGGTCGAGTTTGCGTTGTAAAAGCATTAAATCGGAGTCGACCATCATTCGCACTAAATTCTCAAAAGAAGTACGAGGTCTCCAGCCAAGAACACTTTGAGCTTTGGAAGCATCCCCTACCAGCATGTCGACCTCAGCAGGTCGCATGAAGCGTTTGTCAGAAATCACGTAATCTTGCCAATTCAGACCAACATATTCGAACGCTAAATGACATAACTCGCGTACCGAGTAGGTTTCCCCAGTGCAGATCACATAGTCATCAGGCGTGTCTTGTTGCAACATACGCCACATGGCATCTACATAATCAGCAGCGAACCCCCAGTCTCTCCTTGCGTCAAGATTGCCTAACCTGAGTTCTCGTGCCAACCCCATTTTTATGCGTGCTACGGTGTGGCTGACCTTACGGGTAACGAACTCCAGACCGCGACGTGGGCTTTCGTGGTTGAAGAGTATCCCTGAACTAGCGTGTAGTCCATACGCCTCACGATAATTCACGGTAATCCAATGCCCGTAAACTTTAGCTACACCATAAGGACTGCGAGGATAAAAAGGAGTTTTTTCAGTTTGCGGAATTTCGCTTACTTTGCCGAACATTTCGGATGAACTAGCCTGGTAAAAACGTATATCTCGATCAACAAAACGAATGGCATCAAGCAAGCGAGTAACCCCTAAAGCTGTGATTTCCCCTGTGAGTAGAGGCTGACTGAATGAGGTTTGCACAAAAGATTGGGCACCCAAGTTGTACACTTCTGCGGGTCTGTATTGGCGTAGTACCTGAATCAGCGAAAATTCATCGAGCAAATCTCCATATGCACAAACAATATGCTGTTTGATATGACTGATGCGCTCGTAGTTGAGTGCGCTGGTACGGCGTGTCATGCCGATGACTTCGTAACCTTTTTTGAGCAGTAGTTCTGCTAGGTATGACCCGTCCTGGCCTGTTATGCCAATAATAAGTGCTCGTTTTGTCATAAAAAATTATCTACCATGTGGTGTTTGATTTCTGTAGTATCCAAGGAGATCGCGTAATGTTGCATCCAAAGAGATTGCAGGTTTCCAGCCTGTAGCCTTCTGCAGTTTTTCCGGGTTTCCTCTGACTTCCGGGACATCTATCGGTCGCATCAGAGTGGGATCAACTTCTATGTGCATGTCATGAGACGCTTTTTTTAACAGTAGTTCGGCTAGTTCTTGTATTGTATGTGATTTACCGTTGCAGATGTTATAAACTTCACCAGGTTCACCTGCAACGGCAAGCATCCGATAAGCCCTGACCACATCACGGACATCCGTGAAATCGCGTCGGGCAGCAAGGTTGCCTGCTCGCACTATTTTAACCCCGGAACGTTCATTGGCTGTTATCTGTGCTGCTATAGATGAAGCCACAAAGCGGTTATTTTGGCCAGGACCGAGGTGATTGAATGCGCGGGTTCGTATTATGTCTGTCCCCTGTGCGAAACCGGCTTGCAAACTGAGTATTTCAGCGGCAGCTTTACTGGCTCCGTAAGGCGTTACAGGTCTTAAGGGTGCAGTTTCACTCACTGGGAGTTGGGTGGGGTCAACCTGCCCGTAGACGTCGGCACTTGATGTGACGAGCACACGCTGCACATTGGAATTGTGGGCAGCCTCGAGCACGTTATAGGTGCCTTCAATGTTCACTCGTAGTGTCTCAATAGGTGCTTTCCAACTCAGAGCTATATCGGCTTGAGCTGCAAGATGGTAGATGATTTCAGGACGATGATGCTGAAACTCAGCAGCAATTGCGTTGCGATCTGTGATATCGGTACATGAGGTAGTGACATCGTCACCCAAGGAGCACAGGTGAACCACTAGATGTTTGCCCACGAATCCCGATGCTCCAGTTACCAGTACTTGTGCCATGGTTTCATTGAAAAGTGATGTGGGCGCAGCATACTGAGGTTGATCGAAGGCCAGTTACCAGTACTTGTGCCGTGGTTTCGTCAATGTGGATTGTGGCAGTCAATCGTAACACAGTCATATTTTAGTCATAACCTGCGACAGATCACAGGTGTGGGTGTAGTAGCAGAAATACGGACGATGTTTAGCCTGGCATGGTTATTCGGCCGATATTAAAATATAAAATACTGTTGAAAATCTTATATTGACAGTAACTTTACCACTAAATGTCCTCACATTCGAAAGCATCATCCGGCGGCGTACTATCTGTTCTTGCCGTTGTGGTAGCTCACAACCCCGATGAAGGGTTCGAAGAAACCCTTGAATCTCTGACACGCCAAGATTACGAACAGCTAAGCGTAGTAATAGTTGATACTGTTGGTAGGAGTACAGGAGTGCCTGTTGAAGCCACTCCCCTCTCTCCGGATAACGCTGGTAGCTCTGATATGGCTGCCACTGAAGATTTGGATGACCCGAGTGATGCCGGCGATCTCAAAAGACGGGTAAGAAGTGTTATACGTGAAGCAGCCATAATCACCGCACCCGGTGTTTCGGGTTTTTCAGCAGCTGTTAACACGGTTCTAAGCACTGATCTGCATGCTTCGTTTTTGTTGCTATGCCATGACGACATGGTCTTAGAGCCTGACACAGTTACGAAATTGGTTGAACAAGCCAAACAAAATGATGCTTCTTTGGTTGGTCCGAAACTAATGCACAAAGACCAGCCAGAAATAATAGAAAGTGTTGGTTACGAGGTTGATCGGTTTGGTGCTAAGTCAGATATGACGGGTAGCAGTGAATTGGATCAAGAACAACACGACTCGATGCGAGATGCCTTTGCCATCAGCACAGCCGCAATGCTGATAGACAAAGATATTTTTGTTCGCATTGGTGGATGCGATCCAGCGATGAAATATCGAGGATATGACGTTGATCTATGCTGGCGAGCGCGAATGGCCGGGGCTCGGGTTATTGTAGCCGGTGATGCCAAGGTCCACCACCGTGGACGAATTGCCACATCCTCCGAAGCAGCCGATGACCACTTCACCTTTTTGAATGCGGAAAACTTACGTTCGATGTTGATTAATCATGGACGTATTTCTTTACTCATTTTCATGCCTCTGGCTTTGTTGATTTCTGTTGCAGAAATTATTTTGGCAGTGTTCACAGGCCGTATACGGCGTGTTCGTACTGTATTCGCAGATTGGACGTGGAATCTCACGCGCTTGACAGACGTGTTGAAACGACGTCGTGCCAATGCTCGTGTCCGTCAAGTCCGTCAAGCTGATGTAGCAGCATTGCAGTATCTTGGCAGTATCCGGTTGACTTCATTTATGAGGCAACGCTTTGACAGTAACAACATCGGAAAAGCAGGCGGTTTCTTTAGCAGTACAGGACGTGGCCTACTTAATTGTTTCAGTATTGGTCAAGCTCGAGTTGTGTGGTTGGTGTGGGTTTTAATCGTGAGTGCGGTTCTTTTCGGTTCTCGATCTCTGATTATTTCCGGTGTATCAGCTGTAGGGGATTTCGCGTCGTTCCCATCTTCGGCTGATGACCTTTTGAACTCATGGTGGAGTGGTTGGAGTGAGCGAGAGACTGGTGCCCCATCTTCCAATCTAGGTGGACTGTTCTGGCTTGGTGCTCTTGGTTTTTTGCTTGAACTGATAGGGGGTTCTATGGGTTTGGTGCGTACTTTGTGGGTGCTGACACCGGTGTTTGTGGGTCTGATCGGTATTTATCACATGATGTCACGGGCTGGTTCGTATAAAGCTCAACTCGGTGCTCTTATCGCTTACTCGTTAATACCATTGGCACCGGCTTCAATAGCCAGTGGATCGATCGCAGGGCTCGTAGCCTACGCAGTAGCCCCATGGTTTTTGGGCATGGGTTTCAGTGCACTCGGAATTACGCCGTTCGGTGCTGATGGTGTTGTGGGATCAAAAAAGTTGAAATGGTATGGGGGTTTGTTGTCGGATGTTTGGAGATTGGGTCTATGTGCTGGTATAGCATCACTTTTTGTGCCGTCGGTAATGGGGCTATTGATCGTCACAGCAGCAGGCTTAATCATTGGAAGTCTACAAGTGGGACGTTTATCCGGCATATTTCGTCTTCTGGTGGCGACTGTTGCTTCTCTGTTGTTTGGATTGTCAATTGTTTTCCCCTTCACAGTGGACATGGTAGTAGCGGGGCCTGACTGGCAACTCTTCGCCGATGGTCGTGATGGCTCCGCAATGTCGGTTTCACTGTCTGAAATTTTGACTTTTACTGTTGGACCCAACGATAAGGGACTACGCGTGTGGTTTTTGTTCATCCCCATGTTTTTGCCTTTGTTGCTTGGTCGAAATTGGCGATTTGATCAGTCTGTGCGTTTTTGGATGGTAGCTTTGGTTTCCTGGGGCCTGGCTTTTGCTTCTCAACACGGCATTCTAGGTGTAGGCCTCCCAGATGTCCATCTATTGATAGCACCCGCAGCTGCGGCAGCCGCAGGCTTGTGCGGTATGGCTGTTTTGTCGGTTGAACATGATTTGCGCATGTCGCATTTTAGTTACAGACAGTTTCTAGTTCCGATCGCAGCAGCAGGTTTAGTGTTGTTGGCAATGGGTACTATCGGAATACTCGAGGATGGCCGTTGGGGTCTTGTCGGTAGGGATCACCAAACAGTTCTACGTTTTGAATCTGAAGACTTGTCCGGTGATTATAGGGTACTGTGGATCGGTGTTCCTGAGTTCTTAGGAGTGGAAGGACGCCATCTGGACAATGGGCTGGCTTGGGCTGTTACGTCGGGTGGTCGAATAACGATAGCCGATCGTTCCATAACAGCAGATCCGGGGATGGCCGATCCGATCAAGACCACCCTTGAAGGCATAGTGGCTGGTGATACAATCCGCGGAGGACGCTGCTTAGCTGACTTTGGTGTGCGTTATGTAGTGTTGGTGCATCGTCTGGCTCCAGCACCGTTTCCGTCACAGCAAAAGATATCCCCCGCGGTCAGTTCTGTGTGGATTGAAGCTTTCAACAGTCAGTTGGACATGCAACAAGTACAAGGTATCAACAGTGCGCTAACTTTGTTGAACAACACTTCTTGGGCACCTTCTCTTGATTTGGTCGATGTTGACATCGGTAATGCGAATTCTATGGACGGTATCACCTTCGCTGGACCAACCACATCCGACATCGCTCCTTCAGTCGATTTAAGGGATACTTCTTCTGTGGCAACGACTTCAACTGATTTTGCGGAGAAAGACTCTTCATGTTCAACAGCTGAGTTGTTGGAAAATGCAGATATCAGGCTTTCCTACTCATCGCCATGGTGGCGAAAATCAAGTCAGATATTCGGGGTTGCTGTGTTGCTGGTGCTTATTTCAGTGCGGTTGAGAAGTCGAATGACAATCCGGCAAAATCAAGAATCCAGCAGAATCAGCCAAACATGATTCCAAGACCGGCTAATTATGATTCATTCACTGGAAGACTTCGTTCCGCTCGTGTTCTGTCTTTGATTATGATCGTCGGAATGCTAGCAGGGGCTGCGGTAATCGATTTACGAGATCGCCCGTTTTTTGATCATTTGGAGATTTCTAGCAATTCATTGACCAACATGTCAGGGCCGATGGTTGCATGGTTTTGCCCGGGAGGCAGCAACCAAGACGGCATGGCAGAGCTGACCATTGAGTTATTCAATGCAGCTCGTGTTACACGTGATGCCACTATTACGGTTATACCGGATTCTTTGCCAGCAGCTCAACTTACCACTAAGGAAGCAGATTTTGATCACTCCTTTTCTATTTCAATTCCTTCACAAAAAAGGGTTCTGCTACCTTTAGGCGTTGAGCTTCCTGAAGCGCAATGGGTTGGAGCGGTAGTTGAGGTTGCCAGCCCCGATGTTATCGTCGAGCAAATCATCAGCGACAAGCATGGTGGTGCTGGACGTTCAAGTTGCCTGACACGCACATCTACACAATGGATTCTGCCTCATGGTGCTACTCGCTTGGAAGCCGAGGGTGAGCAACTATTTCTGATGCTTCTCAACCCTTATCTTGATTTCGCGGTCGTCAATATCGAAATGCTCAGCGATTACGGTCATGATTCCATTGAAAGTCTTGTAGTGCCAGCTGGTGAAGTAGTGAAAGTGGATGTGACAGACGAGTTACCTGTTGCTGATACAGTCACCTTGTATGTTGAAGCAATATCCGGTCGTGTAGCTGCTTCCTGGATTCAATTAGTCGATGGCCCCAAATCGGGAAAAGGCACGCAAGTGGCAACCGCTATACCGCATGTTGCTCCATTATGGTATATTCCGTCAGCAGGCGTGGATACTCAACGACGTGATGTAGTTGCCGTTACCAACCCTTCGACAGATCGAACTGCTGCTGTGGATATTGAGGTTATCACCGATCAACCTGATGTCACGATTGATCCTATAGAGCTGACCATAGCCCCCCGACAGACAGAACTGGTTAATTTGCAAACCCAAAATAGGTTGAAAGGTTTCAATGACTTTACAGTAGTAGTTCGTTCTCTTGAAGGTTTACCTGTGGCAGCTTCTATTACGAGTATTGTCGGCGATGCTGCAGTCCTACCGGAATTCACTAGTAGTTCGATAGACGTGACTGATGCGCTGGATTCCGACAGCCCTATTGACAGTTTTGAAGATGATCAAACCACTTATTCGCTGCAAGACAGAATAACACCAGGAGCTACCGCTACAATCGCCGCTGATGCAGCCGCCAAGGAATGGCTGTTGCCGGTAGAGGTTTCAGCTGTTGGCAACATGGATAAAAGCGATAATGGCACAGTTGACTTAGATGCCGACGTTTCCAGTGTGGCTATCGTGAATCCATCATCGAGTATCATCGCTTTGGTTGATTTAATTGTCAATGATGTGACGATTCGTTCGCTTGAATTGGGGCCACAACAACGTGCCCGCTTTCCATTGGCTTGGTTTGCTTCAGGCTATTTCATTCTGGAAATAGAAGCATCATCACCGGTTATAGCTGGTAGTGAGCTAATAGGGTTGACATCTCGTGTTGCGTCTTTAGGTGTGGCTACCTCCGAGCCCGTTCCTCTGTCCATCCTTCGTTGATAGTGCCCGCGAATGCCTAGGCCGAGAACTTGACGTCTATGCCTGCGTTGGTTATCGCCCATCAAGGTGGTTGGGATGAGTTTCTATTTGTTGTCTTTCCGTTGACACTGTTCATCATGATTGTAGGCATCGCAAGGCTGCGAGCTTCCGCGAAGGCTTCCGAGAATACAGCGAAAGACGAAGCCGACACCAGCGTGGAAACAATGAATGCCATTTCGAAAAAGAGTTAGCAGGCATTCTAAGAACAGTGGAAAGTGAGAATTAAGGTCAGCTTTCAGCTGTCAACAAATGAAGCAAATCTTCGTATTCAGTGCATGAAGGCAGTTCTGGATATTCAGTAAGAACATTCTCAGAAGCTCGGAATAAAATCCCAATGTCAGCTTTTGAAAGCATTGTTACATCGTTATAGGAGTCACCTGCTGCTACTACTTTGTAGTTGAGAGATTGAAAAGCTGCTACTGCTTTTGCTTTTTGATCGGTTGTCCGCAGTTTGTAATCGACAATTTCGTTGTCATTCAATACAAACGTATGGCACATCAATGTGGGCCAACCAAGCTGGGCCATCAGTGGTAGTGCTAGCTGTTCAAAAGTGTCGGATAAGATCACTAACGGCATTACCGAGCGTAACTTTAGAAGAAATTCGTAGGCACCTGCAAGTGGTTTGACGTCTCTCAGTGCTTTTTTGATTGTGGGCACGGTTATGTCGTGCTTACTCAGGGCTTGCATGCGATGTGCCATCAATATGTCATAGTCAGGTTCGTCGCGGGTGGTGATGCGTAAAGCGTCAACGTCGGTGTAATCTGCTATTGCTATCCACAGTTCCGGTAAAAGCACCCCCTCTAAGTCAATAACAGCAAAACGTTGACGTTGCTTTAGTGGAGACGTAGTGTTCATAACTTTGTTAACCTCTGATTTCTTGCAGCTCCCGGTTAAGGTCCTTGATCTCGTCGCGTAAACGGGCTGCATATTCAAAACGTAGTTCAGCTGCAGCTTCACTCATTTCTTGGTTCAGTGCTTGGATTAAGCCCTCAAGTTCAGCGTCAGGCAATCTTCTCAGGTCATTGTTGTGTTTCAGTTGCTGTCGGGTTGAGGCTAGACCACCAATTCCAGGAGCACCAGTTTTTACTTTAGCAGCGTTCTCACGTTCAGGGCGAATCATCTCTATGATATCAGTTATCGCTTTCCGGATTGTTACGGGATTGATATTGTGGGCGGCATTATAAGCTTGCTGAAGACTTCTGCGGCGTTGAGTTTCTGATATGGCTCTTTTCATCGAGTTGGTTACACGGTCGGCGTACATAATGACCTGGCCGTCCACATTGCGGGCTGCGCGGCCAATAGTTTGTATGAGTGATGTCTCACTGCGTAGGAACCCTTCCTTGTCAGCATCAAGGATGGCTACCAGCGATACTTCAGGCAGGTCCAAGCCTTCACGCAATAAATTGATGCCCACTAGTACGTCGAACTCCCCTAAACGTAAATCACGTAAAATTTCGATACGCTGCACTGTATTTATTTCACTGTGTAGATAACGAACCCTCAGTCCCATCTCCAGCAAGTAATCCGACAGGTCTTCGGCCATTTTTTTGGTGAGTGTGGTTACTAGTACTCGCTGATCGTTTGCCACTCGCTCGTTGATCAACTCGTGAAGATCATCGATTTGCCCTTCTGTGGGTTTCACGATTACTTCGGGGTCTACTAAACCTGTAGGACGTACTATCTGTTCAACGACATTTTCAGACACTCTGAGTTCATAGCCACCTGGAGTTGCCGACGAAAAGATCACCTGGTTGATACGTTGCATGACTTCTTCAAACCTTAAAGGCCGGTTGTCAGCTGCAGATGGTAGTCGAAACCCGTTTTCAATGAGCGTATCCTTACGGCTTCGGTCACCTTCATATTGGCCGTGAAGTTGCGGTACCGCCACGTGTGATTCATCGATCACCATCAGAAAATCTTCTGGAAAGTAGTCAAGCAAGGTGTAAGGTGCTTCACCGGGGTTGCGTCCGTCTATGTGGGCGGAATAGTTTTCGATGCCGTTGCAATATCCCACTTCGCATATCATTTCAAGGTCGTAAGTCGTACGCATTCGCAGACGTTGCGCTTCCAAGAGTTTTCCTTCTCTTTCAAAACAGCTCAAACGGTCCGCTAGTTCAATTTCGATGCGTGTTACGGCTTGCTGCAAACTTTCGGCACTGGTTGCGTAATGTGTAGCAGGAAATATTACCAGATCTTGCAAAACGTTCAAACATTCACCGGTGAGAGGGTCAACTACGGCGATGCGGTCCACTTCATCACCGAAAAGCTCTACTCGCACCACTGTCTCGTCATAGGCGGGATGAATTTCAATGGTGTCGCCACGCACTCGAAACTTTCCACGTGTCAGGTTTGTGTCGTTGCGTTCGTACTGCAAGTCTACGAGACGACGCAATATCGACTGCTGATTGTATTCCAAACCAGCATTCAGCACTAGTAGTTGAGTTTCATATTCTTCGGGTGAGCCAAGGCCGTAAATTGCCGACACTGAGGCCACTACAATAGTGTCACGTCTGGTAAGTAAGGCAGAAGTCGCAGAATGGCGTAGTCGGTCAATCTCGTCGTTGACGCAAGAATCTTTCTCAATGTAAGTATCGCTGCTAGGAATGTAAGCTTCAGGCTGATAGTAGTCGTAGTAGCTGACAAAGTATTCAACACGATTATTCGGAAATAACTCACGCAACTCGTTGGCTAGCTGCGCGGCAAGGGATTTGTTGGGAGCGAGCACTAGAGTAGGACGTTGCACAGCTTCGATTGTCCAGGCTATGGTAGCACTCTTACCGGAGCCTGTGATACCAAGCAATGTTTGGAACTGTTTTCCTTCCACAATCCCCTCGGCGAGTTCTTGCACAGCTTTAGGTTGATCACCCGCAGGTTTGAACGGAGATACCACTTTTAAAGGGCGGTAATCGCTGGGTTTTGTTGTAGGCGGCATATCAACTAAGTCTTTTTGTCGGTAACGCTCATAAAGTGCAAGCCCATAACCAGCAGGCTTCTATCTGTTTTTCAAGGTCAAAGTAGGAGCTGTTGTTGTTGATCACGAAGTCAGCTATAGCTATGCGGGTTTCACGACTTGCCTGGGATGCGATCCGAGTTAGGGCTTCAGTTTTTGTGAAACCTCGTTTTTCCACTAGCCGTTGCAAGGCGATCTCGGGATCGGTGTCCACTGTCACGATGCCATCTAAATCATTCCAATAGTGAACTTCTGTGTTTGTTCGGTTATCAGTCTGCAACGGCATGGTTTGGTTTTTTGTTTCTGCAAGGAGGGGGATTTCTATCACAACAATTTTTTCTTCGATGTTTTTTTTACCGCTGCCGTTGTTTTCTTCACAGTGGTTTCGGTCTTTACGAATGGTATTGAGCTGTTGCTGTACTACAGTTACCACGGATGGGTGGACGATCGCGTTGAGCACAGCGAGCTCAGCATCATCACGAAACACAATATCTGCTACTACGGAGCGGTTGAGAGTCCCATCTTCACATAGGACAGAGCTACCCCAACGTCCTACCATTGCTTTGAACACAGGCTTGCCCGGCATCTGTAACTGCCGTACGATGTCATCTGTGTCGATAAGCACAGCACCACGAGCCGCCAGACCAACGCTTACCGTGGATTTACCAGCACCGATGCCTCCGGTTAACCCTATTTCAGGCATTGTAAATGGTAGCTTGAAAGTTTGATAGGATGTATACAGCTAGACTTCTGGGATTAAGCTGGCATACTGTCTTGTGGCTACCTGTTTTTCTTTGCAGTTTTCGTTGCTGATGGGCTTTAGCTTACGGTTCCACGTCTTGTTTGTCTTCATCATGGGCATGTTCGTCGGGATGTGAATACTCGTCGTCTTCATCGTGCGCGTATTCTTCATATTCCGTCTCCCCAACTTGTTGTTCCTCGGAGGTTATACCGATGTAGTTACCTACTTCATCAAAAGCATGATCCCCGAAGTGTTCTTGGTATTCGGCAGCTACCACACCACCTTCGGCTGCTTGTTTGATGGAAAGACTGATGCGTCGTCTTTTCTGATCTAAGTCGACAATTTTCAGCCATAGTTCTTCGCCTGGTGTTACGACCTGCTCGGGAAGATCAATGTGATGGGCGGCCATCTCTGAAATATGTACCAAGCCTTCTATACCATCACCTACTTGAACGAATGATCCAAACGGAACCAGTTTTGTCACCCGTCCATAAACAAGCTCGCCTACTTTATGTGTAGAAGCAAATTCTTCCCAAGGATCCTTTTGAGTGGCTTTCAGGGATAGGCTGATTCTTTCTCTGTCACGGTCGATTTCCAATACTTGTACTTTGATTTTATCTCCAGGTGAAATCAGTGTATTAGGATGGTCAACATGCTTCCAGGATAGTTCAGACACATGTATCAAGCCGTCCATACCCCCCAGATCTACAAAAGCTCCAAAATGAACCACCGAAGACACTACGCCGTCACGAATTTCACCTGGTTGTAAGTTATTCAAGAAAGTTTCACGTTGCTCGCTTTGCTCTTCTTCCAGCCAAGCTCGACGGCTGAGAACTACGTTGTTACGGTTTTTGTCGAGCTCTATTATTTTGGCCTGAATCTCGTTTCCTATGTAAGGCTGCAATTCACGTACTCTGCGTTGCTCTATCAAGGATGCGGGCATAAAACCGCGCAAGCCGATATCAACAATCAGTCCACCTTTGACTACCTCGATTACCTGACCTTTGACGGGCGTGTTGTCTTGATACAGCTTCTTGACATTACCCCAGGCGCGCTCATATTGGGCACGTTTTTTAGAAAGAATGAGTCGTCCTTCTTTGTCTTCACGGGTAATGACAAGTGCCTCGATTTCTTCACCTAATGACACTGCGTCGACAGGCGCAAGTTCCTGGCGTATGCTCAATTCTCGGGCAGGTATGACCCCTTCAGACTTGTAGCCGATATCGAGTAGCACTTCCTCTCGGTCAATCCTAACAACTGTCCCCTTTACTATCTGCCCGTCGGTGACAACCATCATGGTAGATGCATATGCTTCTTCCAGGGTCATATCTTCGAGATCATAGTCAACGATCTTACGGGGGGTATACGAGCTGTCCTCGCTTATAGTCTTCCAGTTGGAAGTGTCGATACTGGAAGTGTCGCTTACTTCTAGATTTTCTGGATCTGAAGGATTGCTCTGGTTTTCGGTGAGTAATTCTTTAGCGTCGGCAGTGTCGGACTGCGTTGCTTTATAAAGAATTTCTTCGTTTTCGGTTGTGTGTTCTAAGATGGTATCGGTCACTTGCTTTTCTCTTGTTGTTTAGGTGGGGATTGTATGCTATCTTGTGACAGCAGTTGTGTTAGGTATAACAGACTGACAGAACTTACGGAAATAGTTGGTAAAGTTTGCAGCTACTAATCCATGTGTAGCCTATTGTAAGCAGAAACTTTCGAATATAAACAGAACATGCTGAAATCTCCTATACAAGAGGTTGACGTAAATTGCTCAGCACTACACTGCTAGTTCGTATCGTCGATAATGTTCTCTACTTTTCATTTGTGCTTGCGATTTTTACTTCTGTCTTGGAGTCGGCCCAAGTGCGTACTGCTTTCAGATGCACGTCCAGATGTACATCCAGCTTGTAAAAGTCAGGCATCGCACTAACACCACGCATCACGCTGGAAACCAGCTTTGAAACCTCTTCCACTTCGTGGATGGGGGTTTCCAGAATGATCTCGTCGTGAACTTGCAAAACGATGCGCGATTTGAAGTTTTTCGTCTCTAAAGAGTCGTCTAAACGGATTAATGCCATTTTGAAAATGTCAGCTGCTAGGCCTTGTACACAGGTACTTATAGCTTGACGTTCTCCTGCTTGACGGCGACGCCGATTAGGACTTCGCAGTTCAGGTATCTGCCTACGTCTGCCGAATAATGTTTTGGTGTAGCCACGTTCTCGGGCTTCTTCTATTGTTCGGTCTATGTATGCTCGCACACCAGGAAATGTTGAGAAATAGGTTTCAAGAATTTTAGCGGCTTCACTGGTATGCAAGTTGAGACGTGTCCCTAGACCGTGAGCTTCCATTCCATAGATCAAACCGTAAGACACCATTTTTGCAGTTGCACGTTTTTGAAGGTCTACTTCCTCGGGAGTTATATCAAATAACCATGCTGCAGTTGTGGTGTGGACGTCTTCTTCGGATTCGAAGGCTGCTATCAGCCTCTCATCTTGCGATAGGTGGGCTATGCAACGCAATTCTATTTGATCATAATCTGCTACTATCAGCAGAGAGTCTTCAGGTGCTGTGAAAGCGGCACGGAATTCCCGGCCTCTTGCAGTTCGAACAGGAATGTTGTGCAGGTTCGGATCGTCGGAGCTAAGACGTCCGGTGCGAGCCACTGTCTGGTTGAACTTAGCATGAATACGTCCATTCCCGCCGATTTTTTTAAGCAGACCTTCACCATAGGTTGAGCGTAGTTTTTCAGCTTCACGATACTTCAATATGTAGTCGACGATTTTGTGGCTACTTCTGAGTTTTTCTAAAGTTTGAGCGTCAGTTGACAATCCCCCTGTTTTCGTTCGTCGCTTGGTAGGGGGGGTGAGCCCTAGGTCTTCAAAGAGCAACTTACTCAGCTGTTTCGGGGAGTTAACGTTTATTTTATATTCAGCTGTCGACAGTATTTTTTCACGTAATTCTTCTGCTTCGATAGTCAATTTGCCACGGATGCGTTGCAGTGCTTGCTCGTCTACTTTGATGCCTATATGTTCCATGCGTGCCAACACACGCATTAATGGCATTTCAAATCTGTTATAAAGGCTGTCTAGCTTTTCGGTTTCGAGTTTATCGGATAGAGCAGTTTCAAGACGATTCACTGCTAAAGCAGACCATGCAGCATCGTCTATTGCAGTGGTGACAGTAGTAGCTTCACTATTGCTGCTGAGATTGTCTAAATCAAAACTGCATTGACCTTCTGTCGGTGCAGTTGCCTCTGCGGATTTGGAGGGCAGATCGAGGTTTGCATAGCGAGGAGCTAGATCACTTAATTTGTAGCTGTATGCAGATGGGTCAAGCAAGTAGCCGGCCAGCATTGTGTCGAATGCTGAAACGCGTATGTCGATACCATGATCAAGCAAAGCACGCATCATTGCTTTAGCGTCATGCATAGCAAGAAAATGCGAGTCTTCAACTGTAGTCTTGCTGATGCTTTGGCAGCTATCGTGGTTGCCTTGAGTGCTTGTAGATGCTACCAAGTTGTTGAAGGCTTGCACGACTTTAGTGTCATATAGCAGTTCACCTGCGATGAACTGCACCTTGTCCACGGTACTGTCCACCACTAAAGCGAGTCCGGTTGTGAGCCCGTCGGCTGACATTGCCATTGCCAAAGGTGCATTAGTCGTTGTTGCTTCTGCTTTTCGGTTTAGAAGTTCAAGCCGCAAATCGGTCAGGATTCTGACTGCTCTTTTTGCGGTGTCGACAACGCTTATTTTTGGTTTGATTGCCTTACTACCGGTAGTCCAGTAGTCGTTCACATTGACACCAAGCACTTCAGCCAGGGGTTTTCTCAACGTCCGAAATTCTAGGTCGTCAAAAAGCTTGATTAATTTTGTTTTATCGTGGTCACTTTTCTGCAGGTCTTCGATTTTCTTGTCAAGGGGAACCTCACGAACTAGTTGCATGAGTTCAACGTTGCGTCTTACCCGCTGTTCGGCGTTGGCGAGATTTTCTCTTAATCTGGGGCTGGTGATGGTATCTAGTTCAGTGTAGATTCGGTTGAGTGTTCGTTTTTCGTTCACTAGTTTTGCGGCGGTTTTATCTCCCACACCGGGCACTCCTGGCAGGTTGTCGCTTTTATCGCCACGCAAGGCCGCATACAGTACGTAATCTGCGGGCGTAACACCTGTGCGTTGCCTTACACCAGCCTCGTCGTAAGTTATGTGATCGGCTTTTTTGCTTTTGCTGAAGCGATAGAAAACTTGGATGAAAGGATCTTCCACAAGCTGAAAAATGTCTTGATCACCGGAGTCTATAAGAACTTTAAGACCAGCATCACGGCCCTGGGTTGCCAAAGTGGCGATCAGATCGTCTGCTTCGTAGCCAGCTTTTTCCACAATAGGCAGTGCTAAAGCTTTAAGCACATCTTTAATGGTGCTCATCTGCTTGATGAGGCTGTCGGGTGTGGTTTGTCGAGTAGCCTTGTAGTCAGGAGTGATTTTGTGACGAAATGTCGGCTTAGGGAGGTCAAAAGTTATGACAATTTGTTTCGGCTTGCATTCACGCCACTGGTCGAGAAGTATTTTCACAAAACCATAAACAGCGTTGGTAGCTTGCCCAGAGGTTGTATACATGTGCCCTTGTAAGGCGTAGAAAGCTCTATAAGCAAGCGAATTGCCATCTATTAGCAAAAGATCAGCCATAACGTAAATCTACTTTCAGAGAGACCAAATTAATGCATGCTACGGCAGTGTGTTCATAATGTGGTGCTGCTGGTTGTACTTGGAAGCCGGATGGCAACACCCACCCGGCCACCCAGTGTAGCAGTGGACTGAAGCCATACCTGCCGCGGCGAGCATTCAGACTCTCATACTAACCGATAACCAGCCTAACTGATAACCAACTGATATCAGAATACACTGACAAGGTAAAGAAGGGTTGGGATTGGTGTGTGTTTCGGAGCGTGCTGGGGTGTGTGAGAGGAACCGTCTCAGAGTAGGAACCCGTAGTCCTTTCAACCAGCGGCCGCTCTCTGCTTGTTCTTGAGAACGAACCACATGTCGCTGCACGTCTCACCCTCACCAGCGGCGGCCAGCATCATCAGCTTCAACACTGCACCCCGATCGAACACCGGCACACCGGCACCCCAAAACCCCCACAGACACCCAACTACGTGAAACATCAAGGATAAAGTACCCGGAGAGGGATTCGAACCCTCACGCCCTCACGGGCGGCGGATTTTGAGTCCGCTGCGTCTTCCAGTTCCGCCATCCGGGCGGGTCAAGCTACGATGGCACATTCTAAGGATAATGTCTTTGTTGGCCTTGTCAGCAGTTTATTGTTAAGACAGTGTTGCTAGGACACCTTTCAGCACTTTGTGATCTTTTGACATTCTTTGGGAACCGTGTGCGCAGGTTCGACTCCTGCCGGTTTCAGCACTTTGTGATCTTTTGACATTCTTTGGGTTGATGTTAGGGGTTGATATGAGTCATTCTTTAGAGTGTTCTAAGTGTTAATTGAAATAATATTGAAGCAGGAGATTTTATCTATTCGCTCAAGACTAGTGTTACTTGCCTAAACAGCGATTTGCATGTTGTGTGTCCTGTTATTCCGTTTTTTTGTTAGTTTTTGTTCTAAAGATGCTTTTGCACATCCAGTGCTGTTGGTTGGATGTTGTTTTGCAGCATCATAAATGAGGTATTAGCCTGATGATAGTATTCATGTATCCGGGTCAAGGATCACAGAAATCCGGGATGGGAAAACTTTGGGTCGACCATCCTTCATGGGAGTTGGTGGAAGAGGCATCAGAAGCCGCTGACAAGGATGTAGCTGAACTATTGCTAGATGCCGACGACGATGAGCTCGCTAAAACTTACAACAGTCAACTTGCTACTTTCGTACTGTCCATGGTGATTTTAGATGCAGTGACACGCCTAGGGATCGAAGCAGCAGGCCACGTTGGCCATAGCTTGGGCGAGTATTCTGCACTTACTTCAGCAGGTGTGCTTAACTTCAGTGATGCTGTAGCACTAGTGTCGGAAAGAGGCAATGCTATGCAGGCAGCGGCTGAAGAACGCGAGGGAACGATGGCTGCTGTTCTTGGTTTGGATGATGATGCTGTGTTGATCGCTTGTAATCGCACAGCTGCTGATGTATGGGTTGCAAACCACAATTGCGCAGGTCAAGTTGTTATCGCTGGGGCCCCTGAAGCTATCAACACCGCCATTTCCATAGCAAAAGAATTAGGTGCCAAAAGATCGGTCGTTCTAACGGTAGGCGGTGCTTTTCATACACCTTACATGGCATCAGCTCGAGAACGTTTGTCGAAAGCACTTGCGTGTGCGGAGTTTCGTGACCCGATTGGTGTGGTTGTCGCCAATGTTGATTCTATGAGACATGAGCGGGGTGTGGACTGGCCTGATCTACTGTTGGCTCAATTGACGAGTCCAGTACGGTGGCGGCAAACGCTTAGCACTCTTGAATCGGTTGGTTTCACCACTTATGTTGAAATAGGTCCTGGTAAAGTGCTGAGTGGTATGGTAAAACGTGAACTACCTCAACGGCAGAAGTTGGCGATTTCTACGCCGGAAGACTTAGACGGATTGTTGGATATTCTGGTGCCACTGTCGGTTCCGGTGCCGCAATCTGAAATCGCACAGCCACAATCACAAGTAGAGGTTTCTGACTTCCCCACTTGCGAAGGAGAACATTTTTTTGCTGTTGAACGACTAGTTGTGAGCCCGGCTTCTGGTATTTTCAACATGGGAACTAGTGTGAAACCAGGCACAAATGTAAGTGTAGGAGATTTAATCGGTAGTGTTGGTGATGTTGAAGTGCGTAGTGCTTTCTCGGGTGAGTTGGTGGGCGTTTTGGCTTTGGACGGTGAGCGGGTTACGGACTGCCAGCCAATTGCTTGGCTCCGACTGCACTGATTAGGCCATCTTGTAGAAAACATCAGTGACTGGACATTAACAGGCGTATCTAAGGCAGACGGTACTTACATGGGAGCACGGGTTATCGGTATTGGCGCAGCCTTGCCTGAGAGAGTAGTCACCAATGACGATCTTGCAGCTACTATGGATACCAGCGATTCTTGGATCAGAGAGCGTACGGGTATACATGAACGTCGTATCGGCTCATCTACCTCTGTTCTAGCTATCGAATCCGCTCGTGCGGCAATGGAAATGGCGGGAGTTCATTCTGAAGACATAGGGCTGTTGATCTTGTCTACTTCTACCCCTGATAAATGCATGCCGGCAACAGCAAGTGAAGTAAGTGCCGAGTTGAATTTGACATGCGGGGGGTTTGACATCAATGCAGCTTGCGCAGGCTTTGCATATGGCTTTATAGTAGCTAGTTCAATGATGAAATCACCGACGGGCCCTAAGCGACTGCTTCTCATAGGGGCTGACTCACTTTCAAATATCATTGACTGGACAGATAGGAGTACTGCTATCTTGTTTGCAGATGGCGGAGGTGCGGTTGTGCTTGAATACACCAACGCCGACACATTGCTTGGATGGGATTGTGCTACGGACGGCAAGTATGCTTCCATCCTTTACTGTGATCATGGCTCAACAGTGGTTATGGAAGGGCGTGAAGTCTTCAAAGTTGCTGTAAGAGCAGTGGCTGATTCGATTGCCACTACTTTGGAAAAGGCTGATATTCGGGCTTCTGATGTTGATGTACTGCTCCCCCATCAAGCCAACATTCGTATTATTGAAGCTGTTTGCAAACGTACGGGAATTGATTTTGCTAAAAGTTTTAACGTGATAGCTCATACTGGCAATAATTCTTCAGCTACTATTCCCCTGTCGATGACTAAAGCACATGAAAGCGGAGTCTTGTTGCCTGGTTCTATTGTGGTTATGACAGGATTTGGGGCAGGAATGACATGGGCTACTACAGTAGTGCGCTGGTAAGTTGCTGGAAGTGGTTTATCCGAACACGGGATGTTAAGCAATCTGCTCTTGTTGGCTACTACTGCCTCTGTCCGCAATCGAGCAATGTTCAACAGTTATACGTTGTTGCTCTTATATTCTGTAGTTGTGCTTGTATTCAGAAAATAGTCAGGAGCCAAAAATGAACCGTTCAGACAGCAACAATGCAAGAGTGGCACTGGTGACCGGTGGTAATCGTGGGATCGGTTTAGCTATAGCTCGAAGATTTCTACGTTCTGGTCATCGAGTTGCTGTAACCTACAGAAGCAGCCCACCTGATTTGTCTTCAGAAGAAGATTTGCTTTGTGTTTTTTGTGATGTCACAGACCCACAGTCGGTACAAAAAGCTGTTAAAGAGGTTGAAAGTCGACTGGGGTCAGTAGAAATACTAATATCCAATGCCGGCATTACTGAAGACAAGTTGGTGTTGCGAATGTCTGACGATGATTTCACGACAGTACTTGATGCAAACCTTACCGGAGGGTTTCGTGTTGCTCAGCAGGTTGCGCGTTCGATGATGAGAAAGCGTTGGGGCAGAATTGTATTCATTTCCTCAGTGGTTGGGCTTGGCGGTCAGGTTGGACAAGCCAACTACGCAGCTTCGAAAGCCGGTTTGATTGGGCTGGCTCGTTCTCTGGCCAAAGAGTTTGCCACGCGTAATGTAACAGTGAACGCCATAGCACCAGGCCCCATTGATACGGATATGCTGAACTCGCTCAGCCAGAATCAGGTTGACGCCATGGTGGATCGTGTGCCACTGAAAAGAGTAGGAACCCCTGAGGAGATCGCAGCGTCTGTCGATTTTTTAACGTCAGAAGATGCTGGCTATATCACTGGTGTAGTGCTACCCGTTGATGGCGGCATATCTATGGGTTGAATCTTAGTTTCAACCTAGTTCAACGGTGATTTACACCGCCTTCGCGGTTCGTCTTTGTTGCTGGGTTTTCTTTTGCAGTCGAGCAGCTCGTCTTTGGGCAAGAGTTTCACGATGTGCTAAAGTGCGCTCTACGTAAGCTTCGATATCGGGAGTTTTGCATCCGGTTTGACCGTGGTCAACCTTCACCGGGCCAATACGGCGTGCAGAAGCTAGAACAGCTTTACGCAGGTTACCGTCTCTTAAAGCTATAGCGATCATGGCTGCGTTCATTTCATGTCGTACACGGTTTGGCCTGTTAGTGATCTCTGCTTCAATCTGATGGATCAGACTTCGCAACTCCCCTACTTGCCACACATTAGGATTTTCTGCTGTGCAGGCCACAATGAACCAACCAACGGAAGCAGGCCATTCAGATGCCTTGTCTCGCAAGTTGTCGCTAATTTTTCGAGCATAAGCAGTTTTCGCGCATAAGCCACCAAGACCTTCGACCAGAATGTAGTTATCAGCATCAGCGATCCAGTTCACCAACTGTTTCTCTGTGATTTCGGCTGAGTTTGTGATTCGCAGTGCCAGCACTCGGGCATCATGATTCTTGGTATCCCAAAGCTCGCACGCTAACGTGTTGTTGGATTTGACCGGTTTTGCAATTTTTCCAAGAGCAGCATAGCTAACCCCGAACATCGGTTCTACAGCACCATGCCGTGTGTATATTTTGCGATTTTGTATGGTGCCCGCAGCTTCTAACTGTGACATTATCTCAGAGAGATCGGTCATGCTGCAAAGCTATAAAAATCGTGCTGGAGATGCTACAAACCAAGTGTACTCAACGACTGTGTTGCATTTTTGCATTTTAAGTGATGGCCAGTTGGGAGATGCGTTTCAGGATTCCATCTCGTTCTTCGCCTATGGTTGTGTTGCTCCCATGGCCAGTATAAACGATAGTTTGCTCAGGTAAGGTCAGTAGTCTGTCTCTGATGCTGCGCAGTATTGTAGATTCATCACTGTAGCTGCGCCCGGTAGCTCCCGGGCCTCCGTTGAAAAGAGTGTCACCCGCAAAAATGATGTTGTTGAACATGTCAAACAAGCAGCAACTTCCCGGGGAGTGTCCCGGGGTGTGCATAACTCCTAATTCATGACCCCCGGCTGCTAACACTTCACCTGCCATCAAATCACGGTCAGGGGCAACCTGAGGATACACGGCATCCCACAGCATTCGATCTGCAGGGTGCAAAAAAACCGGCGCGTCACATGCTTCACGTAGTTTCAAAGCTACGTTTATATGGTCGTTGTGGCCGTGAGTGCAAACAATAGCCACAACACGACGATCGCCTACCGCATCAACAATAGTTTCATGGTCGTGGGCGGCGTCAATAATCAGAACCTCCCGTTCGTCACCTACCAGCCAGATATTGTTTTCTACTTCCCACTTTCCCCCGTCAAGCTGGAAAAAGCCAGTAGTCGTAATGTGTTCGACAGCCACAAAAGTTTCCTTTCAAATAATCTGTTCATGCAAACCTGTTCGCTCGAATGATCTCTCGTTTCGATCTTATTCCAATACTGCTCATATCACCGCCACAGAGCGTAGCACATCGCCTTGTGTCATTTTTCGAAACGCTTCTTCTATGTTGTCGAGATCAATGGTTTCTGACACAAACCCATCAAGGTTTAGTCGCTCTTGTAGATACAAGCTCGCCAACATAGGGAAGTCACGAGACGGCAAACAGTCGCCATACCAGCTTGGTTTTATGGCACCACCACGGGAGAATATTTCAATGAAAGGCAATTCAATGGTTGCTTCAGGGTGAGGAACACCGACCAAGACTACAGTACCTGCTAAATCACGAGCTGCGAAGGCTTGTTTAAAAGTATCAGGAAGCCCCACTGCATCTATAGCGACGTCTACTCCGTATCCTCCGGTCAGTTCCTTAATGTTTTCCACTGGATTATCTGTTGAAGAATTGATGGTATGAGTAGCTCCAAAAGACTTGGCACATTCCAGCTTGCGATCGTCGATATCTACCCCGATGATCGTTAAAGCACCAGCCAGGTTTGCTCCCAGAATAGCCGCATTGCCTACACATCCACAGCCGAATACAGCCACACTTTTGCCTTGAGCGACACCTCCGGTATTGATGGCAGCACCGATGCCTGCCATCACACCACATCCGAGCAATCCAGCAACTGTCGGTGGTACGGCAGCATCAACTTTTGTGCATTGTCCAGCAGCGACTAAAGTTTTCTCTGCGAGTGCGCCAATACCGAGAGCTGCTGACAATTTGGCTCCATTGCTTTCCAGTCGCATTGCTTGTTTGGCATTGTGAGTATTGAAACACAGATGAGTTTGGCCTCTTAGACATGAACGACATTGTCCACATACTGCGCGCCAGTTGATAATCACAAAATCGCCAGGCACTACATCCTCGACATTGTCACCAACAGCTTCTATCGTTCCGGCTGCTTCATGCCCGAGAAGAAACGGAAAATCATCGTTTATGGCTCCCTCTCGATAGTGCAGGTCTGTATGGCACACTCCGCAAGCCTTAACAGCTACCACCGCCTCGCCGGGACCTGGTTCAGGTATTACGATATTCTCAACCGTGACAGGATCACCTTTGGTCTTAGCCACTACACCTCGTACTATTTGTGACATTTGATCAGTTCCTTATGCGCTCGACTGAATTGATTTTGAAGTTTTATGATACGGGATTCTGCCGGTCGGCCTTTGTTTTGCTGGTTTGCCTTTACAAGTCACAACCATCTTACACTTTGACTAGTTGCATATTGCCAATATCGGCATAAACATCGATAGTAGGATGCACATCGGCATAGCCTTCATCTCTGTAAGCTCTAATCTTGAGTCACTTGATTGTCGACAAATGCGTGACACGATGGTTGAATTAAAGCTTGCTGAGCTAACCCCAAAATCCACTAGAGAGCAGACAACTGCAAAAAGCTACGGATGTTTCAATGAACGAAAAGGAGTCCACGAATAAGAGAAAGTCTACGCCTCAAAAGGTAGGTCGCAGACAGATTCTATTTGGATCAGGCTTTGCTTTTCTCAATGTGGCGATACTACGAAAATTAACCCGAGAATCTGATGATCAGCAATCAGTAACAACCTCGGATATCGACTCAGCTGCTGAACTCACAGGCGAGCCGGCAACGAATCTCACCAGTGGATCAACCACCATAGTTGAATCTGGTGACAGCCCTGAGCCTACGGGTTCTCCTGCTGGTGATGAAATGCCCGGTATCCCCTTTACGGACGCTGGGTTTGCACCTGTTGTGGATGCTGAGTTTGCAGCAACTACGGGTCAAAGGTTTGATATCGCAATATCAGGTGGACGTGTAATCGACCCGGACTCAGGTTTTGATTTCGTGGCTAATCTTGCTATCAACGGCACTAAGGTGACAGCCATAGTCCCCAAGGACGTACCCTTGGATGCCACCACCACCATTGATGCTACCGGACTTGTTGTCTCACCTGGTTTTATCGACATACTGTCGTACGACCCGAATGGCTATGGAGAATGGTACAAAATAGCTGATGGAGTAACCACAAACCTAGGCATGCACGGAATTAACAGGCGTGCTGAACGTTGGTTTGCACAGCATGCAGATGGAGATCATCCATTGCATTTCGGTGGTGCCTACGACAACGCTTTCATTCGTAAGTACGAGGGATATGATCTCGACCCTTATGAATCTGCGAAGTCAAATGAGATTGCAGGACTCGTTGAAAGAGCTCGCGACAATTTGTACAACGGCTACATCGGCTTACACATGGAGCCCGAATACACTCCAGGTGTCAGTTATGATGAAATGAACGCTCATGCAGTTTTAGCCCATGAGCTTAAAGTGCCGTTGTGTGTCCATGCTCGCTATTCTGACAACCAGCCGCCAGGCACCAACCTCGAAGCTGTTGACGAACTCACGAGAATAGCACTCGATACAGGTGCTCATGTTCATATTGAGCACATCAACTCCACTGGCGGCACCGGCGTAATGGCTGAGGCACTTCAAAAAATAAGCCATGCCATATCTCAAGGAGCGTCAATTACAGCTTGTGTCTACCCGTACACATTCTGGGCCACTACTTTGAAGTCAGCCCGATTCACCGACTGGCAAAGCAAATACGGCATAACCTACAATGACCTTCAAGTAGCGGGAACACCACAACGGCTAACCAAAGAAACCTTCGACAAGGCTTATCAAGCCAATAAACTTACAGCAGCGTTCGCTATACCGCAAGCTGATGTCGATCTTGCCTTACAAACTGATTTTGTAATGATAGGCAGTGACGCAATTCTTGAAACCGATCACAACAACCATCCACGTTCAACAGGTTGTTTTTCCCGCGTTCTCAGTGAATACGTGCGCGCCCGCAACATTATAGATCTACCCACCGCGCTTTCGAAGATGACGATTCAGCCTGCCCGGTTGCTTGAGAAAGGATGTCCGGATTTACGCTACAAAGGGCGTTTGGGTATAGGTGCTGACGCTGACATAGTCGTTTTTGACGCTAAGACTGTGTCAGATCGTTCTACTATCGCAAATCCAGCCCAAGAATCAGTGGGCGTCAATTGGGTACTGGTGGAAGGGCAGGTGGCCAAGAATCCACAAGGACTCGACTATGGGGCAAAAGCAGGACGAGCGTTGCGGTATGATGCTAGTTCTATTTGATGTGTAAGTCCAATTATAGTCACAGCAGGTAAAAGTCATCTCCAATGCTTATTACAGATAAGTAAGTCGAATATCGTAGAAAGTCAAAAGAGTGTGTATGAGTTCAAGATTGAACCTGTAAAATACATGCGTGGTATTCGGCTATACGGACGATACAGAAGGAAAAATGTTTAAAATTGGCGACAAAGTAGTATATCCCCACCATGGGACGGCAGAAATAATCCGTACTGAAAAGCGAGAGTTTCTGGGAAACAGGAAAGAGTACTTGGTATTAAGGATGATTCACGGCGGAATGATCGTGTCGGTTCCTGTAGAAAAAGTTGAAGACGTTGGAGTGCGTTGGCCTATTTGCTCTGAAGATGTCGACGACTTGTTTCAAGTATTAGCCCGTCGTGATGTTCGGGAACCATCGAACTGGTCGCGTCGTTACAAGAACCACCAAGAAAAGCTAAAGTCCGGTGATGTTTATCAGGTAGCGGAAGTGGTGCGCAATCTAGCGCGACGAAAGCTGATCAAAGGCTTATCCACTGGTGAAAAAAATCTATATGTCACAGCCCGAAATGTGCTTGTCTCAGAACTATCATTCGCCCTTCAGGTAACCGAAGAAGAAGCCTCGGTTAAAGTGGACAAAGTTCTAGTTTAGTCGGTAGCACAAACCGGACCAAGCCCTTAGCAACACAAGCTAGTTTGACAGTATAAGCTAGCATTACATTGAAACCGGCATTGTGGTGCTGGTGTTATCGTGGAGTGTCAGGTATTCGGGACGTGGCGCAGTTTGGTAGCGTGCCTGCTTTGGGAGCAGGAGGCCGCCGGTTCAAATCCGGCCGTCCCGACAAAACAGTCTAAATTGCACAAGAACTAACGGACTAACTGAATCACAGGCAAAAAATAATCCTAAATATGGTGGCAGCGATACCTTGTTGCAACATATTAATTTACTGTGGCATCTGTGGGCCAAGATTCTCTCAGAGATTTCCAGGTGTCTTGAAGTGTTCTAGGTAAAACCCTTACATTGGCAACGGCTGACATGAAATTAGTGTCGGATTTCCAGCGTGGAACCACGTGAATATGCAGATGGTTTGTCACACTAGGGCCAGCACCTTTACCGATATTAGCACCAAGGTTGATGCCATCAGGTGAAAACGCTGTCTT
The DNA here is from genome assembly GCA_028820455.1 of Acidimicrobiaceae bacterium. Taxonomy (GTDB): domain Bacteria; phylum Actinomycetota; class Acidimicrobiia; order Acidimicrobiales; family Aldehydirespiratoraceae; genus JAAXHB01. The sequence goes on from JAPPJC010000081.1 coordinate 70,067, forward strand.
TATGGCTATCACCGAGTGCTGAACAGCTTCCCATAGGGCGATGTACTCGGTTTGATCAAGATCTTCGAGCTGATCAACCGCACGGCACGGTATTACCAGCACATGACCAACTGTGTATGGGTAGCGATTCAATAGTACACAAACAAGTTCAGAGCACCAGACTATGTAGGTCTGATCATCGGGTAATCCAGAAGCGAGAATAGCGTCAAATAGAGTCTGATCTGACTTTTGGGTGGTAGCAGCCGTTCCTGAGGACGTGAGGTGGCTCTCTTCTACAGTTGCCCGATCGGCACGCATAGCAGGGATGCGCCATCCTGCCCACAAACATTCCATAGTCAGTTCAAATCCACATCAACCAAAGCAAACAACGCATCTCTAGCAGTCTGGGCACCAATTGGCTCTGCCAAATCGGCATTTGTGGAATCCATTGCTATCACCTGACAAGGAACATCAGATAATGAGAGCTTAATATTTGCTATGTCATTATTCATTAAAACTCATGCTAGCATCTTACACGTCGATAATAACCCAATAGCTTTTGCGAGACCTTTACAAAAATGTCGACACTATCTTAACAAGACGATATAAACCACAAACTCTTATTACTCAAACCACAAATCCCCGTATCCTATAACCTAATAGTCAGTCGATGACCCCAACAAATCTTAAAAGTGTTAGGCTTGGTAGGTGCTTTGGAGGCGCGGAGCTTATTACGCTTATCACTATGGACATCTTGAAGACAACTGACACGATATCGAACACCGTGGGAACTGACACCGATACAGCTACTACAACCAAACAGCGACCGACGGTTAGTCTCAAACCCAGTACAGACGACGGTGATCATGACCGTTTTGCGCATTATATCAGAAAATCTCATTCCATGCAGGCTTACGTCGAAGGCACTTCGGTGAGAGCTTTATGCGGGAAAGTGTGGGTGCCAAGTCGTGATCCATCACGCTACCCGGTGTGTCCGATTTGTGCTGAAATCTGGAAAGGATTACCAAGTAAAAGTAACAATTGAGTGCTAACAACTTCCAGTGATCTGACAGGACTTCTTGAAACACAGCATGTTGGCGAGTGACAAAGTCGGCCTAGAGATGCGCACCCACATACAAGGAACCGCTTTGTTGATTATGCTTCTACTGTTTTTTTGGTACGCGCTTAATGTGAGTACCACCATAATCAGCAAAGCGTTAACCGATAACAACGGTGCAATCGCGGCAGTAGCAAAAACAAAAGATGAAGCTTTATATGAGCCACTCAATCAGACCGAGGTTGCAGTTCTACAAGCAAAACTACTAGATGCCGGCTACGAACTAGGGCCTCTTGATGGCATTTTAGGAGACAAAACCCGTGCTGCCATTGAAGCAGCTAAAACAGCACTTGGTCTTGAAAAGCAACCAGATCGCCTGCTCTTATTAGCACTTATAGATGGTCAAGAGGGGCAGGATTCCAATGTCGTCGGCTCCTCGGGAAATGTGAATTCAAATACCGATTCGACTGATCACTGAAAGTTCAGTTGAGTGGCTGATAGCGACGGCGGTATACGTTGACCACGAGACCTAGAGACACCATAGAAGTAAGCATCGACGATCCTCCATAGCTCACCAATGGCATGGGAATACCGGTTACAGGCATCATACCCATAGTCATTCCTACAGCTTGAAACATTTGAAATGAAAACATGGCAAAAACACCTGTACAAATCAGTCGATCGAAAAAGGATGAAGCAAGAAAAGCAGTCCGCCAAATACGAAATAACAGCAAGGCGTAAAAACCCAACAAAGCTCCCGCTCCTCGTAGTCCTAGCTCTTCACCTGCTACGGTGAATATAAAATCGGTTTGCTGGGCTGGCACCAAACTAGAACGTGTTTGAGTTCCCTTGAACAGCCCTTGACCGAGTAGTCCACCATTACCGATGGCTATCTGAGCTTGTTCAGCGTTGTAAGCATAAGTCGCTGCTGCCTCTGGAACCTCGTCTATATCAAACAAAAACACTGTCAATCTGGCTTGTTGGTAGTCTTCCAATATGTCGGAAGTAAAAACAACTATCATACTCAGCATTGCCAACAGGGCTAATATGAGCACCCATCGGGCTTTTACGCCGCTAACTGTTACAACCGCAAAAACCACGACCAGGTAAACAAGTGCAGTCCCAAGATCAGGCTGCATCAATACCAAAACAACAGGAATAATTGCCACTCCCAATCCTTTTAGCATTTTTCCTACGACCATTTTGTTTTGACGGCCTACCGGTGATTTCAACAATGCCAAACCGGTTATCAAAATCAATTTGGTGGGTTCAGAGGGCTGGAAACTGAAACCGCCCAATGTGAACCATCCACGGGTGCCGTTCACTTCTACGCCCAGAACCAGTACGAGCCCCAATAGGGCAATGGTTAGAAAATAAAGTAAATACCAGAATTGACGCAAATGTACAGGTTTTATGAAAGCTGCCAATGCAGCAAGCCCAATACCTACAACAATGAATAAAGCTTGACGGTAGAGGAATGACTTGTCAGCAATATCAAACTCTCCTACATCTCCTCTAGTAGCGGAATAAACAAGCAGTAGCCCCAAAGTCAAGATCGCCACGGTGGACACAATCAGAAGCGGATCGATCAAAAGCCACCAGGAATCCTTTTTAGGCTGCAATCGGGAGGTGGCTGTGGGAGGAGACTCCAATTTGCTGGAATCCAAATTGGGGCTGGGTTCACTTGAATTTGAAGATTTCATGAGACTATCAGAGCGTTTAGGCCTCTTTGTTCTACTACTTGTTCGCCTCCGACTAGATCAGAACATAAATCTGAAAGCTCAGGCCTTTGTGTTGTAAGAGGTTGACCATTTTCATCTACTTTTATTGTTCCAACACGCACTCCTTCCAAAAACATGGTAAGAGCTCTAACTTCTGCATAGCAGACGTCCATTTCCTGGTCTGTCAATGCCGGAGTTACTGTATCAGTAGCTACAGCTAACAGTAAACGAGCTATAGCAGGTGCCGCTATATCACCTCCGAATCCTGCTTCTTCAAGAAGTAAGGTCGCTACAACTTCAGGCATGTTGAATATTCCCTGCTCGGGCCAAGATGATGGGCCAAAACCCACAAACCACGCCGAATCCGCTTTGTCTTTCTTTTCTGCTGTGCCTGTTTTACCTGCCACTGGCCATTTGGTTAGTGGAAAGTCAACCCCTCCTGTGCCAGATTGGTTAAAAGCCTTATAAGCGGTACCCGTCAAAAGAGATCTATTATCCTCGAAAGTACTCGGTAGGTTGTATGCGGTAGTGGCATTGAGCCCATCCAGCAGTGGGGTTATAACAAATGAAGGCATATCTATGTCGTCCACTAAACGCGCACCGAAATCTTTGACGACTCGTCCGTTACGATCGGTGATTTTGCTGACTATATTGGGCTGGTACAACTTCCCTCCATTGGCAAGCACAGCGTAGGAGTTTGCTATTTGCAGAGGTGTGGCCAGCAGAGTGCCCTGCCCTATGGCTAGGTTGATAGTGTCACCTGCATACCATTGGCTACCATCACGTTGAAAAACTCCTTGTGAGTATAAACGATCATAATATTCTCGATCAGGTACCACTCCGGAGCGTTCAAAAGGTAAGGGTATGCCACTTTTGCTCCCAAACCCGAATAATTTGGCGGCTGCCTGAATTCCTTCGTCGTCGGGCCTTTCAAGATGGAAGAACCCTTCCCCTGCGAGTCGGTAGAAATAGGTATCACTCGACACAGCTATTGCGTCGCGCAGGTCAACGCCACGTTCGCAGCAGTAAGGACTGTCGAAAATACAGGTATCCGATTCCACCGAGCAAAAAGGATACTTGTAGGTGCCAGTGTCAGAATAGAATTCGTCAACATCGATCAGGGCATTCGTGTTGCTTCCGATTATTCCTTGCGTAAGTGCTGCGTAGGTGGTTATAGACTTGAAAGTAGAGCCTGGAGGGTACTCCCCTTGAATGGCGCGGTTGAGTATCGGCGAGTAGTTGTCGACAGTGGTGAGCTCGTCGAAGAAGGCTTGCGAGATGCCGCTGACGAATTCAGCGGGATCATAAGTTGGGAAGGATGCCATAGCTAAAACAGATCCATTGCGCGGATCGAGTACCACTCCTGCACCGGCGGGAGCTCTGAAACCGGGGGTAACAGGCTGTTCTTCGCCGGTTTCAGGTATGGATTGTGTTTTAGCTGTTGCAAGGCCGTGCTGTAATTGTCTTTCAAGGAGTTGTTGAAGATCGATGTCAATAGTCAAATGTATGTCGTTTCCAGGTACTGGTTCTCGATACAATTGTTGATGTTCTAAAACCATTTCATTGAAAGCATTGACCTCTACAACACGCTGACCAGGAATGCCTCTTAAATCGTCTTCGAAAGTTCGTTCGACACCACTCTTCCCGATCTCGTCACTTATTCGGTAGACTTTAGCGTCAGCATCTTTAGGGTCGGTCAATGCGTTTTTTGTGTTGTACTCTTGCTGGTTGATAGACCCTACATAGCCAAGCACATGGGCTGCTAAGTTTCCATAAGGATAAGTGCGGATTGTTCTCTCTTCCACTGAAACACCAGGGAAGTTGGCAGATCGTTCTCCCAGGTAGGATAGAAGATCCAGGTTGATGTCAATAGCTACGGGCACTTTGTCGAATGGCCCGAAATCATGACTGGATAATCGCGTTGAGATTTCTGCAGCTTTAGTGAGATGACCTGAGAGGCTCAGTATTTGTGCTAATCGGACTATCACTTCCTGTTGTTCGTTCTCATTGAGTTTCTCACTGAAATCATTACGATCGACCATCACCGAGTAAGCAACCTCATTGTCAACTAAAATGCGTCCTTTAGCATCGAAGATGCGACCTCTGGGAGCTTCTTCATGCATGATCCGAAGAACATTACTCGAAGCTTTAGTCTGAAACTTTTTGGTCTCAAGTATCTGCAAATACCAAAGCCTCGAAAATAGCGCAGCCAGCAGACAAAGCACTACCAAGCCCACTATGCGTAATCGTAGATTTTGAGAGTCTTTCAGTTTTGAGTCATCTAACTGCATATGGTCACCGGTTGCTGTGATTTGAGTGTGATTGCGAAATCAAAAAAGATCACGAGTTCAAAAACCACGGAAATAACCTTCATGTCATGATTTACAACTCCAATGGTTGATCAGCAATCGTAATCTTGCGATCATAATTCAATTGGACTCGGATTGTTTAAGAATCCATTGCATCAGTGGAGTGACCGGCACAGCTAAGATTGCGTTTATGGCGGATGCGACCACAATAATCTTGGGAAGTTCCGAGCTCAGTAGATGATTATGTCCTATCAATCCACCCCATATTACGTATTGAATCAGTGAAATTGCTGTGGCAGCCATTACTAAAACCACTGTTTGAACTCTAGTGCTAGGGAAAAGTCCTTCCTCGATACTTCCCACTGCGTAAGCCGATATCGCAAACGATATAGCAGAAAGCCCCAATGGTGTAGTGAGATAAACATCCCAAAGCAGGCCCACAAAAAATGCTATCAGTGAACCCTTTTGTGATCCTGCTATCAAACCTGCCATGGCAGCGATCAATGCCATTAATTCAGGAGCGACACCGACAACTTGTATTCTTGTGAATACTGTGAGTTGGGCAGTCAGTACCACTATGAACAGGCCGGTAACTTTTAGAAACGTCACGGTAGTGCCCTAGCTACCGACGGTAAACCACTCGTTTACGGCAAGTACACAAGCCAAAGAAACACTCTAGTTACTATGGTGCGTCTTGTTCGGGTAAGACATTTGCCGGTGGAAGGTTGTCCATCGGTGTGATATCACCGAATGGTGAGTTCGAGTTGCTTGGTGGTAAATCATCGGGTTCTTCTAGTAGAACTGTTATAAAATTAAGATCGCCTGTATCTACTGCCAATTCAATTGTAACTATTTGCACCAAACCCGCTTTAGCCGATTCCACAGATTCAATTCGTCCAATTGGAATGTTCGCGGGATAACGGCTAGTTGCTGCGGTTATCACCGGGCTACCAATTTCAGCCAAATGGGCTCGAGGATCAACTTCAGGCCATCTCAGACCGGTATCCACCACAAATCGAGTGTGATCACCCGCTACCCCATGTCCAAGTCCGACCTCGTTAGTGCTTACCAGCCGAACACTTATAGTAAGTTCAGGGTTGCTGATAGTGGTCACTATGCTGTGATCTGCTCCGACTGTTCTTATGGTACCTACCATTCCGGCTCCTGTGACTACAGCCATGCCCGGCACTAATCCATCGCTGTGGCCTTTGTCGATGACTATCGTGTTGTCATTGAAATTACCGGTATTATCACGCAAAACCAAAGCGGTTAGTCGTTCGATATCGGTAATGTAGTCGATATCGATAGCTTCGAGTGCTTGCCTGTAAGTCTCACGAACAGTTTCGTCCTGTATAGCGGCTCCCTCGAGACGATCAATTTCAGCACGCAACTCGTAATTGACACGTCGTAAGTGGCTGCCCCCGAAAGTGGCAGCCCAGACATCACTTACAGAGTTCAGGCCTGAATTACCCACGGATATAACCGGATGAAGAAGATCACGTACGCCGCTTTGCAGTTTTTCCAATGGTTCGTAATCCCGAAAGTCCAAAGTCATGAACGCCACAGCTGTGAAAATCAACAGACCTAGACGCAATCGAGACCGGCCGCGTCCTGGTAGGACCGGCATATTAAAGCGAAATCAGTAGCTGTTTGTGGATATCACAGAATCTGACAATCTTTCAAGGTTTTCAAGTATCTGGCCTGAGCCTCTTACCACTGAAGTAAGCGGATCATGAGCCACAGTAACCGGAATGCCAGTTTCATTAGCCACTAGTTGATCCAAGCCGCGGAGCAAAGCACCTCCACCAGTTAGCATTATGCCTTTTTCCATGATGTCAGCTGCTAGTTCCGGTGGTGTGTCGTCTAATGTACTGCACACAGCGTCACAAATATCGTTGACTGGTTCTTGTATACCCATACGAACATCAACAGTAGTAATCGTCGATGTTCTGGGCAATCCGGTGGTGAGATCCATACCTCGAATCTCAGCTTGCATCTCCTGTTCAAGTGGATAAGCCGATCCGAGAGTCATCTTGATCTGCTCAGCTGTGCGTTCACCAACCATTAAAGACAACTCTTTCTTAATGTACTGCATGATCGCTTCGTCTATTTCATCACCACCGACTCTTGTAGATTTATTGGTAACGATCCCACCCAGAGAGATGACAGCCACTTCCGTGGTGCCACCCCCGATGTCCACAATCATGTTGCCGACAGGTTCCCATACTTTCATATTGCTACCGATAGCGGCAGCCATTGGTTCTTCGATGATCTTGACCGGTCGTCTAGCTCCTGCATACTCGGCAGCTTCCTGAACTGCTCGTTGCTCCACCCCGGTAATACCTGATGGCACTGCTATCACCATGCGTGGTTTGATCCACCGGCGATGATTCATGGATTGTATGAAGTAACGCAGCATTTCTTCACACATGTCGAAGTCGGCTATAACGCCATCACGTAGTGGCCTTACCGCACGAACATGTTTCGGTGTACGGCCCACCATATCTTTGGCTTCAGAACCCACTGACAGTACCTTACGACTTTGTGTGTCAACTGCTACAACCGATGGTTCGTTGAGTACCACTCCTTTGCCCCGTGAGTACATAACAGTGTTAGCAGTACCCAGATCAAGGGCTATATCATTACCAATCACAGACGCCAGAACATCAAGCATGTTCTGAGGCTTCATCTTGTATCTCATGTTGTTTATCGGAACTCATTCGGTCGGTTGAACTTGTCAACAACTCATAGCGTAATAACTAACGACTACATAAAGTGTACCCGAGTTTAGTGTTTTGGGCTATGTGAGATAAAAAGTCCAGCTTCATAAATCGTTTCACCATCGGTGGAAAAGTTAGTCGACAGATTCAGCAACAATGCCATTACATTGATGGTAACAGTCATCTGTTGATTGTCATTGACTCTCACTCCAACTGTGAGTCAATGACAATCAAGTTTGTTCGGGGTTGATCGACGGCTCGGGTGGTGTGACTATTACTCCAACCGTCGATCATTGATTAACGGTTATTCGAATCAGGAAAAAATATCTTGATTTCGCGTTCTGCAGATTCAGCTGAGTCACTACCATGCACTAGATTTTCGGTTAGCTGTGTTGCCAGGTCGCCACGAATAGTTCCTGGTGCAGCTTCCTGAGGGTTGGTAGCACCTAGCATTTCGCGTACTATACGCCAAGTTTCTTTTGGTCCTTCTACGATTGCCACGAATACCGGCCCACGGGTCATGAACTCTTCTAATTCACCATAAAACGGCTTGTTGATGTGTTCACTGTAATGGCTGGCTAACGTGCTGGGGTCGAGCAAACGCAGATCAGCTGCGGCCAATGTCAGGCCTTTACGCTCAAAGCGGCTGATGATTTCACCCACTAAGCCACGTTCAACAGCGTCAGGTTTGCATATGATTAAAGTCTGTTTCATGATCCGCTTCTGTTATCGGGTCTCATTGGCCTCTTAATTTTAGTGGCCTACTATCGTATCAGCTAGTGTTGCTTTAACTGCTCCTACAACTGTGAAGGAGCCACACACCAACACAGAATCCTCCGGTTGGGCCGAAGCTACTGCCCGTTGAAAGGCTTCAGCAGGATCATCGTATGCCTCAACACTGCTGATTCCTAATCGTTCGGCTATTGCTGCTACTTCAGTTGCCAGTACACCTCGCGCTGTTGGTGCGGTGCAAGCGAAAACCTCTAAGTCGGCGTCTATTTCAAGAGCTTTGAGAATTTCGCTTATGTCCCGACCGCTTTGAAAGCCTATCACTAGTAAACGTCGGCCAGAAGGGGCGAAATCACTGTAAAGTGTAGTCGTTGCAGCCTTTACTCCGTCCGTGTTGTGAGCTACATCCAAAACCACCAAAGGACGTCTTCCGATGATCTCGAAACGGCCGTCGATCGTAATATTCGCTAATGTCTCTGTTATCACGTCTTCAGGTAGAGCAGCATCAAAAAAGGTCTCCACCGCAGTCACTGCTAGCGAAGCATTGCAAGCTTGATAGCTCCCGTGCAGTTTAACGAACAGGTCTTCATAGTGAGTGTAGGGCGTGTAGACACTTAAACAACGACCACCTACTGCAAGATGGTTTTCGGACACTCCGAAGTCTTTATCTCTTTCCAGCATTTGTTTTGATTGTTCAGCACTGAACGCGGCGGTCACCACTGGATGAGTATCGCCGCATACCACTCTTGAAGACGGTTTCACAATGCCCGCTTTTTCCTTTGCTACGGCTTTACGCCAGCCTGTTTCGCCATTTGTGTGGTCTTTGGCTACGTTAGTGATAACCGCCACATCGGCTTCCACCACATTGGTAGCATCGAATCTGCCTAGCATGCCTACTTCCACTACTGCCACATCAACAGCAACATTCGCGAAATGCACAAAACCGGCTGCTGTGATCGTCTCAAACCAGGTGGTTCTGTTATCGATCAAATCGGCAATGCGAGCTATATCTCCAACCAATTCACCAAAAATTGCAGGTGTTACGGGGGTATTGTTCACTTTGATCCTCTCAGTTGTCTCCACAAGATGTGGGCTTGTGAACATCCCCACCCGAAGCCCCATGGACTGCAAAAGTTGTGCGATCATCTGCACTGCTGAGCCCTTGCCGTTGGTACCGGTCACGTGAATCACACGGTAGGCTTTATGAGGATCACCCGTATACCACATGAGTTTGCGTGTGGTATCAACACGCAAACCTTCTATACGACCTGCATGTGGTATGGTTTCGTAGTTGACTAGACTGTAGAGGTAGTCTATGGCTTTGTCGTAGTCCATAAGTCTTCTATGGTGCTAGCAGCTGCTTTTCGGTAGTGGCTACTTCAGCACTGGTTAGTTGGTCTGCTGGAAACGGTATTCGTGTTCAGGTTTGTCGGGTAGAGGTCGTTTATCGGGTAGAGGTCGAGGCCTCAGTGTGGGATTGACTTTCTGGTGCACGTCGGAACTATCGATGATCACAGTTGTGATGTTTTTGCGTTCAGGTAGGTCATACATTGTGTCGAGTAATACTTCTTCGAGTACTGAACGTAAGGCTCTAGCACCTGTAGATCTTTTGAAAGCTTCTTCGGCTATGGCTTCAAGTGCTCTTGATGTGAAACGCAGATCCACGCTTTCAAAGCGAAATATTTCTTGGTATTGCTTGATAAGGGCATTCTGTGGTTCTACAAGAATACGTACTAGGGAGTCTTGATCTAGATCGTTGACTACTCCAACTACCGGTAATCGGCCAACGAATTCCGGTATGAGACCAAACCTGGTCAAGTCTTCCGGCGTTACCTGTGAGAGTATGTTTTCTGAATGCTGTTCAGATAGTGTGAGTATATTAGCCCCAAAGCCCATAGTACCTACTCCTAGGCGATGCTTAATGGCTTGTTTTATGTCCGTGAAGGCTCCAGCACATATAAAGAGCACATTGGTAGTGTCTATCTGCATGGTGTCTTGTTGAAGTTGGTTGTTCCGCCCTTGAGGTGATAGTAGCACCGATGTGCCTTCAAGCATTTTAAGGAGTGCTTGCTGCACACCTTCGCCTGATACATCTCGAACAGCGGACGGATTTTCGTTCTTGCGGGCTATCTTGTCGATCTCGTCGATATAGATGATGCCGGCTTCAGCTCTTGCAACTTGATTATCAGCTGTTCTTAGAAGTTTGAGCAGTATATTTTCGACGTCTTCGCCTACGTAACCGGCTTCAGTGAGAGTGGTGGCATCAACGATGACAAAAGGCACATCCAGCATTCGGGCCAAAGTTTGGGCGATGAGCGTCTTCCCACAGCCTGGAGGCCCAATGAGAAGAATATTGGACTTCTGAAGTTCTACATCTGATTCTTTGTTAGTGCCGAGATGAATTCTCTTGTAATGGTTGTAGACGGCCACAGACAAGACGCGTTTCGCATTTGCTTGACTGATCACATGTTCATCAAGCGTGGAGCGTATCTCACTAGGTGGTGGAGGGTTGGCTATTCGGTATTCGTTTCGTTGTTCTAGATCAGGAAGTTCTGTTCTGATGATTTCATTACACAGACCAACACATTCCTCGCAAATATAAACATCAGGACCCGCAATGAGTTTTTTCACTTGCTTTTGAGACTTACTGCAAAAAGAGCATGACGGTATCTCTCTGCCATTGCCTAGCACTGTTACTCCAGGCTCAGTGGTTCAGAGTTTTGAGTCTCTCAATTAGTTACTTGTCTGCGTTTCGTCGCTGGTATTCGTAAAATCACGTGTTTCGATCACTTGGTCGATGATTCCATAGTCTTTTGCTTCTTGAGCTGTCATCACAAAATCTCTATCAGTGTCTGTTGCTATGCGTTCGATAGGCTGACCCGTATGAAATGCGAGTATCTGTTCCAGTGAGTTTTTAAGGCGGGCTACTTCAGTGGCTACAATCTCGATATCGCTTGCTTGTCCACGAGCTCCAGCGTAAGGCTGATGCAAAAGTATGCGAGCGTGAGTGAGTGCCAGTCTTTTGCCTTTAGCTCCTGCAGCTAAGAGTACGGCGGCGGCAGAAGCTGCTTGGCCAAAGCAAATGGTAGCGATTTCGGGCTTTATGTATTGTATTGTGTCGTAGATGGCAAACAGGGCGTTGATATCACCGCCTGGACTGTTGATATACAAGTTGATATCCTTGTCAGGGTTCTCAGACTCTAGATACAGCAGTTGGGCGCAGATCAAGTTAGCCACGGTATCGTCCACCGGAGTGCCCAAGAAGACGATATTCTCCTTGAGTAGGCGGCTGTAAAGATCGAAAGCTCGTTCGCCTTTGACGGTTTGCTCTACTACTGTGGGCACTAAATAGCCACTTGCTTTAGTCGGTATCATCGATCATGACCGTTTCTATGGATTATATTATTCATCTGTTATTACTTGTGATTTGAGTTTATTCTAAGGTGATGCGATCATGGTTCGGAAGCGGTTCAGTCACCGAATATCAATCCACTCTCGATGACTGCCCCGTTGTGATCAACAAGTAACGATCTTTCGTTGATCCATCGCATAGCTGCTTGTTTTGACAGTACGGCCTTCATTTCTGTGGCCATTCCAGCTTCCTGTAAGGCTTTGAACTTTTGTGTTGTTTCGTTTTCTGTTGCAGCGGAATCGAAAGCACTTTCCATGTTTTTGTTTGTGGCAAAGTTTTCAGGCTTATCCCGACCATCAACTGTTTTGGCATCACTTTCTTCGCCGAGGTTGTCGTTGAAACCTCCGGTGTGGAGATCACTTTGACCTGTTTTGCTTGCAATTGTCTCCGGGGTTGTCGTGTTTGCCAGTGTGGAACTTATTTCTTGTGTTAGGTCTTCATCGCTTGCTTCTAATCCTTCAGCGGTGGCTACAGCCCTAAGAGCCAAATCAAGTTTTATCACTTGTTCCGCTTGTTGGCGTAGATCATTCAAAAACTCGTTCTCGGATTGTCCTAGGGATGCGAGATACTTATCGAGAGTAGCCCCCTGATTACTGAGTTCTTTGTTGATTGAGTCAATATTCTGCTTCATGACCGACTCGATCATAACTTCCGGTATAGCTTCTTGAACCAAGTCGGCAAGTGCAGTATTCGTGGCGTTACGGCAGGCATTAACGGCTTGAGACTTTTTGATTGCAGAGTGGTTCGCACGGATGGTTGCACGGAGTTCTTCCTCAGTTTTGCACTCAGAATTCGCTGCTACGAATTCATCGGTCAATGGCGGTAATATCGTTTCTCTGACCTCTTTTACGATCACTTTGAACCTTAAATGATCTTCGCAGTCAGGATCTGGATGCTCAGCGTGAAAATCTAAAATATCACCCGCTTTGGATCCTCTTAGGTTTTTATCTATTTCGCCGGTAATCGATTTTTCAGTATCAGAGGCAGCGGTTACTCCCAGTTCGTAGTCGTAATCAGCTGCGGTCAGGTTGTCCAATGTATCACCATTCACGGTGCAGTTGATATCGATTTTCAGGCGGTCCCCATCAATTGCCGGGCGACTAACCGTTGATAGTTCTGCAAATTGACGGCGGAGAGCAGTTACTTCGGCATCCACTTCTTCGGGTTCAACGGTTGGATTGGGTATTGTAATTTTGAGGTTCTCATAATCCGCAATAAAGATCTTAGGTCTTACCTGGACTTCAGCGCTGAATTTCAATGAGCCCGACTGCTGCCCGGAATTGATTTGGATTTCAGGGTTGCTTATAACATCTGCAGCGCATTCTATAACAGCACGCCGATAGTATTTCGGCAGGCAAACACGAAAAGCTTCTGCACGGCCTGTTTCGCTGCCTAATTTCGCTTCAAGGACTCGTCTTGGTGTTCTGCCGAGACGAAAGCCAGGAATGCGAACGTTTCGGCTGATGCGTTTGAACGCTTCTGCGATTTCGGTTTCCAATTCCGTTTCATCAACCTCGACATCAATTCTGATCAGGTTGCCGCCGAGTGTTTCTATACTAGTATGCACATAGCGATTGTACCGCCACTGAATATGTGTGACGCTGTGTTCATCCTAAATATGTATATGTTTGTTTGTTGATATGATTACATCCAAGACCAGTCCTCAAACATAGGCGGGCGTAGTTCAACGGTTAGAACCTCAGCCTTCCAAGCTGATGATGCCGGTTCGATTCCGGTCGCCCGCTCCATGAGGTTGACACCTCAGGAGAAATTGAAATGCTGTAAAGTAGCCGAAAGTTTTGACTCTGAGTATCTGTCGGATAACCGTATTCACTGAGAAACGGCATTCTTATCTGGAGAGTTGCCGGTAATAGTAGCTACCAGCGCATTCGGGATGGGGATAGATGAAGCCAACGTGCGCCTGGTTGTGCATGCAGACGTGCCAGCATCGCTTGAGAATTACCTACAAGAAGCAGGTAGAGCTAGAAGAGACGGTCTGGCAGCTGATTGTGTGCTGTTGTTCAGCGAGGAAGACTTGAATTGCCAATTCAGCCTGCTTTCACGTAATCACCTTTCAATGAGCGAAGTCGGGATATTAAAACGAGGGATTTACTTCACAGCCTGGTATCGCCATAAGATTAAGAGATGATTCTCTGCTTAGACTTCAAAGACTGCATAAGGTGTAGACATCCTTCTGTGATGTTTTGGAGTAACATTTCCCTGAATTAGGCGAAAACAAAGAAGCAGAGGTAACGCTTTCAGGTTTGAAGATGTGGCTACGAAAAAGTCACAACGTGGAGATCCTCAATGAGAGCTTACTGAAACTACTAGAAGGTTGGAAACGTCAAGGATTCAGTGATCAGGCTCCTGTTTCGCTCAAGAGCATAGGTCGCGGCTTGTTTCATATGAGCTTGTCAACCGATTTTCAAGACCTGAGGAATCAGCTTGAATTACGCAACGAAGCAGGAATAGTAGTTTTGGTAGAACTCGGAAAATCAGCCGAAAGTTTAGGGCTTGAACGGGGTGAGCATTCTATATTGTTTGCGTTGGAAAACATTAGCCAAGCTTTTAAAACTGATATCCGTCTCTCTTCAGCGGTCAAACTCAGCTTCGCGGTTCTGGAAAAGGTGCTACTGTTTCTCGATGAACACCAGATTATGCGGCTGGAGAACGTGACGCAGACGAAATCCGTGATCGTCTTCTAGACGAATACGAATACGTGCTGATCGACGAGTATCAAGACATCGATTCACAGCAGTATGAGATGATCACACATATTGCCAGCGAAGCAGGCAGAGACGAAGACCACTATGCAACTATCCTCGCTGTAGGAGACGATGATCAAGCCATTTACGGTTTCCGTGGTGCGAACATTGAGTTCATACAACGATACCGAGAGGATGTTGATGCTCGAATCCACTGTCTAGTTGAGAACTATCGTTCTACCGCTAATATCATCAGCACCTCCAACAGTTTGATCAGCCACAATGAAGACAGGATGAAAAAAAGATCATCCTATACAGATCGACAAGGCACGTGAAAATGATCATCGAGGTGGAAAATGGGCGACACTCGACAGAACACACATCTCATCCGCGACGTGAAAGACCCAGTATCAGAATGCGCCAAAGTAGCCGCTTACATCGAACGTACTAAAGAACTCAACAAATCCGCCGCTTGGCCTGATTTTGCTATCTTGGGGAGAACACATGAAGCGGCACGTCTCATGCGGGCGTATCTTGAAGACCATATGACGATGATACTGAGTCTGAACGAAGATTGTCTTACGTGGGCATGACTCGCGATGGATACTTTGCTGATCATCACCGTACATAACCGTACATATGAGTCACTCCCCTACATCAATGAAATCACGGGTCAGGGTGTAGACCGAAGAGACAGTCTCCATGCTGTTGGTTCAAGCTACGACGAAAGAATTCGTGTTGCGCATGAAATACTAGGCTTAAGTGATTTGGATTTAAGCTATGCAGATAGGAAACATAATAAACATCGAATTCATCGGACATTAATAGAAATTTCCGCTGGTCATCCAACCATGCTGAACTCAGTTGGAGATTCGAGAAACCCCAACCAAAGGAATGTCTTGATTTGCGATAGACAGAACCGTGAGTTGGTTCGCCTATCAAAAAGTGCGGTTAGGAAGAAATGGCCGAAGATTCAAGACATCGGCAGCGAAGACATAGAAGACGTAGGAGAGGGCACAGATAATACAGAAAACAAAGGAACATCAACTGTCGATAATGCTAAAGTCATAGCCATGGTGTCACGAACAATAGACGACACCGAAGAGGAAAGGTAGCGACAATACATTAAAACGGATAGGTGGGAAGTTCCTATTGTAGAAGTCCGATACCGCAAAATAGATTAAGAGGCTGTCGCGTTGGTTTTTGGTGGTGGTGGGTTTTTGGGGTGTTTGTGTGAGGCGGTATGGGAGTGTGCGTGCGTGGGCTGCCCATAGGTATCCTGCTGCGGTGGCTGGGTCTCGTTCGTAGTCGATTCGCAGGCACCTGTGGTTGATCAGCCACGCCCATGTACGCTCGGCTATCCAGCGGTAGGCCTGCACTTCGGAAGTGCAGTGTGGGGTTCTCGGTATGCTTTGGGAGGTGATGCCGATATCACTACAGTGCAGGGAGAACGTCTTTTTGAACTCTGTCGTCGTGTCAGATCTTCCCAAGACGTCCGCGTTTACCGCAACCCAGATCCACAGTGGCCGTCCCGCCTGCGTTGTCGGAGACATTCGCCACCACCACCACGACAGCTATCAACAAGCCCATGGTATCGACCAACCCGAGGGTCTTGCGTCCCGATGTTCTTCGCGGCGTCGAAACCCCCGCTGGCAGCACCTACGGTGGCTGCTGCCCGCACACTACGAACGTCGACCACGGACCCCGATGGGTCGGTGTCGCTGCCCTGTGAGACACGCACCATAGCACGCAACCGGTCCACGGCCCTCTCCCAGGTTCTGTCGCGGCTCCAGGTCACATGATAGCGGTGGCACGGTGCTGCAATGCGGACGGCAAGCAGACAGAGCCCGCTACTGACACCCGGTAGCCGCCACATACAACGCAGCGTTCACTATCTCGCGTTTCGGTCACTTCGCGCGACGTCCCACCGCTCCACCTCCCGAATAAGTGGGACCAGATCCTCGGGTCAAATCCCACTCCTCATCAAACAAATCCGCAGGCAAAAACCACCAGACCTCCGCCTCCAACTGCTTCCGCGCACTATCTGATGAACTCACAACCCAACACCACCACAAAACAACCAGCTTGGTGACAGGGCGTCCGTGTTTAGTGATCGTCACCTCCGCACCGGTTTCGTTGACTCGGCTCATAATCTGCGGTATTGAGCCTTGAACTCCGCTGCACCTATAGGACCACTCAATTCGTCTGCTTGGATCAGACCCCGATCGACAAACGTGTCAACCGAAATGCGAGCCATATCCTCTTCCTATATTATCTTTTCACTCCCACACTCCACGTTCACAACTAGTCATAATATTTAGTCCAACCATTATTCCCACAGATGCCACCTCCACCGGTTGAATGCGCGATCCCATAGCGATCACATCAAAGCTACGCAACTACGATCGCGCGGCTCAACAGACAACCACCAGCAGTGCCAACAGCAAACCCCGCGAATACAGGCGACTCAACTGGGCAGAACACCAGAACCAATTAAATTGTTGCTTGTTTCACTGCTACAATGTTCTAGTCCAACACCAGAACCAACTTAGGGGTGTGGCCCAGTGGGAGCACAGCGTTTCATTGTTATAATAAGCTCATGGTTCTTCTTCGCGTAATCCGCTCGGGTGGTGCGTGCTAGGTGTCTTTTAGTG